>JALEPP010000039.1 GCA_022767075.1 Agathobacter sp. | reverse complement strand
TGACAATGGTCCCCTTTGTGGAATATTTGATAGCATTGGAAAAAAGCTGTCCCAACACGAAGCTTAACCATTTTTCATCCGACAACACCTTTAACGAGGTCTCCTGATAGGTTACTGCAAGCTTTTTCCCAATAAAAAGTCTCGCATGCTTTCTGATATTTTCCCTGATTACTTTATTCAAGGATACCTCGGAAAAGCTAAGGTCATTTCCTTTTGCCTTAATTCTCTGATACTGCAGTGCCATATCCACATACTGTTCTACGGAAAAAAGCTGTGTCTGAAGCTCCGTCACATCCTCCGTAGGCTCCATGCTCTGAAGCACCACATTCATTCCCGATATAGGAGTCTTCACCTGATGTACCCAGATATTATAGTACTGCTCCATCTCCTTGGCATTTTTCAGAAATTCATTCTCCGTATTCATTCTGCTGCGAATCTGGGCATCTATCATTTCCAAGTATTTTTCCTCCAGAATGTCCTCCGGTTCCAGCTTCTCTCTCTGTTCTCCGGCAGGACGAAGTAACAGACCTTCAAACAGCTTCACTTTTTTGCTGTAGCGAAGAAAATCCACTCCAAGGAGCACCGCAAGAATCAATATCTCCAATATAAGAAGATAAGCCAGGTCCTGCAATTCAACCTGGCTAAGAAATAGAAAGCTTCCCTGGAACACAAATAAGATTGCCATTCCAAACAAAACTCCCATATGTCGCTTTATATAACTTTTCCCCTTACTCATCCTAACTTATACCCCATTCCCTTCTTGGTAACAATGAGCTCCTCCAATCCCATCTCTGCGAGCTTCTTTCGGAGTCGATTGACATTGACCGATAAGGTATTCTCATCAATATAATCATCACTCTCCCAGATTTTAGTCATCAGAATATCCCTGGTGACAATCTTCCCCTTATTTTCCAAAAGGGTCTGCAGGATTTTCAATTCATTTCTGGTGAGTTCCACACGATTCCCATTGTAGAGCACAGTGGCGTCTCCCAGGTTCAATATCATTCCCCGGTATTCTAAGGTATCCCCGGCATCTACAAAGTCATAGCTTCTTCGAAGCATGGCCTGAATCTTCACCGTAAGCACGTCCAGATCAAATGGTTTTGCAAGGAAGTCATCCCCGCCCATATTCACTGCCATTACGATGTTCATATTGTCCGAAGCTGACGATAAAAACATGATAGGAACCTTTGAAGTTTTTCGAATCTCCTGGCACCAATAATATCCGTTGTAAGAGGGAAGCTTAATATCCATCAAAATAAGATGAGGATTACAAGCCTCCACTTCCGCCATAACATTGGAAAAATCCTCAATAAGAGTCCCCTCGTAATCCCAGCTTTCCAGATGGTTCTTAACTTTTTTTGCGATTAGTGGATCATCCTCCACCATACAAATTCGATACATCGTTCTTCCCTATCCCTGGTAAAAATATGTCCTCGACGTCTTTCCTACGTCAGATTGATACTATGTTATCACGATAGATTTTTTTTGTAAATGAAATGCTTGTGATCGATTGCACTCCGTACTTATTCATGATAAAATGAGGAAGCAAAAACGGGGAGCTTGCAGAAAGCAGGCTGAGAGTAAGCTGTGTCGCTTTGACCCACAACCTGATTTGGATAATGCCAACGTAGGGATACATAAGAACTACTTTTACACAAAATACGTTTAGAAGCTGTGTCGCGCATTCCTGCTGGCACAGCTTTTTTGATGCAGGACTCCCCAGGGGCAGATTGGGGGCACCACCTTCTGTCCTTCAAAGCAAAAGGAGGAAAAAAATATGGCAGAATACACCACACAGATGGGCGCCGCCCGCAAGGGTATCATCACTCCACAGATGGAGATTGTGGCCAAAAAAGAAAACATGGCACCGGATCAGCTCAGAGAACTGATCGCAAAGGGAGAAGTCATTATTCCCTGCAACAAAAATCACAAAGCATTAAATCCAAGCGGAGTTGGAGCAAAGCTTACCACCAAGATTAATGTAAATCTGGGTGTATCCCGTGACTGGAAGGACGTGGACATGGAATACGAAAAGGTTCGCGCTGCGGTTGATATGGGGGCTGAAGCGATTATGGATTTAAGCTCATATGGAGATACAAGAACTTTTCGACGCAAATTAACCGAAACCTGTCCTGCCATGATTGGAACCGTTCCAATCTATGACGCAGTTGTCTATTATCATAAGCCACTGGGACAGATTACAGCCCAGGAATGGCTGGATATCGTAAGAATGCATGCAGAGGATGGCGTGGATTTCATGACCATCCACTGTGGAATGAACCGAGCAACTGCAGCCCGATTTAAGAACAACAAGCGTCTGATGAATATCGTATCACGAGGCGGTTCTATTATGTTCGCCTGGATGGAAATGACAGGTCAGGAAAATCCATTCTACGAGCACTATGATGAAATTCTTGATATCTGCGCTCAGTATGATATCACCATGAGCCTTGGAGATGCATGCAGACCCGGATGTCTTGCAGATGCAACCGACACAGCTCAGATTGAGGAATTGATCACACTTGGCGAATTAACCAAGCGTGCATGGGAACGGGATGTACAGGTAATGATTGAAGGACCCGGACATATGCCTATGAACCAAATTGCTGCAAATATGGAGATTCAAAAGACGTTATGCCACGGAGCTCCATTCTATGTACTTGGACCTTTGGTAACGGACGTCGCACCCGGATACGATCACATTACATCCGCAATCGGTGGAGCTATTGCTGCCGCAAATGGTGCTGCATTCCTTTGCTATGTAACACCGGCAGAGCATCTTCGTCTTCCAAATGCAGAGGACGTAAAAGAAGGAATTATCGCCGCGAAAATCGCTGCTCACGCAGCAGATATCGCTAAGGGGATTCCAGGTGCAGCTGACTGGGATTACAAAATGAGTGAGGCTCGCAAGAAGCTCGACTGGGAGGCAATGTTTGAACTTGCAATGGACCCGGAAAAAGCAAGACGCTACCGCGCCGAAGCAGCTCCTGAAAAAGAGGATACCTGCAGCATGTGTGGAAACTTCTGTGCTGTAAAAAATACAAACCGTATTCTTGACGGGGAAATTGTAAGTATTTTTGATGAATAAAAGACCTACTACGTAAAAAAGAGACTGCAGATTCCGTTTTGGAATTGCAGTCTCTTTTGTTCCAAGGACAAAGGAACGTCCCCATTAAAATGCTAGGATGTTAAATCCACATGGTTGATGGTTCCTGCCGCTCCTGTGCTTTCACGCAGGAACAATCCCGTCTTTCTTAGCATCCCATTCATATTGTAGGAAGCATCCCGCAAAGAAAACTGAGAGTCTACATTGGAAAGATAGATAGCTCCTACATCTGCATCCTTTAGAGACATCAGGATGTCTTTTCCATTCTCATCCTTGGTCCATACCCGAAGCTTGGAGAAAATCTCATCGTTCTCATCAATCCAGCCATTTTCATCTGAATCATAAGCCGCCAAATCCCGAAAGCCGTCTCCACTTTTTGTTCCAAATAATTCAGAGCCATCATTAATGATACCATCTCCATTTTTATCCAGGGCCAGAAAACCACTTCCTTTTCCGGCAAAGGATATCTCCTCCTTTTCCCCATCTGCATCCAGATCAAAGAAGAATTTCTGGTCGGAAACACTTCCCACCGGAGTATCCAGATTTATCATAAGGGGATCTGTCAACACATAGTTTTCCACAGATATCATGTCCATCTGAGATACAAATTCACTGGACATGGAGACCTGAATGTTAAAATCAATGCTTCTTCCGTCTGCCGTTTTCACAATTCCCTTTGATGCAAAGGTTGTACTCTCCGTCTCCGTTAAAAAGCTGGAGGTGACATTCACTCTCTGCCACAGGGTTCCAAAACCAGTGGTTCCAACTTCCATGGTTCCTTGCCCCGTCATCCCTTGTTCACCGGAACCATCTTGGATGGAGTCCTGAATCTCCTGTGTCTGATAAAATGGGGAGCGAAAATCCACCATTCCCTGGGTCTCAGAAAGAGAAATCGTCCTCATCATCCGCCTGCTCTGATTCAGGATTTCGAACAACTGTCGTAGCATCTGGCTTTTAAACTTGTAGGATTCCGAGAAATCAATTCTCGCACTCTTTCCCATCTTTTGGGTCCCTTGGGTCTCTTGTGCCATCTGCTTGGACTGTCGATTCCTAGTGGTGGATACCAGAAATCCTGAAAAACCATTGGATACCGGTACATTCATCGTCATCGACTGCTTCGATACATGTTTAGACTCCTGATGTGTAGAAGTCATGGCTACCATACTGCTTGCAATCCTCATTGCAAACCTCCTGTCTTTACACGCTAGTTACGCCCATGTAAAAATACGTGCCACATTTTCTAACAAGCTCCGTCTCGTTGTAACGAATGTATCGGAAGAAATGGCCGATATATTTAGTTCTGACAAAAATTTATTTCTCGGGGTGCTACCACACATTGACGTGTTGATGGCGGTTCGCTTTTTGCGGAGAGTTCTAGCTCCGATTACATAGAAACCCTATGGGAATCTAATGGAAAGGAGGACTCATCTTATGCTAACAATTGTTGACTTGATTGCAGTGCTTAGTCTCTGCTTAACCTCTTTTGGTCTTGGCTATGCAATTGGTTCTAATAGCAGCAAGACCACAAAAAAATAACCGCCTCGGTCTGGCTAACTAGGCGATTATTTTTATCCCTTATTTAATCAGGCGACCGTCATCGCGGTAGCACCTTTTTTGTACTTATATACTAACACTATCTATGGGAAGTGTCAAATATAATGCAGGGAGTCTCCCCGCCTAATTAGGTTGGACCTGGGTCTTTCGACCAGCCCAAAGCTATAATAGCACAATTACTTATATAATACAATCAGCTAGGCAGCTGTTGCTTTATGAATATGTAGGGTTACAATTTACAACTGCTGATACAGATACAATCTATTGACTTCGTTGTATGAAATAAGTATAATATAGTCAGAATATTACTATCGCAACTATTTTAAGGAGGTGCAAATATGAATATTCGTCCATCAGCAGCAATCCGCCAGAACTACAACGAGATTGCAGATATGTGCCGTAAAA
>JALEPP010000012.1 GCA_022767075.1 Agathobacter sp. | reverse complement strand
TTTATAGAATACAAGGCAAAATTAGCAGGCATATCTGTTGAGTATGTAAATCCAGCATACACAAGTCAGACTTGTCCTATTTGTGGTAGTGTTCATCATGCCAACGACAGAAACTATACTTGTGAATGTGGATTCCATATTCATAGAGATCTTTTAGGTGCTATGAATATCTGCAACTCAACTGAGTTTGTTGGTAACAGACAAACTGCGTAGAGAACTATATGTTCTGCTCTACGAGGGCTGATGACACAGCCCTAACTTGGGGTACGACCTATCAGAAACGAACTGGTCAGCCGATACAATTTCGGCAGCTACCAAGAATCCCCTGCCTTTAGGCATGGGGAGTGTCAAGTGTTATATAGACCATACATAACATATGTGACACTATCTGCCACAGGACCTAGCACGCATGCATAAGCCCTAGCACGTATGCATAAGGTCCCTGCATCCCATTGCGTAAGGAGATATTTTGACATATAATACTCTATATCCTTGGGGGAAAAATAAATACACAAAAGCACAGAAGCACAAAAGCACAAAAGCCCCGTCCCCATGGTTTGGAGGTTCAAGTGATGAAAGCAGTTATTTTCGATATGGACGGAACTCTTATCGATACAGAGAAATATTACCGTGTGTTCTGGCCTAAGGCTATGGAGCATTTTGGATATACCATGACAGATGAACAGGCTCTATCCATGCGCTCCCTGGGCCAGCCATACGCGCCTCGGCGTTTAAAGGAGATTTCTGGGGATCCGGACTTTGATTACCTTACGGTTCGCAATTTCCGTAAGAAAATCATGGAGGAGCATCTGGAAAAGGTTGGAATTGAGCTTAAGCCGGGGGCAGTGGAGATCTTGACCTACCTGAAAGAACATGGAATTAAAAATGCCATGGCTACGGCGAATGATTTGGAGCGGGCCACCAGATACCTAAAGAAAATCGGATTGTACCAATACTTTGATGAGATTGTGTGTGCACCCATGGTGGAGCATGGAAAACCGTCTCCGGACATCTATTGTTTTGCCTGCGAGACGATGCAGCTGAAACCTGAGGAGTGTATGGCGGTGGAGGATTCTCCTAACGGAGTAATCAGCGCATATAAGGCAGGCTGCAAGACCGTTATGGTTCCGGATCAGACGCAGCCTGATGAGGAACTAAAGAAAATGTTGTATGGCTGTGTGGACAAGCTCACAGATATTATTGACCTATTGTAGTTTTTCTTTGGGGAGCCCCAAGAAGATTACTAGGTTGATATAGCAGAAAGCCCATTGGCATTAGACAATGGGTAATTGAGATGACAGAAGTAGGAGACTGGAAAAATGAGTAAGAAGAAACAGGCGCATGTGCAATTAAAAGGGCTTGCATTACTCCTGGTTATCCTGTTTGCGATAATGATTCTCCTTGCAATGCAACTAGGAGGACAAAACGCCAATCGGGATAATACCAATGAGACCTTAAAAAATACAGAGACAGGGAATGAGACAGAGACGCTGGCTTCCGGAACGGATACAAAAGAGCAGGATGTACAGGAGCTTTTGACAAAAGGATATTTTAAGGTGACAGAGAAGGTGGAGCACTCCCAGGCCGAACAGGATGGAATCTTGTATTTTACTGCAAACCTTTCGAAACTTCAGGTGACGAACAAAGACAATCAGGAGGCAGCCGAAGCTATTAATGCAACTCTGGCACAGTTAGAGGAGGAAGCCAGGCAGGAGCTTGATGGCCTGGCAGAGGAAGGACAGTATTATCTGGAACAAAGGGTTTCCATGGAAGGGGATAGCACCTTTGAACCATATGCAAAAGAGAATTCGTACATGCTTCTTCGCAATGACGAACGGGTATTTTCCCTTATCCGCTATACCTATGTGTATAAAGGAGGAACCCATGGTGACAAATTGGCCTATTGCCTGAATTTTGATTCGAAATCAGGAAGGCTTTTAACACTGGCAGACTTGTTGGATGGGAATGGGGATGTTTCCGAAGAGGCCTTTATGTCGGAATTGAGTGCAATGATTCTACAGCAGTCCAAGGAGATGGATGTAGCTTTTCTGGATGACTATGAGCTTAGCATTCCGGAGCTCATTCGAAGGGAGGGAACCTTTGCTCTCACTGCTGAAGGACTTCAGATTGTGGCAGAGCCATATGTTCTTGGACCATATTCGTCGGGGATGCTTGTCTTCACTATTCCCACAGAGGGACTGGAGGGCTTTAACCAGGAATATCAGTATGAAAAGTAATAATCTGTGATAGCAGGTGCGGAATAAGACTCTTTATTCCGCACTTTTTCTTATGTTTTTTCAACCACTGTTCTAGGATAATGAGTTTATCAAAGCAAAGAACAAAAGGGAAAAGAGAAAACACAGGAGGTTTCTATGAATACAAATGTGAATCATACAAGAATCAACAGCGTGGAATATGTTATTGTAGATCCGGTAAAAATTGGACAGAGAATTCAGACCCTGAGAAAAGAAAATCATATGAGAGTAACCGATATTAGTGAGCAATTGGGGTTGACAGGACCCCAGGCAGTGTACAAATGGATGAGTGGAAAATGTATTCCGGAAATGGGAAACATGATTATGCTCAGCAGGATGTTTCATACTACTGTTGAGGAGCTGGTTCTTGGGGAGTCCGTTTCGTAAGAAACGGATTCCTCTTTTTATGTGACATCCTTTAATTGTATTGTTTTTCAACACACAGTGACGTATAATTACTTAAATAGGCTATAAATGGGGTCTTATACCCAAAAGGCCTGGTTTCTTAGCAAAAAGGAGTACAAAATGAGTAATAACGAACATAATGATTTTATGGAAGTAGATTCCGTTTCGGATAAGGACAAGAATCCAAAAGAAAATGTAGAAAAGATTGTAGCGGAAGCAGTGGATTCCGATGCAGAAAAAAAGGCAGATATTATAGATGAGAATGGTGCCAAATCTGAGGACAAGGAGGAGGACTATGAGCAGATATGCTATATGTGTCACAGACCTGAGCATATAGCAGGAAAAATGATTAAGATTCCCGGAGATATCTGCATATGCAGCGATTGTATGCAAAGAACCTTTGATGCCATGAACAGTACCCCATTCCCTATGGGGGATTTTCCGGGGGTGAATCTTGGCACGATCCCTAATATCAGCATGATTAACCTTTCGGATCTTCAGGGAGGAGTTCCAAAGAACCAGAGACTGAAAAAGAAAAAGGAAAAAGAGAAAAAAGAACCGGCAGTTTTGGATATTCATTCCATCCCGGCTCCTCATAAGATTAAAGCGAGTCTTGATGAGTATGTTGTTGGTCAGGAGCAGGCAAAAAAGATAATGTCCGGGGCAGTATATAACCACTACAAGCGCATCATGTCTGATATGACGGATGGAGTGGAAATAGAGAAGTCCAACATGCTTATGATTGGTCCTACCGGTTGTGGCAAGACTTATCTGGTTAAGACCTTGGCCAAGCTTTTAGATGTGCCTCTTGCCATTACGGATGCAACCTCTCTCACAGAAGCCGGATATATTGGAGATGATATTGAGAGCGTGGTTAGTAAGCTTCTTGCGGCTGCTGACAATGACGTAGAGAAAGCTGAGCATGGTATTATTTTCATTGATGAGATTGATAAGATTGCCAAAAAGAAGAATACCAATCAAAGAGATGTCAGTGGCGAATCTGTACAGCAGGGAATGCTAAAGCTTTTAGAGGGGGCAGAGGTGGAAGTTCCGGTTGGAGCAAGCAGCAAAAATGCTATGGTTCCTATGACCACAGTGGATACGAAGAATATTTTGTTTATTTGTGGCGGAGCCTTCCCGGGACTTGAGGAGATTATTAAGGAGCGCTTGAACAAAGAATCTTCCATTGGCTTCCGTGCAGATCTTAAGGATAAATATGACAAAGAGGAGAATCTTCTTCAGAAGGTAACGGTTGAGGATGTACGCAACTTTGGTATGATTCCAGAATTTATCGGTCGCCTTCCGGTATTGTTTTCTCTTGAAGCACTTACAGAAGAGATGCTTGTCCGCATTTTGGTGGAGCCAAAGAATGCCATTGTAAAACAATACAAGAAGCTTCTTGCCATGGATGAGGTTCTTTTAGAGTTTGATGAGGATGCCCTTAAGACAATTGCCAAAAGAGCGAAAGAGAAAAAAGTCGGGGCCAGAGCCCTAAGAGCGATTCTGGAGGAGTTCATGATAGATATCATGTATGAGATTCCAAAGGATGATAACATTGGAAAGGTGACCATTACGGAGAGTTACCTGGAGAAAAAGGGTAGTCCAATGATTGAAATGAGGGGAACTGTATGAAAATCATACACTGCGCAGACTTGCATTTAGATGCAAAGATGACATCCAACTTATCCAAGGAGCAGGCCAGAGAGCGAAAAGGAGAGCTCCTTCATACCTTTTCACGCATGGTGGATTATGCCAGAAAGCAGCAGGTGTCTGTGATCTTAATTGCAGGAGATATGTTTGATACCAGAAACATTTCTGCCACCGCCAGAAATCTTGTTACGGACTGTATCAGAAATAACCCGGAGATTGACTTTTTGTATCTCAAAGGCAATCACGACAATGATAACTTTCTTTCCAACATGGAAGAAGTTCCGCAGAACCTGAAACTTTTCTCAGAAGAGTGGACGGTGTATCGGTATGGAAAGGTGGCAATCTGGGGATTGGAGCTTTCTGAGAGTAACAACCCTACCGCATATAATTCGCTGGTTTTAGATTATGACGACTGCAACATTGTAACACTTCATGGTCAGACTGGAAAGTATGCCGCAAAGGACAAGGCGGAGAGTATTGACTTAGGTAAATTAAAAAATAAGAACATTGACTATCTGGCCTTGGGACATGTCCATGGCTACCAAAGAGAAGAGTTGGACGCAAGAGGTATCTATTGCTACAGCGGATGCCTGGAGGGACGTGGGTTTGATGAGTGCCGGGAAAAGGGCTTTGTTCTTCTGGAGGTGGATGAGACTACCGGGAAATGCAAGGATACCTTTGTGCCCTTTGCTGCCCGCACTTTGTATACGGTCCCTGTGGATTGCACAGGAGCTAGTAACACTTCCCAGGTGAAGGAGCGCGTGGAGGATGAGCTTATGAAACAGGCTTTGTCTCCAAAAAGTCTTGTGAAAATCGAGCTTACGGGAGCCGTGGATGTGGAGACAGAGATTCACGAAGAATATTTGTTAGATTGTTTCTGTGAGCGTTTTTACTATGTGAAAATCAAGAATCACACCACCTATCAAATTGACTATACCGATTACGAGAAGGATGAATCCTTAAAAGGTGCCTTTATCCGTATGATTCAGAAATCAGATATGGATTCGGACACCAAATCAAGAGTGATTCGAATGGGAATACAAGCCCTTTCTGGGGAGGAATTCTAAGCATGAGATTGTTAGCCTGTAAAATTGAGAATTTCGGAAAAATCTCGGATTTTACCTATGATTTTTCAGAGGGATTAAATGTCATAAACGAAGAAAACGGTTGGGGAAAGAGTACTTTTGCCGCCTTTCTTAAGGTGATGTTTTATGGGTTTGAAAGCAAGAAGGAAAAAGAAGCGCTGGATAAGGAGCGAGCTCTCTTCCAACCATGGCAAGGGGGTGTATATGGCGGGGAATTGGATTTTTCCATAGGTGAAAAGCGGTACCGTATCCTTCGCTCTTTTGGTAAGACACCAAAGACCGATCAATTCCAGCTTTTTGATTTGGATACGAACCTGGAGTCTAAGGATTACTCCGAGAAAATCGGGGAAGAGATATTTGATTTGGACGGGGCTTCCTTTAAGAGAAGTATCTGTATGATGCAAAATGAAGTGCTTCAGGTTTCCTCAGATGGGATTCACGCAAAGCTCGGAAATCTCGTGGAAGCGGCAGGAGATATGAATCACTTTGAGATGGCCATGGCGAACCTGAAGGATTCCATGAATAAAATGAGTCCGGACAGGATTACCGGATCCATTAAGAAGCGAAAGGGTGAGATTGGACGCCTGATGGAGGAGATTAAGGAACTGGAATCTGCTGCAAATGGATTTGAAGCCTACCATCAGAAGCTAATCCAACAGGAACACAAAAGAAAAGAACTTAAGGCAAAAAGAAGCAGCTTACAGGGAGAGTTGGAAAAGGTCATTGCCTTTGAGAGACGAGTGGCAGAAAAAGATACTTTATCGGCCTTTAAGGCACAGGAAGAACAAAGGAAGCTGGAGTTAAACGAGCTTAGCAAGAGCTTTCCGGGTGAGATTCCAAGTCAGGAGGTATTACAGCAGCTTTTGGAACAGATTCAGCAGCTGGAACAGTGGAAGCTTCAGTTGACGGCGCAATGTCTCAGTGATGAGGAGCAAAAGGCGTATGAGAGACTGAAAGAACTTGGAGAGCAAAGTTCGACCATAATTCCGGAGCAGGAGGGGGCATCCCCAAATGAGGAAATACCGGAGGAACCTGAATTTCAGGAGAAGGCCGGTGTGCTAAGGTTGGTGTCTGTGGTTGCTGGCTTGGTTGTCGTATTACTCTCCAGTGTTGCCTTTTTAAAGCTATCGCTTCCCACTGCAATTGGGGTTGCTCTTCTTTTGGTAGTTGTGGCACTTGTCGCAGTTTTATTGTTGCGGAAGCATTTTGAGAATCGAAAAAGAATGCTTCTGGAGGAAACGGAAAGAATCAGGAGGCTTCGCATGGAGGAGCAACGCTTAGAGCAGGAGAAGCGCCTTCAGGAAGCAAGAATCCTGGAATTACAGAGACAGCTGGATAGGCAGAACTTGTCTCAGCTGGAGCAAAAGGTTCGAAATTATCACCTGGCGGAGGAGATGGTATCCAATCAGCGCCAGCTGTTGGAAGGTGGGCTTGCAATTTACGGGGTATCCATGACAGAGAATCCTCGTGAGGAGCTGGGACGACTTCAGAGTCTTAGAAACCGATATGACACGGCACTTAGCATGTACCACACGGCAAAGGGACAGAGAGAACAGTATTTTGTAGAACATCCTTATCTTGAGAGGGAATATTCTGAGGAAGAGAAGACCTTTTCTGCGGAGGAGCTTACCGAAAAAATCCGTCAATTAGATGTTGAGATAGAAGAAGTGTCCGATTCTCTGGAAAGCTATCGCCGACAGCTGGAAGACCTTCAGGAACAGCTGGATCAGAAGGATTTGAGGATGCAGGAGTTGGAAGAGGCTAAACTGCTTCAGAAGGAAGAAATGGAGAAGTACCACATTATGGAGCTTACTGCCACCTATCTTCAGGAAGCAAGAGAGCAGGTAATTGCCAAATATATGGAACCAATCAGTAAGGGCTTTCGCAGGTATTATGAGTCCTTGGTAGAGGACGAGAAATCCCAGTGGATAGTGGATGCCAATATGGAACTAAAGGTAAAGGAACAAGGACAATACCGTGATCCAAGATGGCTGTCCGAGGGTTGGCAGGATGTGATTGGATTTTGCATGAGACTTGCTTTGGTGCAGGCTATGTATCCAAATGAGAAACCATTTTTAATCTTAGATGATCCTTTTGTGAATCTGGATCAGGAGAAGATGAAACATGCAATGGAGCTTTTAAAGGATGTGGCGATCGATTATCAGACTATTTATTTCAGCTGTCACGATAGCCGTATTCCGAATTGTTAGAGGTGAGAAACTATGGGGCAACAGTATAAGAGCATAATTGATGCATCAAAACAGATTATCTATGTGGTTGATCCTGAGACGAAAGAGATTTTGTTTGCCAATGAGACCGCACAGGAGAAAATGGGGATAAAAAAGGCACAGCTTTCCTGCCATCATTGTCATGAATTTTTTTGTAAGGATGGAGGAAATAAAAGCACAGACTGTTATGGTCTACAGGCTGCATACTCTGGCAGGATGGTGGAATTCCAAGATCCGAAAACCAAGGAGTATTACAGAATTACAGGGAAATTTACAGAGTGGAATGACAGAAAAGCTTTGCTTGTATATATGGACAATGCTACCGAAGAACACATAAGGGATGAACAGGAACGAAACCGTTATAAGAATACAGTTCGATCAATCATTCAGATGAATCGACACGCGGTAGCTACCATTCAGGTTAATATTACCCAGGGAAGGATTCTGGATAGTTATTCGGAGTATTCTAATGTTGAATATTTAAAAAACATTCAGGATTATTCCGTGCATCTGAAAGAGTGTCAGAAGTTTTTTGTGAATCAAAAGAGTGCAGAGGAGTTTGTAAGTCTTTTTTCCAGAGAGAATCTTCTGGAACGATTTGAGAATGGCGAGACAAAGGTTCGAATGGAGCATTTGTTTGAGTTGTCCAAGGATAAAAGAACGCTTCTTAGCACAACCATTACCATGATTCGAAATCCATTTACGAAGGACGTGGAGGGGGTTATCTATGCGCATGATGTGTCAGGTACCCATCTTGAGAGACACATTAAAAAGCTTCTTTTGGAGAGAGAGTATCTAGGGATTTTGTTGATATCTATTCCGACACGACAGCTGATTGTGTATAACGTAGGTGGAAACAATCAAAGTGACACAACGGGACAGCTGGGAGATACCTATGAGTATGAGGATGGAATTGCGCGATTTGTTGAAAAATATGTGGTTCTGTCTGAAAGAGATGAAGCAATTCAAAACATGGAGATGTCCAAAATTATTCGGGCATTAAAAAAGGAGAGTGGGTATTCCTTTGTTACACGGATTCATTCCAGAGAGGGTGGAACCAAGTACATTCGATTGAATTTTATGTATTTGAACGAAGAGAAGGAATTGATTGTGTGTACCGCTCAGGATGTCACCTTGGAGCTAGGGCAGGAAGAGGTGATTCATATATGGAATAGAAAAGGGTTTATTCATAAAACGGAGGATATTCTTTTTGGGGCCCCTACTGAGGATTACGCAATCCTGTATTTTGATATCAGTCATTTTAAGGCTGTGAACGAACGCTTTGGCATTGCTTACGGCGATGAAATTCTTCGAATGTGTGCAAAACGTATTGAGGAATCGGAATTGCGGCCATTGGTGGTTGCGCGCTTGGAAGCAGATCATTTTGTGGCCTTGACGAAACAACGCAACTTGGATTTCAATGAACTTTCAAGAGTTTGTCTTGAGCCTATGATGGTAGAGGACCATGAGATGGATTTTATCATGAACTGTGGGATTTTCATGATTGACGACATTGATAAGCCAATTCAGGGGATGTGTGACAGGGCAATGCTTGCAAAGGAATACATAGAGGATGCCTATGTGAAGCCCTATGCAATTTTTGATACCTCGATGAGAGTGGCATATATGGCAAAAAACGAGTTAGCCAATGACATTTCCAGCGCTCTTAAGAACGAAGAAATGGTAGTGTACTACCAACCAATTTATTCTGTAAAGGATCACAAGCTGGCGTCGGCAGAAGCGCTGATTCGCTGGATACATCCAAGCAGAGGATTGATTTCTCCGGCGTTTTTCGTACCTAGTATGGAGGAGTCCGGACAGATTACAGAGGCGGATTATTTTGTGGCATCCACAGTGAAAAAGCTTTTGGAGGACCGATATCATGAGAAAAAGCCAATTGTTCCGGTGGAGGTGAATCTTACCTGGATGGATTTCTATGACAGGGAGACTATATCGAAGCTCATAAACGGAGCAAAAAAAACAGACCTTCCAAAGGGTACCTTATGTCTGGAGATTACAGAGTCTACCTACAGCAGTCTCACGGATGTGAAGGAGGATTTTCTCAATCAGTTTCGGGAGGTGGGTTGTAAGGTGCTTGTGGACGATTTTGGAAGTGGATATTCTTCCTTTAGTACCATTGCGGATATTAACTTTGACGTGCTGAAGCTGGATATGGGATTTGTTCGTCAGATAGGCTCCAATTCGAAGATGGAGGTTATCATTGAGATTCTCATTGAGATGGCGCACAAGATAGGTGTAAAGGTTATTGCGGAAGGTGTGGAGACCAAGGAACAGCTGGATTTCCTTACGGAAAAGGATTGCGATTTTGTACAGGGCTACTATTTTTCCAAGCCATTGCCTCAGGAGGATTTTGAGGAGCTTTTGGAGAGAGAGGAGATTATGGACTGGTCAGTAAGCAACCGTGAAAAATAAAGACTGTTTGAAGTGAGAGAGAGGATAGGATACATGAGTAAAAGAGTGTATGACAAGGTAGAAGGTTTGCTCCATGGGGGAGATTACAACCCGGAACAGTGGCTGGATCATCC
>JALEPP010000165.1 GCA_022767075.1 Agathobacter sp. | reverse complement strand
CGTTCCTTCTTGGAGGAATGATAATCGGAGGAATTCTGGTAAAGAGGATGAGTCAGAGAAAATTTATGAAGCTTACATATATTCTGTTAATTATTTCAGGCATTTCACTATTGGTTAAGTAATAAATTATTAATTTATATTTAATTGAAGCTCTGAACCAGAAGAACATGGAAGAGATGGAAAAGCAGCATGAGGAAATGGATGCTCAGGAGACAAAGGAGACAAAATAGTTCATTTTGAAACTTTAGGTAAGTGAGGAAATTGATATGAAATTTCAAGTTGTTTATGTTCCTATCGGCGTAGGAACCTATCATATGGAGACTGCCAAGGATCAGTTTGATCGTTCCGTGGCAACTCTGAAATCGCTGGATGCCAATGTGGTTTGTCCGGAGGAAGTGCTTCTGACCGTAGATGCATTATCCGCATATTTGGATACGGTTAATCCGGATCTGGTAATTTTGCAGAATATTACCTTTGCAAATGCAGCATTTGCAAGTGAAGTGGCAAAACGCTTCACTTGTCCGCTGTTGCTTTGGACCTTGCGTGAGCCGGTAATTGATGGAGGAAGACTGAGAAGTAACTCCTTGACAGGTGCGTACTCCGCAGCAAATGCAATCACAGCCTTCCGGGGTGAAAAACAGTTTGAGTTTGTATTTGGAGCACCGGAGGAGGAAAAGGTAAAACGGGAGATTGGCGCAATGATTAAGGCTGCAAAGGCAAAGGTTTCACTTAGAAGCTTGAAGCTGTCAGCAATTGGTCACACTCCTCAGGGCTTTGGCTTTGGACGTGCTTTGGATGCAGAGCTTATGAGCAAATTCGGGGTAACTCTTGAAGCAATCGAAGCAAGAGAACTGATTGAAAAAGCAAAGGGCTACAGCGATGCCGATTGTGCAGCCGATCTGGAGGAGGCAAAACAGAAGGTTGTTGGTCTTGAGGCAATGCCGGAGAAGAACGTTCTTGATTTTGCAAGACTCTATAAAGCATATAAGACATATGTGGAGGAGAATAAGGTGGGAGCCATTGCTTCCAGATGCTGGCCGGATTTCTTTGTATCCTTTGGAACACCGGTATGCATGGTTCTTTCTCTTTTAAATGCACTGAATGTTCCTTCCAGCTGTGAAGCGGATGTATATGGAGCACTTTCCATGTACATTGGAAGTCAGTTCTGTGATATCGCGACCTTCTTTGGAGATCCGGTTGCAATGGATGAGAAGGAAGGAAGCATCACCTATTGGCACTGTGGCATGGCTGCCTGCTCATTGGCAAGAAAGGACACAGGGGCATGTGTGGGCGTTCATCCAAACCGCAAAATCGGTCCGGTAATGGATTTTGGCTGTGAGTCAAATGAAGAAGCTACTATTTTCCGTGTAGGAAGAACAGAGAAAGGGGAGTTCCGTTTCTTCATCGCAGAGGGAGAGATACTGGACAAACCAAAACAGTTTGATGGAGCATCCATCGTTGTGAAAACTGACTATCCGGCAGATAAGATTGTGGAAGACACAATTCGTGGTGGATGGGAACCTCATTATGTGGTAATATATAAGCGTATCGGTAGTGAGCTTGAAAAACTTGCTCGTATGTTGAACGTTGAAGTTGTAAAATACTAGTGAGACTATATGAAACACAAATTTGAGGGAATTAATCAGGAAAATGTAAAACAGAGTAATCGTTCCGCAATTCTAAAGTTATTGTGCAGTGAAGGCGCTATGTCCAGGAAGGACATAGCGCAAATCATTGGGTTAACTCCGGCTGCTGTTACACTAATTTGCAGTGAATTGATGGAGGAAGGCGTCCTGGTAGAAAAGGGAGAGGCTGAGCAGGAAAAACGTGCAGGGCGCAGAAAAATCCTTGTGGATATCAATTATGGGTTTAAAAAGGTGTTGTGCATTCGAATTGAGGTGGGTGAAACCTACCTGACCTTGACGGATTTAGCTGGAAATAAGTTATCAGAAAAGAGCATCCTAACGGATAGAGCTGCAAGACCAGAAGCTTTTTTAGAGAATGTTGCAACCTCTAGCAAGAATATGATGTGGGAGGCCGGCGTTGCAAAAGAAGATATTCTGGCAGGAGGCGTATCTGTTACAGGTATTGTGGATCGCAAGAAGGGGATCAGTAAGAATTCCTTTCAGATATGGGATGAACCTGTGGATGTAAAAAGCAT
The DNA here is from genome assembly GCA_022767075.1 of Agathobacter sp. GTDB lineage: Bacteria > Bacillota > Clostridia > Lachnospirales > Lachnospiraceae > Roseburia. Next base: position 663 of record JALEPP010000165.1, on the reverse strand, counting down.
TCTTGAGGAAAAACTGGGAGTTGATATTGTGGTGGAGAACAATGTCAAGGCCTGTGCTTATAGTGAATTGATCTATGGAGACAGTCGTTCCAAGAACAACCTTATGTTTGTGAAATGGGGACCGGGTGTAGGCTCCGCCATTACCATTGACCATCATGTCTATCAGGGACGAGACTTTCGAGGGGCAGAGATAGGACATTATATAGTGGAGAAGAATGGAATCCCTTGTCGCTGTGGCAAGAGAGGCTGCCTGGAGACCGTGATATCTTCCCATGCCTTTGTGGATGAGATAAAGAGAAATCTAAATCCAAAGGATATGCCAAAGCTTATTCAATGGCTGGAGGACGATTCCCATGAATTGAATGCCAATAGTATCGTTGAGGTGATAGGACTTGGTGATGAAGGGGTGCGGCGCATCATGGATGAAAAGATTGATCGACTGGCACGAACGGTTGAAAACATTATCAGCGTATTAAATCCGGACAATATTATCGTCTATGGAACCGTGGTCGAAGTTCCGGGTATATTCGAGCGGTTTATTCAGTGCTGTCAAGCCTATGACCCGGACTTGCCGGAGGGCTATATCAAGCTGTCCGGTCTGGGCGATCGTATTACGTATAGGGGGCCCCTGGCAGTGGCTATGGACGACTACTTTGTGTAGGA
>JALEPP010000117.1 GCA_022767075.1 Agathobacter sp. | reverse complement strand
AGATGGCTCTGGGAAGGAATCGGATGAACAGATTCAGGCCTCGGCGGAGGATTGGGACAGTTATCTTGAGCAACAGGTACAGGAGGGAATTCAGTCAATCGCTCAGTCAGGGGCAGAGGTACCCAGTGAGACACAGATGCGCTGGGCCACGGAGGATTTGTATAATCCCATTGATATAGGGCCGCTTCCGGAGGTGGAGCCCCAGTGGGTGTATTGCAATTCCAGAGCGGTGAACGGTGTTCAACAAGAGGAAAAAGCATACATTGACCAGATTGCCAGTGAGATGGTACAAGGACTTCGGACGCCGGAGGAGGTGGAGTCGGTGATTGCTGCCTACCTGGAGGCTCAAGGACTGCCCGAGAGACTTTCCTATTTCTACGGGGTTCGAGCTTATGGAAAAGACCAGTTTCTGCTACGAAATCTGGAGAGGGCAAGTGTCCGTGGACAGGAATGGATGGATACAGACTTCAATTATATCTATTACGCGCTATATACAGAAGGAGAATATGATGAGTTTGGGCAGCTATATTTTTACGATTGGCAGGTCAGCTTTTGAGAGGAAAAGAGGAAGGAAGATCTGTTGCTTTCTGATGGCATTCTTTCTGGTGGCATTTTTTCTGATAGGCTCCTTCTTTCTGGGGGAGAAGGAAATCTGTCAGGCAGGCACCTATGATGATGCTTATACCTATTATCAGACCTACGGCGACCGGGCGGTTTTTGTGCCGGAATCTGTAAGCGACGGCTATATCTATTTTGGCATAGAGGGAAGGCTTAGCAGTGCTTCCATCCGGTATCTGACCCTGGGATGGAAAGCCACTGTCTATGATTGCTGGGGCATTGCAATCGGACAGAAATACTTGCCCAACGACGGAAGGGTATTAAAGCAGTGGAGGAAAAGTGAAGTGTCCGGGTATCAGTATCTGTTGTATCGCATGAGCCTCCAACAGCTGATTCAATCGTTTGGACAACAAGCTATCACCCAACTGAAAAACGGGAATGCCTCTATAGTGTTTGACGCCTGTGACACCACCATTGTAAATGGACAGGTGCAAGGAGCAATCAATGAAAACGGAGTTGCGTGGGGAACGGTATATACCACCTATGATGGAATTGCCAATGCGGCTCCTTGGACAGAGGTTACCAGAGAGAATTTAAAGGGTCACTTTGGAAAAAGAGTGGAGAACCTGTTTTACACGGTGCAGGTGTCCGGAGGAACCGGAATTCGCAGTGTCTCCGGGGGAGGAACCTTTTGCTACGGAATGGAAACAACCATACGCGCGGTGACAGAGGACACCTACTCCTTCAAAAAATGGGATGGAGGAACCGTGGGCTCCTCCACCGGAAAAGACTTTACCTTTCGGGTAACGGAAAACTCAAGCTGGGTAGCCACAGCAGTACGGCAGTCGATTGTGGTCAATTATTATCGAAACCAATATCCCACGGACAGAATGTTTTTACCTATGGGATACTCCAGAGAATCAGAAGATCAAAGACATCCGGGTGAGCTGTGGAGACAAGCGGGATACCGGATAGCAGGATGGAGCACCAGCTCTACTGCCGGACAGGGGGATTACTTTGCCATCAATGAAAAGGTATCCTCTGATTTTTTATCCAATGTGAGCAGGAATCGAAGACTCTATGCAGTATGGAAGCCCAATCAGTATGGCTTGCATTTTGATGGAAATGGGGGAGAGCTTACCGGAGCGAACCAGGACAGACCGGTGTCTTACTCGGATACCATCACCCTGCCCCAGTGTATGTACACAAGAAGGGATAACTGCAAATTTTTGGGATGGTCACTGTCAAGCCGCAGCAATCAGGCAGAATACCTGGCAGGACAGCAGATTGCGGTGGAGACGCTTGCCCAAAGAATGGGAATTACTTCCATAAACGGAGCCACGATCATTTTCTATGCAATATGGGATCAAGCCCCTAGCATTACCGCTTATGATATGTATTTTCCATTGGAGCAGGCGAGAGAGGGAAAGCTGACGGAGGCGTATTTATCTACACTTGTCAAGGCGGTAGATAAGGAAGATGGCAATATTCCATATGGCTATAATCAGGGAAAAGGATTATGGATGGAGGGGTATGAGAGTAATCGGTTGATACAGGCAACGGAACTGGATTGTATCCCAATTACCTTTGTCTGTGTAGATTCTCAGGGAAACCGAACAACCAAAGCCGTGGCCGTTCGGTTTGCTGATACTATGAGAAAGGATCCAAGAGATACCGAAGGAGCGGTACGTTTTATCTCTCTGGAATATCTGCTTGTGAATCCGTCGGGAAACACCTTACTTGAGGCCAATAAAGGAGGTCTTTTGGATTCCTCTATATGGAGAAATCAGACGGAGTATCGAACTCTTCTGATTCAGACCTTGAAAGCTTCTACGTAAGCTCTTCCTCTTCGGAAGAAGGCAGCTTGATGGATACCTTATGGATACGGTTTTTGTCCATGGCCATAATCTTTAGAAGTGTGCCATCCTCTGCAAAGGTAATTTCATTGCATTCCGGAAGGTGGTCGAGCAGCTCTAAGCAGTAGCCTCCAATGGTGTCGTAGTCGTCGGATTGGAAGCTGGTGCCAAGCTCATCATTTACGTCATCCAGATTGGTGGAACCAAGTACCAGATATTCCCGGTCTGAAATCTGAGAGATGGCATCTTCCTCGTCGGTATCATATTCGTCGCGAATTTCGCCTACGATTTCCTCCAGCAGATCCTCTAGAGTAATCATTCCAGCTGTGACACCATATTCATCCAATACAACAGCAAGAGAGATAGAGGACTTACGCATCTCCATAAAAAGGTCCGCGGTGTTCTTATGTTCAAAGGTGAAGTATGGCTCTCGCATGATTTCGTCAATGGAGAAGGTGTTTGGATCCTCACATAGAAGAAGGTCTTTCATGTTGAGGATACCTACTACGTTATCCGTGGTTTCTTCGTATACAGGAAGGCGGGTGAATTTGTCTTCCTTAAAGATTTCGATAACCTCCTGGTAGGTAGCATCCTTAGATACAAAGGTCATGTCGATTCGCGGAATCATAATTTCTTTGGCTTCGGAATCTCCGAAGTCGAAGAGGTTATGGATCATTTCCCTTTCTTCGGTCTCGATGACACCACTTTCTTCCCCTACATCTACGATGGTTCGAAGCTCTTCCTCGGTCATGGCATTCTGAGATTTGTTTGGGTCCACCCGGAAAAGGAGAAGAACACCCATTGACAATTTGTTTACAATAAAAATGACCGGGGTGAGAATCCACATGAGAAATTCGATAAATCCGGATACCCAGAGGGAAATCTGGTCTGCATTAATGGTTGCCATGGTTTTTGGGGCGATTTCTCCAAAAATCAGAATCAGCAGTGTCAAAATTCCCGTGGCAATACCCGCTCCCACGCTGCCAAAACGTTCGATGGCAATGGAGGTGGCCAGAGAAGAGGCTGACAGGTTCACCACATTGTTGCCAATGAGGATAGCAGACAGCATCTTTCCTTGGTTTTCTGTAACGCGAAGTACCCTGTCAGCCTTCTTGTTTCCGGCTTCAGACAGGGTACGCATGCGTATTTTGTTAACGGTAGTAAGTGCCGTCTCAGTTGATGAAAATATTGACGATAAAATTAACAGGATTACTAAAGCGATAATCTGTGATATGTCTCCCGCGTCCAAAATAAATAACTCCTTTTTTCATAAAATAGTCATTCAGAGACTCACGGATGGAGTCTCTGAATAGTATAATCATTTTGTGATTAAGAATCAGTGCTGTAGTTTGGAGCCTCTTTTGTGATATGAATATCGTGTGGATGGCTCTCTTTTAATGATGCGGCTGAAATTTTAACAAAGGTTCCTTTTTCTTTTAATTCCTCGATAGTAGGACATCCGCAGTAGCCCATGCCGGAACGGATACCACCGATAAGCTGGAAAATGGTATCTTCCAAGGTTCCCTTGTAGGCAACACGTCCTTCGACACCTTCCGGAACTAACTTCTTAGCACCTTCCTGGAAGTAGCGGTCCTTTGAACCGTTTTCCATAGCAGCGATAGAACCCATTCCGCGGTATACCTTGTATTTTCTTCCCTGGTAAAGCTCGAAGGTTCCAGGAGCTTCATCACAGCCTGCGAACATAGAACCCATCATACATACGTTGGCTCCTGCAGCGATTGCTTTTGTCATATCACCGGAGTATTTGATACCACCGTCGGCGATAATAGGGATGTTGTACTGTTTTGCTACCTCGTAGCAATCCATGATTGCGGTAATCTGTGGCACGCCGATACCTGCAACCACACGAGTGGTACAGATAGAACCAGGTCCGATACCTACCTTAACGGCATCTGCTCCTGCTTCAATGAGAGCCTTTGCAGCTGCGCCGGTTGCAATGTTACCAGCGATAACCTGAAGGTCAGGATATTTGGCTTTTACTTTTTTCACTGCTTCAATGATGTTTTTTGAATGTCCATGAGCAGAGTCCATTACGATAACGTCTACCTGAGCATTTACTAATGCATCAACACGCTCCATCATGTTGCCGGTAATTCCTACGCCGGCTCCGCAGAGAAGACGACCATGGTCATCCTTGGCTGAGTTTGGATATTTGATCTGTTTCTCGATATCCTTGATGGTGATGAGTCCTTTTAAGTTGAAATCTTTATCGACGATTGGAAGCTTCTCTTTTCTTGCCTTTGCAAGAATTGCTTTCGCTTCTTCTAATGTGATTCCTTCCGGAGCGGTGATTAATCCCTCAGAAGTCATAGATTCTTTGATTTTCTTGGTGAAATCTGTCTCGAATTTTAAATCGCGGTTGGTGATGATACCCACAAGTTTGGTTCCTTCTGTAATCGGAACACCTGAGATTTTGAATTTCGCCATAAGCTCATCCGCATCTTTTAATGTATGCTCTGGGGAAAGTGAAAATGGGTCTGTGATAACGCCGTTCTCAGAACGTTTTACTTTATCGACTTCGTCTGCCTGTGCTTCGATTGACATATTCTTATGGATGATACCGATACCACCCTGTCTAGCCATTGCGATAGCCATTTTCGACTCTGTTACGGTATCCATAGCAGCGCTCATCATTGGAATGTTTAACACAATCTTCTGTGTAAGATGTGTTGTCAGATTAATCATGTTAGGCGTTACCTCAGAATACTGAGGAACAAGGAGAACATCATCAAAAGTAATTCCTTCGCCGATAATTGTGCCCATTAGTTCGTTTCCTCTCTTTCTTTGCGTATAATTGAAATGTATTAGTAGTATAATTAATTGATATGTATTTGCATGATGATAGCAAAATTCTAAGCTGGTGTCAAGAACTGAGAAACTTTTTACGTACCTCTTTTTTTGATTTCTAAATTGTGTTATTCTTTTCCTATATCAACGTGATTTGTGCGAAAGAATTTACATATGGGAGGGCATTATGGTATTTCGTCCGTGCATTGATATTCATAACGGTAAAATTAAGCAAATTGTAGGAAGCAGTCTCTTGGATGAGGGCAATCAGGCAAAGGAAAACTTTGTGGCAGAACAGGATGGAGCTTTTTTTGCAAACTTTTTCAAAAAGGATGAGATCAAAGGCGGGCATATTATCTTATTGAATTCCAAGGACAGTGAATTCTATGAAGAGACCAAAAAGCAGGCGAAGCTTGCCCTTAGTACCTATCCAGGCGGCTTTCAGATTGGGGGAGGAGTGAATCCGGAGAATGCCAAGGAGTTTCTGGAAGCAGGTGCCAGCCATGTAATCGTTACATCTTATGTGTTTCAAAACGGTAATATTAATTATGAAAACCTAAGAAAGATGATTCATGTAGTAGGGAAGAGACGTCTGGTTCTGGATCTTAGCTGTAAAAAGCAGGGGGATGGGTATTACATTGTGACGGATCGCTGGCAGAATATCACAAGGGAGAAGCTTTCGGTACCTCTTTTGGAGGAGCTTTCTGTGTATTGCGATGAATTCTTGGTTCATGCGGTGGACGTGGAAGGCAAGAACAATGGAGTGGAGAAGGAACTTCTGCCACTGCTTGGTGGCTGGGGCAAAATTCCCGTTACCTATGCAGGTGGTGTTCACAGCTTTGAGGATTTGGACCTTGTAAAGCGTCTTGGATGCAAAAAGGTGGATGTCACCATCGGAAGTGCGCTGGATCTCTATGGCGGAAAAATGAACTATCAGGAAGTTCTTTCCTATATGAGAGAGAATTAGAAAGATAGTTACAAAGAAATTTAAATTGCATACATAGATGGAACATTTTTGGAGAAACTAAACGTCAGGAATCTTTTTTTGAAGATACCTGACGTTTTTTGCGTGAGGGTATTGGGGATTCCCACATTTTATTGGTAGCTCCATACATTCTTTATATATATGCATTATATATAAGGAAAGATTCGAATTCGTGAAAGGGAGGATGTTGGATATGCTGCTTGGCGCACAAAGCATTGGCTTTAAGGAATGTCCTGTGATTATCGGAACAGGAAACATTGTAGGTACCAAAGAGGGGGAAGGACCACTAAGAGAGCTTTTTGACGTGGTTGGTGAGGATGATTACTTTGGGGAGCAAACATGGGAGGCGGCGGAGAGCAACCTGCAAAAGGAGGCTGTAACTATTGCACTTAGAAAGGCAGGGAAAAAGCCGGAGGAACTTCGCTATCTTTTTGCGGGAGATTTGCTGGGGCAAAACATTGCAAGCTCCTTTGGACTGGAGTCGTTTCAGATTCCATTGTTTGGGCTATACGGAGCCTGCTCAACCTGCGGAGAGGCGCTGAGCCTTGCGTCAGCAGTGGTGTCAGCCTACGGTGGGTATGCGGGGGCAGTGACCTCCAGCCATTTTGCCAGCGCGGAGCGTCAGTTTCGTACCCCCTTGGAGTACGCTTCCCAGAGACCCTTATCTGCTACCTGGACGGTCACGGGCAGTGGAGCCTATGTACTTGGACCTTGGGCAAAGGAACACAGTAATGCCAAGGCCTTGGCCAAAATTTCAGGAATTACCACAGGAAAAATCGTAGATTACGGGGTGAAGGACGCTATGAATATGGGGGCAGCGATGGCCCCGGCTGCGGCAGATTTGATTGTGGCCAATTTCAAGGATTTCAAAAGAACACCTAAGGATTACGATTTGATTGTGACCGGAGATTTGGGGGAGGTTGGAAAGAAGATTGTCATTGATCTGGTGAGAGAACGGGGATATGACATTGAGGACAAGCACAGAGACTGTGGAATGTTAATGTACGATGGAGAAGATCAGGGAACCGGTTCAGGTGGTTCCGGCTGCGGATGTGCAGCTACGGTCTTAAGTGCCTTCTTTCTTCCGCGTTTACAGAAAGGTATTTTAAAACGGATTTTATTTATTCCAACCGGGGCTTTGCTTTCTCCCATTAGTTTTAATGAAGGACAATCGGTGCCCGGCATTGCCCATGGAGTGGTGATTGAGCATATTGGAGGTTGATGGAATGGATTATGTGAAAGCTTTTATGGTAGGTGGAATCATCTGTGCACTGGTGCAGATTCTTATGGAAAAAACGAAAATGATGCCCGGGCGAATTATGGTACTTTTGGTGTGCTCGGGGGTGGTGCTTGGAGCGTTGGGAGTCTATGCTCCGTTTTCGGAGTGGGCGGGAGCGGGAGCATCCGTTCCGCTTCTTGGCTTTGGAAATGTGTTATGGAAGGGCATGAAGGAAGCCATTGACAAGGATGGCTTCCTTGGACTTTTCCGGGGTGGATTTACTGCCTGTGCAGCAGGGGTGTCAGCGGCCTTGATTTTTTCCTATATAGCATCCTGGGTGTTTAAATCTAAGATGAAAAAGTAGAGGGCAAAAGAAGAGGGCGATGTTGTGTTCTCCCGTGGAGTATGCTATTATGAACCATGTTCAAATACTGATATAACGGGAGAAATCATGAATCATAGAGTAACGTCCAAGGAGCATATACTGGAGCATGCCATGAGACTTGCCATGGAAAAGGGAGTTGACTATATCAGCATTCGCAAGCTTGCGGGTGACTGTGGAATCTCTATTGGATCGGTATACAATTACTATGCCAATAAGGAGGAACTCATTGCTGCGGTGACGGAGAATTTCTGGAGTGGCATTTTGGAAAATCAGGAGATGGTGTATCGCAGGGGAATGGGGTTTACCATGTTCCTGGAGCAATATTACCGTTTTTTGTATGGAAGACTCAGCAAATACGACAGCACCTGGCTTGGGGAGATGAATGGTAACACAATTGCTCAGAATAAGGTGATGATGGCACCTTGCTTTGAAGAGGCGAAGAGGCTCATCAAGGAGGTTCTTGCCAGGGATGAGCGTGTCCGGGGCGACATCTGGAATATGGAACTGAACAAGGACGCGTTTTGTGATTATGTGTTTACCAATTTTTTTGCATTACTTCGAGCTGGAGAGAGTAACTGCCGTTTTTTCCTATTTTTATTGGAGCATCTTTTGTATAAAAATAGTTAGTGCGTTACATCCTATTCTTATAGCAGGTAAACCTATGACTTGTAATATAAGAAGAAAAGGAGAAACGTATGAGTAACCGAAATGTAAAAAAGATGCCAATGAAATCCCTTTTGGCAGTGGGACTTCTGTGTGGAGCCATGTGTCTTACCGGATGTGGTAACAACAATAACACCGACAATAACACCAACAATCGTCCACAGATGAACACCGAAAATGTCAACAGACCTTCTGAGACACTGAGAGATACCGAGACGAATCTGAGAGATGAGGTCAACAACAATAATGATACCAACCACAATGGTGTGGGGGATGACGTCAACAACAATGATACCAACCACAATGGGGTGGGCGATGACATTGACAACATGGGAAATGACCTGGAGAGAATGGGAGAAGGCGCTGTAGACGGAGTGAGAGATGCCGGAGATACTGTGGTTGACGGCGTTCGAGGTGTCGGAAACGGTGTGAGAGACGCACTTGACGGAAATAACAGATAAGAAAGATGCAGATAGCTGGGCTCATGGATATGGGCTGGAGGATGATGATGACTAAGGAGAAATTTATGAAGTATACTGGTCCCTTTCGTGGAAATGAAAAGTGGACCAGAGGGTTACATATTTTAAATCGGATACTGACAGCGATGGGGTACGTGTCCTATCCATTTTTGTTAATCTATTTGATCTGGACAAAAGATGTGCGGTTTTTTCAGGCACTTCTTGTTCCGGGAATCTCATTTATGGCGGTGAGCCTTTTTCGGGCAAAGCTCAATGCTCCCAGACCTTATGAGGTATATGAGGAGGCGCCGCTGATTCCAAAGGAGACCAGGGGGCATTCTTTCCCCAGCAGGCATGTGTTTTCCATTTTTATCATTGCCATGACCTTCCTTATGCTTTCTCCCTGGACATGGTTTGGGATTGTACTTCTTGCAGCAGGAGTGTTCTTGGCTGTGGTTCGCGTCCTTACAGGGGTGCATTTTCCAAGGGATGTCATTGCAGGAGCTCTTTTTGCAGTGGTGGTTGCTCTTGTGTTTTACTCCATTGATTTTGGAGCCGGAAGCCACAGCAAGTCCGTGGACAACACCGAGTATGTGACGGAAGCAGGAAAGGGGACGGAGGAATCTACAAAAGAGGAATTTACAAAAGAGGAACCTGCAACGGAAGAACTGGCAACGGAGGAACTGGCAACGGAAGAACTGGCAACAGAAGAACTGGCAACAGAAGAAACTGAGACAGAAGAAAGTGCCACAGAAGAAGCCACTACAAATGAGAACGCTACAGGGGAAAATGCCAACGTGCAGTCCGAGAGTACAGGGGTTGAGCAGGGGACTGCGGTAGCAGAGCCACAACCACCGGTTCCGCAAGCTCCTGTGATACCCGCCGACGACGGTATCATAACCGTGTGCTTAGATCCCGGGCATGGGGGTTCTCAAAGTGGATGCACCTTTAACTATGATGGCGTTCAGATTTATGAGAAAAATCTGAACCTGACCATTGCTCTTAAGGTCAGAGACTATTTAACTGCAAACGGGATTCGGGTGATCATGACCAGAAGTGATGATACAACTGTTCCCTCCCTTTCAGATCGTGTGGACTATGGATTTCAAAATGGGGCAGACTATTTTGTATCCTTACATAACAACAGCAGTAGTACAGGAGACCCTAATCACAACGGAAGTCTGGCCATTGTAACTACGAGCCATTATATTGCTCCTACCTCTCTTTCTTCGGATGTATATGGGGAGAGCTGGAATCTGGCGGCTTCTATTCTCGGGGAGCTTCAGGGAATTGGGATTCCGTTTACCACAGATTGGAATGCCAATGAAAACAGCGGCATGCTGCAAAGACCCGGCACATCGGGAGATACCTATGAGGATGGCTCTAACATGGACTACTACGGAATTATTAACAGTGCCATGGAGTATGGAATTCCGGCCACGATTATTGAACATGCTTTTTTGAGTAATGAAAGTGATTACCGCAACTATTTTAGCTCTGATGAGCAGCTGGATGCACTTGCCCAAGCGGATGCAAGAGGGATTCTTAATTACCTGGCAAGCAGATAAACAAAACACCTCCGTCTTTTGAGACAGAGGTGTTTTGTTGTATACTCTTTTTATGATTTTCGATATTGCAGGGGTGTCATCTGATATTTTTGCTTAAATGCGCGGTTGAAATAGGATAGATTGTCAAAGCCCACTTCCTGGGCTATTTCCAGGACGGGACTCTCCGAGCTTTGTAGCAGTCTTGCGGCCATGGTTAGTCGATAGTCCTTTAGATAGTTGATAAAGGAGGTCCCCATAACATCCTTAAAGTAGCGCATGAAGTGAGACTGGGAAAAGCCAACCACATCCGCAATTTCATCAATGGTAATCCGTTCCATGTAATGATTCTCTACATATTTTAATACCAGCTTCGTTTTGTCCAGCGTTTTTCGATCCTTCACAGGCTTCGTGAGATTTCGGCAGCGGTTATCCAGAATAAAGAATAGCTGAAATAGCATACTCTTGATATAGAGCTCGTAGCCCTGTGGTTTTGTTTTGCAGATTTCGTCGCAGGCATCCAGGGGAGCAACGACGTCGGTGTAGTATGGATAAACCGGTGTAAAGAAGGTAGGAACCGTGATTTTTCCTTTTAGTAAGGGATGAATAAAGGCTTCATAGGACAAATCCTTTGTCTTAGGTGTCAGCAGGTTGGTGTTGAAAATAATGTTCTCGTACTCCATGGTCCAAGCTTCGTACTGTCGAATAGAGTGCAGCTGACCGGGAAGGATCAATACTAAGGAGGGACCTGTCACAACCTGTGAGGTAAAGTCTACGGTGACAATGCCCTGTCCTTTCTTTATGTAGATGATCTCCATTTCCTCATGCCAGTGCAGGGGAACCTGTGAAAAATCCAGGGGGATGGAGCACAGGTAGGTGTTGTATGGAAAATCAAGCTCTCCGTGAGAGATTTGCTCGTGGTAATTTTCGTACTCTAATATATTCATAGTATTATCCTTTTTACATGGTGATGGATGATGCTTCTGGATGGCAGCTCCTTCTGGAACTAATGGTTCATGGGGGTATTTTACCATGGTTTTTCGGGAAAAACCACTAAAAAAAGCGAAAAAAGATAGAATAGTACAAATTTTTGGTAAGTTATTGCAAGAAAAGTGAAAGAATAGAATATATACTAAGACCATAAAGAAACGAAAACAACGAACAATTATTAGGGAACAAATTAGGAGGGTATTCTATCATGGCAATCATGCAGGAAATCGAAACCAAATTACAGAAGGGCATTAGCGTTTCTACCAACGAAGAAATCTACTTCGCTCTTTTAGACTTAGTAAAAGAAAAAGCAGAAGGAAAGGTTACTAACGACGGAAAGAAAAAGCTCTACTACATTTCAGCAGAGTTCTTAATTGGAAAGCTCCTTTCTAACAACTTAATCAACTTAGGCATCTATGATGAAGTAAAAGAAACTTTAGAAAAGAACGGAAGAAGCCTTGCAGAGATCGAGGAGATCGAGGCAGAGCCTTCCCTTGGAAATGGTGGTCTTGGACGTCTCGCAGCATGTTTTTTAGACTCTATCGCTACATTGGGATTAAATGGAGACGGTGTTGGTCTTAACTACCATTTTGGACTTTTCAAGCAGGTATTTGAGAACAATCTTCAGAAAGAGACTCCAAATCCATGGATTACAGAGAAGAGTTGGCTTACCAAATCAGATATCTCTTATGATGTAAACTTCGGTGGCTTCAAGGTAACCTCTAGACTTTACGACATCGATGTTGTTGGTTACAACAACCGTACCACAAAGCTTCGTCTTTTTGATATCGAATCAGTAGATGAGAGCATCGTTGGAGATACCATCGATTTTGATAAGGATGATATCGAAAAGAACCTTACCCTTTTCCTCTATCCGGATGATTCTGATGACAAGGGACGTCTCCTTCGTGTATACCAGCAGTACTTCATGGTAAGCAATGCTGCTCACTTAATTATTGATGAGGCAATCGCGAAAGGATCAAACCTTCATGACTTAGCAGATTACGCTGCAGTACAGATTAACGATACCCACCCATCTATGGTGATTCCTGAGTTAATCCGTCTCCTTCAGGAGAAAGGAATCCTTATGGATGAGGCAATTGAAATCGTATCAAAGGTATGTGCATACACCAACCATACTATCCTTGCAGAGGCTCTTGAGAAATGGCCAATCGCATTCCTTGACAAAGCAGTTCCACAGCTTATGCCAATCATCCGTGAGCTTGACAATAAGGTTCGTGCAACGGTAAGCGATGAGAGCACCTACATCATCAAAGATGGTTTGGTACACATGGCTCACATGGATATCCACTACGGATACAGCATCAACGGTGTAGCTTACCTTCATACCGAGATCTTGAAGAACACAGAGCTGAACAACTTCTACAAGCTCTATCCGGAAAGATTCAACAACAAGACCAACGGTATTACCTTCCGTCGCTGGCTCATGTCATGTAACCCAGAGCTTTCTGCTATGATTACAGACTTGATTGGAGATGGATGGAAGAAGGATGCCAACGAGTTAGAAAAGCTCGGCAACTTCCTGAATGATGACGCTGTTCTTGACAGACTTCTCTCTGTAAAGGCAGGAAAGAAAGCGGACTTAAAGAACTATCTTGCAACTACTCAGGGTATGGACATCGATGACAACAGCATTTTCGATATCCAGGTTAAGAGACTTCATGAGTACAAGAGACAGCAGCTCAACGCTTTATACATCATTCACAAATACTTCGAGATCAAAGCAGGAAAGAAACCAGAGACTCCTATCACTCTTTTCTTCGGAGCAAAGGCAGCACCTGCATACATCATTGCAAAAGATATCATTCATTTAATCCTTTGCTTACAGGAGATTATCAACAATGATCCTGAGGTAAGCCCATACTTAAAGGTATTTATGGTTGAGAACTACAACGTAACAATGGCTGAGAAATTGATTCCGGCTTGTGATATTTCAGAGCAGATTTCTCTTGCTTCCAAGGAGGCATCAGGAACAGGTAACATGAAATTCATGTTGAACGGTGCGGTCACTCTTGGAACCAGCGACGGAGCAAACGTGGAAATCGCAGAGCTCGTGGGAGCAGATAACATTTATGTATTCGGTGAGGATTCACAGACCGTTATCGACCGTTACGAAAGAGGAGACTACTGCTCAAAGGATTACTACGAGAAGGATGAAGATATTAAGAAAGCGGTAGACTTCATTATAAGTGATGAAGTAATGGCAGTTGGATGTAAAGAGAACCTTGAGAGACTCTACAATGAGCTTCTGAACAAAGACTGGTTCATGACCTTCCCTGACTTCCAGGATTATGTAGCTACCAAAGAGCGTGCATATAGCGATTACAACAACCGCAAGGCATGGGCAAAGAAGATGCTTGTTAATATCAGCAAAGCTGGATTCTTCTCATCAGACAGAACCATCGCCCAGTATAACGAAGAAGTATGGAAATTAGACAAATAGTTTGAATAATTGCGAAAATCCCCGGCTTGCCGGGGATTTTCGTTTGGTGGGGACGTGTTTGGTGGGGACGTTCCTTTTTTCACGGGGAGCGTCCCTCTCCACGGGGACGTTCCTCTCTCCACGGGGACGTTCTTCTTTCCACGGGGACGTTCCTTGACACGAAAAAAATCGTGAGAATAGCAGGAGGGTAGGGTAGCATTATTGACAGCGCCCTGTTGGATAAGGTATATTTTTAAAGTTGAGAATACGTATGAAACGTGGAGTGTAACGACTTTATGATGGAGGTGTCCCCTTCCACGGGGAACGTCCCCGTGGAGAGGGACGCTCCCCGTGGAAAAAGGAACGTCCCCAGTTAGGAGAATGAGATGAGAGATTGGATGAAAAAAGGCATTGTTCTTGCGATGTGCGCGGGAATGTGTGCGGGAGCACTTTCGGGGTGCGGTAATAAAGAGATTTTGGAACAGCAGAATACCATGAAGAATGCGGGAATTGAGAGCATGGCCCAGGGGGATTTTGCTCAGGCGGTGGAGCAGTTTCAGGATGCAATTGAATTGTCTACCGGTAAGGTAGATGCCCAGGTGGTGGATTTGTGCTTTTATAAGGCAGAGGCACAGTACCGAAGCGGAGACGCGAAAGGGGCTATGGAGACCTACAATGATTTAATCAACTATGAGGAATCTTCAAATGCATATTATCTGAGAGGACGATTGAAACTAACACAGGAGATCGGTGACTTTGAGGGGGCGAAAAAGGACTTTGAAGGTGCCATTGCCTGCGATGAGAAAAACTTTGACCTCTATATCGGAATCTATAACGGATACCTGGCTGCAGGCATGGAAGATCAGGGAAAGGAGTTCCTGGCACAGGCATTGAAGGTGAAGGATTCGGATGCCAAAGAGCAGATGAAAAAAGGCCAGATTGCCTATTATCTCGGGGAGAAGGAGGAAGCCAAAAAATATCTTGAAAAGGCAGTAAAGACGGAGCCTATGGCGAACTTCTACCTTGGCAAAATTGCAAAAGAAGAAGGAAATCAGGAAATGGCAGAAACCTACAGACAGGCATTTGTAGATAGCAACGAAGCGACAGCATCTGAGCTGGAACAGATGGGAATTGATCTGATGGATGAAGGTAATTATGCAGAAGCAATCACCTGGTTCCAGTCGGCGCTTACCATGGAGGAGGTTCCTAACAGACAGAGCATTATGAGTCATCTTGTGATGGCATATGAGCATAATCTTGATTTTGCATCGGCAAAGGAGACCATGGATGAATATCTGAAGCTCTATCCGGACGATGAAGATGCTCAGAGAGAAAGCTTATTTATCAATACACGTGTGTCACAGGAATAAAACGAGATTAGATTGTAAAAAGAAAGAGAGATTACATGGCAGAATTGCATGAAAATCAAGAATTGATTGAAAAAGTAATCCTGGTAGGGGTTAGTGAGCAGGACGGAGACGACGCAGAGGATTCTCTTATGGAGCTTGCGGAATTGGTGAAGACCGCAGGAGCCACTGTGGTGGGAACTCTGATTCAAAAGAGAGAGCAGCGCCACATTGGAACCTATGTGGGAACCGGCAAGGTGGAGGAAATCGCAGAGCTGATTGAACAGACCGGAGCTACCGGTATTGTATGCGATGATGAGCTGTCTCCGATTCAGATGAAAAATCTGGAGGAATTGCTGGATACCAAGGTAATGGATCGAACCCTGATTATCCTTGATATCTTTGCGGAGCGCGCCTCTACAAAGGAAGGAAAAATTCAGGTAGAGCTGGCACAACTGAAATACAGAAGCAGCAGACTGACCGGCTTTGGACGCTCCATGTCCAGACTGGGTGGTGGAATCGGAACCCGTGGACCCGGAGAGAAAAAGCTGGAGATTGACAGACGTCTTATAAAGGACCGCATTGCTCAGCTAAACAGAGAGTTAAAAGAGGTTCAGCGCCACAGGGAGGTCAATAGAGCTCAGCGCTCCAAAAACCAGGTGCCGGTTGTGGCTATCGTGGGATACACCAACGCAGGAAAATCCACACTTCTCAACAGGCTCACAGATGCCGCCGTTTTGGGGGAGGATAAGCTGTTTGCGACCCTGGATCCAACCACCAGAATATTGGAGCTGGATGGGAATCAGCAGGTGCTGTTAACGGACACCGTAGGATTTATCAGAAAGCTTCCGCACCATTTGATTGAAGCGTTTAAGAGTACTCTGGAGGAAGCAAAGTATTCCGATTATATTTTCCATGTGGTGGATGCATCGAATCCCCAGCGGGAAAAACAGATGCATACGGTATACGAGACTCTGGATAATCTGGGGGTAAAGGATAAGACGGTCATCACTTTGTTTAACAAGCAGGACAGACGTCTGGATCAGGAGCCGCTTCATGATTTCAGAGCGGACCATACCCTTTCTATCTCTGCAATCAAAGAACAGGGACTGGACGAAATCAAAAAGCTGCTAGCAGAACTTTTAAGAGAGAATAAGGTGTATGTAGAGCGGGTGATTCCATACAACCGGGCAGGCATTATTCAGGATATCCGAAAGTATGGAGAGCTGGTTTCGGAGGAGTATTTGGAAACCGGAATCGAAATAAAGGCATATGTGCCAATGGATGTGTACGGAAGACTATAAGGGGACGGCTCCCACTAATCGTAGATTGGTCGGGAGCCGTCGATACTTTCCTGGGTGTTAGCGGATATCAGATTCATAAGTCCGTCATAATCTCTTGTAAGAATGCGGTCTACGAATTGGATATCGCTATCAATCAGGGCATCTATGCCGTATTTGATGACAAAGCGTGTCCAAAGCTTGGTCACAAGATCTCGAAAGGACATGAAAAACAATGGGAGAAGGCTATTGCCACAAAGGTAAGCAAGCTCGTGATAAAGATGGAAGGTGCAATTCACCACTTCGTCGTTGTCCGTTGCTTTCTTGCATTTCTCCAGCAGAGGGAGAAGTGTAGCAAGTTCTTCGTCACTACAGCTTTCAATGGCAAGCTTACCGGCAAGACCTACCAATACCACACGCATTTCCAATATGGCTTTCACTTCTTTTTTCCCGATATTTCCGCCGTTGTATTTCATAATGGAAACCAGAGTGTCCAAGGTCCCGTTTTTGCGATAGTCCTCCACAAAGGTACCGATACGTGGTTTGACCACGAGAAATCCCTTTTTTTCCATTTCTGAGATGCCGGAATTGACTACGGCACGGCTTACCTGCATAGATGCAGCAAGCTCTCTTTCACTTGGGAGACGACTTCCAATTGCCAGTTCTCCGGATAAAATCTTGTTTTCTAATTCTGAGACAAAAAGCTCCTTCAAGGATGGGGCAGATAATTTTTGAAAATTCATAGATACCTCCATATCAAACTGGTCATACCAGATACCAATATCATAAACTATTTTTTGTAAAATCTCAAGATGAATCTCGTTCCTCATAAAAAAATATAGCCATGGGTTATCATAAGAGTGACCTCGTGGTATAATGGTCACAAATGGACGTGAATTTTCAGGAGACCATAAAAGAAAATGAGCAAAAAAGATCAAAAGGAAACTAGAGCAATAGAAGAGCAGTTGGCTTCTGGGACTAAGAAGGCCCAAAAGGATCGGGAAAAGCAGATTTACCAGGAGGAGCTTGCCAGGTGCAAGGAAGCGGACCGGAAGAGGAAGACCCGACTGATTCGATGGGACAAGCTGGACAATACCGCACATCTTTTTCCGGTAATCGCAGGGGAAAGTATGTCCAATGTGTACCGCATCAGTGTCATCCTCAAGGAAGAAGTCCAAAGGGATATTCTGCAGGAGGCTTTGAATCTGGTTCTTCCCAAATTTGACGGATTTAACCTGAGGCTTCGCACGGGCTTATTCTGGTATTATTTTGAGGAAAATGGAAAGCCGGCTCCAAGAGTCAAGGAGGAGAGACAGTTTCCTTGCAGATTTATTGAACAGAGCCGTAACCATAGCTATCTGTTTCGAGTGACCTATTACGGATGCCGTATCAATCTGGAGGTATTCCATGTGCTGACGGATGGTATGGGTGGATTGAATTTCCTCAGAGAGCTGACCTATCAGTATCTGAGACTGGCTCATAAGGAGCTTAGGGAACTTCATGGTGATACCCTCAGCCAGGATACCTCGCTAAATAGAGAGGACAGCTTTGTAAAAAACTTCCGCAAAAAGGCCAAAAACTCTTACCAGTCCAAGAGAGCGTTTCTGATTCGTCAGGAGACCCTTCCCAAAGGAGAGTTTGGAGTGATATCTGGTCTGATGCCGGTGGAACAGCTTAAGGAAGCTGCCCATAAATATGATGCTTCCATCAATGAGTATCTGGTGGCAAATTTTGTATACAGCACCTACCAGGTGTACCTGCACAAGATGTCAAAGGATGTGCCAATCCGTGTGGCGGTGCCGGTAAACCTGCGACCATTTTTTGATTCTGTTACCACAAAGAACTTCTTTATTATGGTGTCTGCGGAGTTTTATCCGGACAGAGAGGACTACACCTTTCAGGAGATATTGCAGAAGGTAAAAGAGAGCCTTCATTCACAGATTAGCAAGGAGCATCTGGAACAGATATTTTCGTACAGTGTAGGTGGTCAGACCAACCTTTTTGCAAGGGCAGTGCCACTTGGGATCAAGAATGCTTATATGAAGGCCATTTATAAAAAATCAGCCATGGCCAATACCACCACCGTAACCAACATTGGAAACATACAGGTGGATGAGGCTTACAGACCATATGTGGAATCCTTCCGGGCATTTATCGCAATGTCCCAGGGACAATCTCTAAAGGGAACCATATGTTCCTACGGAGGCAAGCTTGTATTCACATTCAGCTCGATTTTCCAGGAGAACAGCATCCAAAGAAAATTCTTCAAGCATATGGCAGAGGAAGGAATTGACGTACAGATAGAGACCAACGGAGTTTATTATGAGTAAATGTAAAAAGTGTAATTTAGAAATACTGGACGATACCAATCAATGTCCTTTTTGCAAGCATGTATTGGAAAAAGCCACAGGCACGGAAAAAAACAGTTATCCCAACGCCCGGGTGGCGGTGAAAAGATTTCGCCTGTTTTCCAATATTGTATTGTTTTTGTCCATTCTGGCTACATGCCTTTGCATATATGCAGACTACCGGCTAAAGCCGAACTTTGGCTGGTCCCTGGTGGTCATGCTGGTACTAATCTACGTGAATGTGCTGCTTAGACTTTCTCTGGTTGGAAAATCCAGCTATCAGTTTAAGGTGCTGAGCCTGGTGGTCATGGGAATTCTCGTATTTGTGGGAATTGATTTCCTTACGGGCTACAGAGGCTGGTCGGTAAATTATGTGCTTCCTTCCGGTATTATTTTTATTGATGGGGGCATTCTTGTGTTGATGATAGTAAATCATAGAAACTGGCAGAGCTATATGATGATGCAGATTCTGATGATATTGGCAAGCATTGTTCCCCTTGTGCTTATGTACTATCAGGTGATATCCAACGGAATCTGGACACTGATTGCTTTTGCATTTTCGGTATTTTTGTTCCTTGGTACGCTGATTATCGGAGATAGAAGAGCAAGGACAGAGCTAAAAAGAAGATTTCATATTTAAATTCATTATTATTGGATACAAAAGAGACTGGGATTATGTTAGAAAAGATTATGCCAAAAACGGACAGCGAAGTGAGTATTCAGGGACAGGTAATCTGTGACATGCTGAAGCACATAACCACAGACTTGTCCATTGGAAAAAAGATAAAAAACGGCGAGCTTCGAAAAAGATTGCAGGAGCCACCTTGGATCGTTCCTTCCTGCTTTACGGCAGAGGATATCCAGCTTGAGAACTTCACCATGAAATGGCTGGAGAGAAAGGTTGAGCCTGCTACGGACAAGGTAATTTTACAGCTTCACGGAGGCGGCTACATGGGTGCGGTGCGAAATGCCTACTATGTATTTGCGGGTCTGTACAATGAAGTGAGTAAGGGCTGCAGTGTGCTCACACCGGACTATCGTGTGGCCCCGGAGCATCCATATCCGGCAGCACTGGAGGATGCCCTTGCATCCTACCAGTGGCTTTTAAAAAAAGGCTACTTGGGGGATGATATTATTGTGGCAGGGGATTCAGCCGGCGGTGGACTTGCCATGTGCCTTTGCATGTATCTAAAGGATCACCATATGCCGATGCCCTGCGGTCTTGTATGCATGTCCCCTTGGACCGATCTTACTGCCAGTGGAGAATCCTATGAGACTAATTATACAAAGGATGTTCTCTTTGGAAATACCAGAGAGAGTCTCATTTATCAGAATGAATATGTTCAGGATGCAGACCCTATGGATGCGTATATCTCTCCTTTGTTTGGAGATTTCCGCGGATTTCCGCCAATGCTCATACAGGTGGGAGGCAATGAGATGCTGTTAAGTGATTCGGTAGAAGCTGCCGCAAGAGCAAAACAGCAGAATGTGAAGGTTCGTCTCAGCGTGTATGAGGGAATGTTTCATGTGTTCCAAATGGCCTATCTCAACATTCCGGAATCCAAAAAAGCATGGGCGGAGGTGGGCAGGTTTATTGATGTACTCCGCAAGGAGGAATTTGGCCCGAACACAGGTTACTAAGTGCCCACTTTTACGAAACGATTAGATTAGAAATGAGGATAAGAAAATGGAAAAATTGTCACAAGGACGTTTTACAGGGGAGAGAGCCCTGTTTGGTTCAAAGGATCTAATGATTTGCGATTCTGTTTTTGAGGATGGAGAGTCACCATTGAAGGAAAGCAGCAATATCTCTGTCAATAATTGTCTGTTTAGGTGGAAATATCCATTTTGGTATTGCGACCATGTGGATATTACGGACTGTTCTATTTTTGATATGGGACGGGCCGGAATCTGGTACAGCAATCACGTGTCCATGAAAAATACCATTGTGGAGGCTCCAAAGAATTTTAGACGATGCAAGGGCGTGAGCCTTACCAATGTAGATTTTCCCAATGCCGCAGAGACCTTCTGGAATTGTGAGGATGTGGAGATGGACCATGTGGTGGCAAAAGGAGACTATTTTGCCATGGGCTGTAAAAATATGAAGCTGTGGGATTTCCGCCTGATTGGAAATTACTCCTTTGATGGCTGTGAGAATCTGGAGATTCACAATTCCAAGCTCCTATCTAAGGATGCCTTTTGGAATACAGATAACGTAACGGTGTACGACTCCTTTATTTCGGGAGAATACCTAGGATGGAATGCCAAGAACCTAACCTTGATTAACTGTACCATTGAGAGCCTTCAGGGTATGTGCTATATCGACAATCTTGTGATGAAAAACTGCAAGCTTATCAATACCACACTGGCATTTGAATATTCTACGGTGGACGCTGAGATTTCAAGCAATATCACAAGCGTATTGAATCCAACAAGCGGAACCATTATTGCGGATCATATTGATACGTTAATCCTGGAGAAGGATCGGGTGGATGTGACAAGGACAAGGCTTGTGGTAAAAGACGAATCCGGAATGAAGAAGCTGGATCGATTCGAGGGCTAGGTTTAGGGGGAGAACCCCGGAGAAATGAGGAATAGATATGTATGATTTTGACCGTGTAATTGATAGAAGAGGCACCAATTCCCTGAAATGGAATGTAAAAGAAGGGGAGCTGGCCATGTGGGTGGCTGATATGGACTTTGCCGCAGCTCCTTGTATCCGTGAGGCTCTTGAAAAGCGCATGGCAAACGGGGTCTTTGGCTATAATGATGTGCCGGAGAGCTGGTATGAAAGCTATGGGAAATGGTGGGGAAGACGCCATGGATTTCCGTTGGAAAAGGAATGGCTGATTTTTTCAACCGGCGTGGTGCCAAGCATCTCCAGCATCGTGAGAAAGCTCACAACCCCGGCAGAAAAGGTGTTGCTTCAGCCTCCTGTGTACAATGTTTTCTACAATTCAATTGTGAATAATGGCAGACAGGTGCTGGAGAGTCCTCTGGTATACGAAGATGGTCAGTATTTCATTGATTTTGAACAGTTGGAAAAAGACCTTTCGGATCCTCAGACCACGCTGATGATTCTCTGCAATCCTCACAATCCCATCGGAAAAATCTGGGACAGCAAGACCCTTCAGAAAATCGGTCATCTTGCGGCGAAGCATCACGTGGTGGTGCTGTCGGATGAGATACACTGTGATCTGACAAAGCCGGGAAAGGAATATATCCCATTTGCGTCCATTGATGAGGTGTGCAGGGACAACAGTATCACCTGTATTGCTCCTACCAAATGCTTTAATATTGCGGGAATGCAGACCTCCGCTATCTCGGTTCCAAATCCTGTGCTTCGTCACAAGGTCAATCGTGGCCTGAACACCGATGAATGCGCGGAGCCTAACACCTTTGCCGTAGATGTGACCGTTGCGGCATTTGAGAGTGGGGAGCCTTGGCTTGTGGAATTGAATGACTATATACAGAAAAACAAAGAACTGGTAGAATCGTTTATAGAAACACATATTCAGGGAATTCATGTTGTGCCTTCTGAGGCTACTTATCTCCTTTGGTTGGATTGCAGCAGGCTGACTGACGATGCGGATCAACTGGCTGCGTTTATCCGGGAACACACAGGTCTGTACTTAAGCGGTGGCGGACAGTACGGCACAACGGGGAAAACGTTCATTCGTATGAATGTTGCCTGTCCAAGCTCTATGGTAGAGGATGGATTGCAACGGCTTAAGAAAGGAATCGAATTGTATGAACATATTAGCAGTGGACGATGAGTCATTGCTTCTTTGGCAGCTCACCAAGGAGCTGGAAAAGATCTTTGACAGAGGGGACATTCACAGCTGCGAAGAGGGGGACGAGGCACTTGCCTATGTGGAGGAAAGTGCTTCATCAGGGAATCCTGTACAGCTTGCATTTTTGGACATCAAGCTTCGTGGAACCACCGGAATTGATGTGGCCAGAGAGATTAAGCGCATCAGTCCAGACACAAGGGTCATATTCTGCACCGCATACTCGGAGTATGCCATGGATGCCTTTGGGGTGTATGCCATAGGCTATCTTTTGAAGCCCGTGAACGCCGAAATGATTAAGAAGGTGCTGGCAAATGCCAACTTTAGTCTGCAGGGGGATACAAAGCAGAAGCGAATCAAAGTACAGACCTTTGGGAATTTTGAGGTGTTCGTGGATGGAAAGCAGCTTTTCTTTGAGCGGGAAAAAGCAAAGGAGCTTTTTGCCTACCTGGTAGATCGGAGAGGAGCCAGCGTCACCAACACGGAGATTGCCTTGATTCTGTGGGAGGATGACACCAAGGTCAGAAATGTAGGGACAATTATGTCCTCCCTTAGAAAAACCCTGAAGGATGCAGGCCTCCAGGAGGTTTTGGTAAAGGCCAGAAACCATACGGCAATCGATCCTTCCCTGATACAGTGCGACCTCTATGATTTTTATCAGGGAGATCCGGTAGCAATGAACTCTTATCAGGGAGAATACATGATAAATTATAGCTGGGCAGAGCTTACCAACGGCAATTTGATGACACAGCAAAATAATTAAACTTTTGTTGTACTTCTGTTGTACTTCCAATGCTATACTCTGTGTACACAATGAATGAGTTAATTCTCTTCTCCATATTGTGTGTTTTTCGTCTCCCTCGGCGAAAAACGATTATGCCCTGTGACCACTCCCTCAACAGTCACAGGGCTCCTTTTTTATTTTCTGGCAAGCCCCCTCCCCCTGTCCTCTCTCCGTCGCCCATTTCATTTTGTACCGGATTTCTCCCCGCCACCCCCTTGCAGGGATAACGTGTGAGACTTTATGAGGACGCTTAGAAATTTTCAGCGATTGCTTTTTGCCTCAAATTTCGTGTGCGGCAACGTTTGAACAATCACGGGAAGAAACGTCCACCAGAGAAAGGCACTAGGCACTCCGCGTCTGCTACTCTAAGGAGGCGCCTTCACGAATTTTATTGTGGGCGCTCTCGCTTATGTCGTTCTTCGAGCCGCAAAGCGAACCGCGCCCACGGTATCGTTCAGGACGCCTCCAAGAGTAGCAACGACTTGTCGTGAAACCGTGCCCTTTCTTCTGGCGAACATTTCTTCCGTGATTGTCCCAACTTTGCCGAACTCGAATTATCATAAGAGGCAAAAAGCTATCGCGAAAATTCTTGCGTCCGAATAACTGTCTTACACGTTATCCCTGCAAGGGGTGGCGGGGAGAAATCCGGTACAAAATGAAATGGGCGGCGGAGGGAGGACAGGGGAGGGAGATTGTGAGAAAAGAAAAAAGAAGCCTGAGGGAAATGGGAGGTGTGAGATGAAGAATCGTGTTGCAAGAATAGGGATGTTTGTGGCTCTTGCATTTGTGTTGTCGTATATTGAGGCCATGATTCCGTTTCATGTGGGAATACAGGGTGTGAAGCTGGGGCTGGCTAACGTGGTTGTGATGGTGGCTTTGTATTGCCTTGGTGAGAAGGAAGCCTTTGGGATTTCCATGGTCCGAATTCTTTTGACAGGATTAACCTTTGGAAGCGTGGCTTCTATGATTTATAGCTTTGGGGGAGGTCTTCTGAGCTTTGGGGTGATGGTGCTTGCAAAAAAGACGAAGAAGCTATCTATTACTCAGGTTAGCGTGCTTGGTGGAATTTTCCATAATGTGGGTCAGATTATTGTGGCGATGATTGTTCTGGAAACCAAAGCCTTCCTGTATTATCTGCCGGTTCTTTTGATTTCCGGTGTTGTGGCAGGCGTTGTGATCGGAATCCTTGGCTCCATCATATCGGGGCGAATCAGGAAGCTGGCGACCTAAAAAAATATCATGCAAAATGATTAAATTTAATCATTGCGAAATAAGAAAACTATGGTAATATGTTGAGTAAATAATATCATGTTAGATGATACATTTTAATTCGAGTGATAATGGATGAGGAGGAAGGAGTACTTCTATGAAGGGATATGACAAATACGAAAGAGCTTATTTTATGCCACCTGAGTGCACCTATGACTGGGTGAAAAAGGACTATGTAGACAAAGCGCCAATTTGGTGTTCCGTAGATTTGCGCGACGGTAATCAGGCCTTGATTGAGCCTATGAGCCTGGATGAGAAGCTTAACTTTTTCCAGATGCTTGTAGATATTGGGTTTAAGGAGATTGAGGTTGGCTTTCCGGCGGCGTCTGAGACCGAATACAATTTCATGCGTGCCTTGATTGAAAGAAACATGATCCCTGAGGATGTTACTGTTCAGGTGCTGACCCAGGCGAGAGAACATATTATTAAGAAGACCTTCGAGGCGGTAAAGGGGGCACCACATGCAGTGATTCATCTCTACAATTCCACCTCAGTAGCTCAAAGAGAGCAGGTGTTCAAGAAATCAAAGGAAGAAGTAAAGCAGATTGCCATCGATGGAGCAAAGCTCTTGAAAAAGCTTGCGGATGAGACAGACGGCAACTTTTCGTTCCAGTACAGTCCGGAGAGCTTCCCGGGTACAGAGGTGGATTATGCGGTGGAGGTATGTAATGCGGTGCTGGATGTATGGCAACCATCAGAGGACAACAAGGCTATCATCAATATCCCTACAACCGTAGAGAACGCTATGCCACATGTGTTTGCAACTCAGATTGAATATATCAGTAAGCATTTGAAATATCGTGATGCTGTGATTTTATGTCTCCATCCTCATAACGACAGAGGTTCCGGAGTAAGTGATGCTGAGCTTGGTATCTTGGCCGGAGCCCAGCGAATTGAGGGAACCTTATTTGGAAATGGAGAGCGTACCGGTAACGTAGATATCGTGACCTTGGCCATGAACATGTTCTCCCACGGTGTGGATCCAAAGCTTGATTTCTCCAATATGTCTGAGATTCGTGCCCGATATGAGGAATATACAAGAATGGTGGTTCCGCCACGTCAGCCGTATGCAGGGGATCTTGTGTTCACCGCGTTTTCCGGTTCTCACCAGGATGCAATCTCCAAGGGAATGGCTTGGAGAGAGGAAAAGGGACTTCATCAGTGGACAGTTCCATATCTTCCTGTGGACCCTAAGGATGTGGGAAGAGCATATGAGTCAGATGTAATCCGTATTAACAGTCAATCCGGTAAGGGTGGCGTAAGCTACATTTTAAAACAGAATTACGGCATCGTGATTCCGGAGAAGATGAGAGAAGAGCTGGGATATCTGGTAAAACATGTGTCAGACGAGGCTCACAAGGAGCTTTCTCCACAGCTTGTATACGAGATTTTGGAGGACAATTACGTCAATTCAAAACCATTCTTCCAGATTCCGGAGTGCCATTTTATGCAGCTTGACGGCATTACTGCCCAGACCGTAATTGCCCATCAGAATCAGGCTCATACCATCACAGCCTCCGGCAACGGTCGTCTGGATGCAGTATCCAACTGTATCAAGCAGTACTTTGACGTGAGCTATGAATTAAGCATCTACGAGGAGCATGCCCTTTCAAAGGGTTCCTCTTCAAAGGCTATGTCCTATGTGGGCATCAGCTGCGACGGTGAGATGTACTGGGGAATTGGCGTGGATGACGATATTATCAAGTCTTCCTTTAATGCATTGGTTGTGGCTGTCAATAAGCTTCCACAGATTGCTCAGGCTGCGGAAAAAGACGATACCAGACTCATTGCAATGAAGAACTATATCCAAGCAAACTACCAGAGTGTAACACTTCAGGATATGGCGGAGAAATTCTCTTTGTCAGAGCCATATATTTCTAAGTTTTTTAAAGAAAAATCCGGTGTGACCTTTGTGGATTATGTTCAGGGCATCCGCATGAAAAAAGCCAAGACCCTATTGAAGAACACCAACATGTCCGTTGAGAGCATCGCTGAGGCTGTGGGCTACTCCAATGTGGAGCACTTCAGCAGACAGTTTAAAAAGAAATACGGACTGGCTCCGATTCAATATCGTGTAGAAGAAAAATAGAATTAATACTTTTTTACTATAATTGAGAAAAAAGACTGTATTTTTTCCTGAGTACAGGGTATAATGACCTATGTTTCCCCAGAAGGAAAATGAATTTGAGGTAAGGTATGAGATATTTTGAATATTACAATTCACCCTTAGGTCCGATAACCCTGGTAAGTGATGAGACTGCCCTTGTGGCGGTGATGTTTTACCATCAGCGCTATTACGAAAAGGTACTTGGAGTGGAGTGTGAAAGAAAAATCACGGCTCCTATCGAGAAAGGGATACAGTGGCTGGACCTGTATTTTAGCGGGAAGGAGCCGGACTTTCTGCCACCTCTGAGACTGGAGGGGACCTCCTTTCGAAGAAGGGTGTGGGAGCTTCTTATGAAAATCCCTTATGGCTCTGTGACTACCTATGGAGAGCTTGCAAGACAGATGGCAGAGGAAAAGGGGATTGAACGCATGTCTGCCCAGGCCATTGGAGGTGCGGTGGCACACAATCCCATCGCCATTATGATTCCGTGTCACAGAGTGGTTGGCAACAATGGAGCTCTTACTGGTTATGCGGCAGGAGTTCAGAAGAAAACTGCATTATTGAACTTGGAAAAGGGGCAGCTGCCGTAGGTGGCATGCTCCTTTTTTTGTCGTATAGGAAACTGCGTGTCCTATACGACAAAAGCCTCCGGCAGGATGCGCACTCGCACGTATGGAAAATGTTGCTATGCAACCGTGCTCGGCGCGCAAAGTGTTCAAGCCCTTCAAGACTGAGGGGTAGGGGAGTTGAAGTGGGCTTGCCCACTTTGTTCCAGATAGGAAATTCCTACGGAACCTCCTATCTGTTAAAAAGCACTGCGTGCCAATATTTACAAATTACTTGCCAAGAAATTGGTAATTCACTATAATATAGTAGTAAAATAGTAACAAAAAATGGTAGGGAGACAAAAATTGCAGGACCATATTGTACAAAAGGCACTAGATACAATTCAAGAAATGCTTATTCTATGCGATTCTATAGGTCGCGTGACCTATGCCAATGCAAAGGCAATGAGTCTGTTGGAGTATGACAAGTTGGTTGGCAGAGTCAATGTTTCAGATATTTTCCCTAATATTTTTGAAAAAAATGAAAAAAGACTTGTGTACAAAGGGGAGCCGGAGGATTCCCTGTTTTTCATGGACTGCTACCGCAGCAATCAGACCTATTTCCCAGTAAAGGGGCATGTGATATCTCTGACTGGGGAGGACGCCTACATGATTATGGGCTATGACGCTACCGATGAGGTGCTTTTGTCCAAGATGGGAGAGAAGTCAAAGCAGGAAGTGGAGCAGGCGGAGAAGGTTCGCTCGGAGTTTGTGGCAAATGTGACCCATGAGCTTCGCACTCCGGTCAATGGAATCCTGGGAAATGCAAGACGTCTGGATGAGATTGAGACGGACCCAAAGAAAAAAGAAATTTTAAGATTGATTAACCATGGCTGTGCAGATATGAACGCCATAATCAATAACATCTTAGATTTTTCCAAGCTGGATGCAGGAAAGTTTACCCTGGAGGAGAGGGAGTTTCGCATCCGTGAGACAATCGAATATGTGGAGGCGAACCACAGAACCAAATTTACCGAAAAAGGTCTGGAGTTTCTGGTGCGTGTATCCCCGGATATCCCGGAGACGGTTGTGGGGGACGAGCTGAGACTGGTTCAGATATTGAACAACCTTTTGTCCAATGCCTACAAGTTTACCACAGTGGGCGGTATTGTCTTAGAGGTCATCAAGACAGCCCAGGTGGAGGACAAGGTGGAGCTTTTTTTCCTGGTAATTGACAGTGGAATCGGTATTGAAAAGGAAAGCATGGACAAGCTGTTCCAAAGCTTCTCCCAGGTGGATGCGTCCATCTCAAGAAAGTTTGGAGGAACAGGACTTGGCCTTAACATTACAAAACAGTTAGTAGAATTGATGAATGGTAGCATTCACGTGGAAAGTGAGCCCGGCAAGGGTTCCACCTTCTCCTTCCATATCTGGGTAGATGTTCCA
This sequence comes from Agathobacter sp., assembly GCA_022767075.1. Lineage (GTDB taxonomy): Bacteria > Bacillota > Clostridia > Lachnospirales > Lachnospiraceae > Roseburia. Next base: position 11,839 of record JALEPP010000117.1, on the reverse strand, counting down.
AGAACGGAGGAGAATCGAAGGACGATGGAGACCGTGATCACCCCGGAACAGAGTGCAAGCTTTGCCGTGGGACCGGGAAACACCAATGCACTTCATTTTGGCACCGAGGAAAATGCAAGGGAGCTTGAGAAAAAGCTTTCCAAACTTGCGCTGTCAGTGGAGATGGAGAACTGGGAAAAGGCAGAGATGTTCATGGAAGCAGTTCGAGGACTGCTGGAGGAAGCTCCAAGAGAAATCAAATCCGCAGGATTGAAGCTCAAGATGTCGGTACAGAAGGGAAATATGGAGAAATCCATGGAGGCTTACGACAAGCTGGTACAGGCATTAAAGGAGCAGATGGAACTGGAGGTGTCATAAATGGGAGCAGGGGAGAAAAAGAAGATTTTGATAGTAGATGATGTGGAGACAAACCGCATCCTGCTGAAAAAAATTGTGGAAGAGATGGATTACCAGCCGGTTCTTACAGAAAACGGACAGCAGGCTCTGATGATTCTTGAAAGGATTCCGGTGAATCTTATTATTCTGGATGTGGCCATGCCGGTTATGGACGGTTACGAATGTTGCCAGAGAGTGAGGGAGAATCCAAAGTACAGAGACCTTCCCATCGTATTTGTTTCCGCCTTTGATGAGCCAAAGGATATTGTGAGAGGCTTTGAGCTTGGAGGAACCGATTATGTGACGAAGCCGTTTATTCCTGAGGTGGTTAAGGCGCGAGTCGGCAACCTCATGAATCTGGAAGAGAACAAGGAAGTCTTAGTTGAGATGAACCGAAAGCTCAATGCTTCGGTGTTTGAGCAGAGAGCACAGATAGAGAAGGAGCGAAAGGCGGTGCTCCAGGCGTTGAACCGAGTGGCCAGAGAAAATGCCGCATATGATAGCAAGCTGATGGAACGACTTAGCTATAATTGCCGAATCCTTGCGGAGGCGATGGAGCTTTCTCCAATCTATGGAGGGGTTGTTTCCGAGCATTTTGTGGACACCATTGAACAGGCCTCTGTGCTTTGTGACCTGGGCAACGTGGCAGTGCCTACGGAAGTACTTCAGAAGAAGGGACCACTGACCCAAGAGGAGCGTGCCATGATGCAGCGCCACACCGAGATTGGAGCCAAAATCCTTACAGATATTGCAGAGGATGGAGGCTACAATGATGTGATGAAGATGGCGATTGATGTGGCCAGATGCCATCACGAGAACTGGGATGGCAACGGCTATCCGGGAAAATGTGCAGGAGATGACATTCCACTTGCGGCTCAGATGGTTGCGGTGATTTCCGATTTCTGTGCGATTACAGAGAGACGCTCTTATCGTGAGGCAATCGAGAAAGAGCAGGCATTAGAAATTTTACAAAAGAACTCCGGAGTCAGATACAACCCACAAATCGTGGACATCATGACAAAGATCAGCAGACAGCTGAGATAGGCCGGGGTAGGAGAAGAACCATTATGAAAATGACGGAGCAAGAATTTCAGAGGCTTTCCAGACAAGTAAAGGGAAAGTATGGAATTGATCTTTTTCATAAGCAACAGATTGTTGAGGGGCGGCTTGAAAACTATCTGACAGTGGGTGGTTGGACAAGCTATGGTGCATATTTAGATGCGGTTGCATTGGACAAGACAGGAAAGCTTGAACGAGAACTGGTAGATTTGCTTACTACCAATCATACCTATTTTATGAGAGAATTCCAGCATTTGGAATTCCTGAAAACAGAAGTGATTCCTCAGCTGAAGCGAAAGCATCACAGGGACAAGGAGATTCGAATCTGGTGTGGAGCAGCCTCCACAGGAGAAGAGCCTTATATGCTTGCCATGCTTTTGTCAGATGCCTTCGGAATTGAGAAAAATCAGTGGGACACAAGGCTTTTGGCCACAGATGTATCCACGGATGCCCTTAGAAAGGCAATTGCCGGTGTCTATAAGGAGGAGCAATTAAAATCCATGCCGGATTCCTGGGTGAGAAGATATTTCAAGAGAATTCCAGAAACCGGGGAGTATCAGGTCACCAAGGAATTAAAGCAGGATGTTATTTACAGACAGTTTAATCTTATGGATCCATTTCCGTTTCGAAAGGAGCTGCAGGTGGTCTTTTTGAGAAACGTTATGATCTATTTTGATCAGGAAACCAAGAATGAGCTGTTGCAAAAGGTGTATGATTGTCTAGAGCCGGGTGGATATCTGTTCATAGGAAAAACTGAGACCATTGACAGAAGAAAGGTTCCGTTTCAGATGGTACAGCCATCAATATTTAAAAAAGCAGGGAAATAAATGAGAAAGATTAGAGTATTAGTGGTTGAGGATTCCATGGTATTTCGAGAACTCCTCATTCGCAATTTAAACATGGATCCGGGCATTGAGGTAGTGGCTACCGCAAGAGATCCTTTTGAAGCAAGAGATATGATTCTTGCGCACAAGCCGGATGTGATGACCTTGGATATAGAGCTTCCAAGGATGAGTGGAATTGAGTTTTTAAGAAAATTGATGCCACAGTATCCAATTCCGGTGGTTATGATCAGTTCCCTTAGCGACAAGGTATTTGATGCCATGACCGCAGGAGCAGTGGATTTTGTATGTAAGCCACCTGCAGGTGCATCCAGAGAGGATATCGAAAACTTTATCAGAACGGAGCTTCCGGTAAAAATAAAGATTGCATCTGTGGCCAAATTGAATAATACTAGAAGAAGAGAGGAAGTTCATTCGGGACATTACAATCGAAGCCCGGTGAACAAGAAGGACATGGTGATTGCAATTGGGGCTTCTACCGGAGGAACCGAGGCAATCTATAGTGTCGTAAAGGGCTTCCACAAGGATATTCCGGGAGTGGTCATTGTCCAGCATATGCCGGCGGGCTTTACCAAGATGTATGCAAAGCGATTGAATGATGGCTGCGAAGTGGAAGTGAAGGAAGCAGAGAACGGCGATGTAGTTCGTCCGGGGTTAGTATTGCTGGCACCAGGTGGGGATTGTCACATGGAGCTTGTGAGACAGGACGAAGGATATCGAGTATTATTAAAGAACAAACCAAAGGTGAATGGACACTGTCCGTCAGTGGAGGTGTTGTTTGAGTCGGTAGCCAAGCATGCCGGGGCCAACGCTATCGGTATTATTTTAACCGGAATGGGCGGCGACGGAGCCAAGGGGCTTTTGTCCATGAAAAACGCAGGAGCAAGCACAATCGGTCAGGATGAATCCACCTGTGTGGTGTATGGAATGCCGAGAGTCGCCTATGAATGTGGGGCGGTTGAGTATCAGATGAAGCTGGAGGATATTCCGGAGAAGACCTATCAGATATTAAATATGAGAGAAAGAGGAGGAGGAAGATGAAAATTTTATTAGCAGAGGACGATTACACCACGAGAAAGTACATGTCAAGCTTTCTGTCAAAGTACGGGGAATGTGACGTGACCGTGGATGGAATGGAGGCAGTAGATGCGTTTATGATGGCATTGGACGAGGGAGAGCCATATGATTTGGTTTGTCTGGATGTCATGATGCCGGCCATGGACGGATATCAGGCTCTTGTGAGCATTCGCAATCTGGAGAAGGACTACAAGATTCCGGAGGAGGATGCGGTGAAGGTCATTATGACCACTGCTTTGAATGACGAGAAAAACGTTAAGATGGCTTTTGAATTGGGATGCAGCGTATACTCAGGAAAGCCTATTGATAAAGACAGATTTGAGACAGCATTACAGAAATTAGGACTCATTTAAAAGGGGGGGGACATTCCATGGCGAATGAATTCAATACAGGGGATATGCTGGATGTATATCTCTTTGAGAACCAACAACTCCTGGAAAATCTTCAGGACATGGTCCTGGCACAAAAGGATGCAGATGCCTTTGATGAGGACAGTATCAATGAGATTTTCCGTACCATGCACACCATCAAGGGTTCTTCGGGAATTATGATGTTCGATGAGATTACAAAAGCATCTCATAAGCTGGAGGACATTTTCTTCTATTTACGAGAGTCTCATCCGGACAATGTTCCTCACCAAGAGCTGATTACCTGCGTGCTGGATACAGCAGATTTTATATCCGGGGAGTTGGAGAAAATCTCAGATGGCGGTTCACCGGATGGAGATGCAACCGATCTTTTGAAGGATTTGGATGCATTCTTAAACAAGATATCCGGTGGGGAAAAGGGAGCAAAGGCCGATACCAAAAAGGAGCCGGAGCCATCGGCGGTGTCGCAGTTCTATATTGCGCCGGCCAGCAATGACGATATTCACTATTTCAAAATCTACCTTACCTATGCAAAGGATATTGAAATGGCCAACATGCATGCGTTTAAAACGGTGCATGATTTGAAGGATATTGCGTCGGATCTTATGTATGCACCGGAGGATATTCTTACCAATCCTGAGAGTGCAGACGAGATCGTACAGAATGGATTTACCATTCTTTTGGAGACGTCGAAAGGGGAAGCGGATATCCGCAATATTGTAAAGCCGGGCTACGATCTTACAAAGGTGGATATCTATCAGTGCAGTAAAAGTGATTATGCACTTGGCTTCGACAGCGTTGGTTCCGAAATCCGAATTGATTTGGAATCATCAGTAGAGGAAATTGAGAAAAAAGAGCTGCAGAAGAAGGCTTCGGAGGAAAAGAAAATCGCCCCTGGTGATTTCGTCGTTGAGCCAAAGTCTCCTGGTAAAGCCAAAAAGCTTGCAAAGGACAAACCAAAGAAAGTCGAAAAGACCACCTTTATCAGCGTGGATATCGCAAAGATGGACATGCTGATGGATTTGATCGGAGAGCTGGTTATCTCTCAATCGGTTGTTCTGCAGAATCCGGACTTAAAGGTTCCGGGGCTTGTGCTTGACAACTTCAATAAGGCAGCAGGTCAGATGTGCAAGATCTCCACGGATTTGCAGAATGTTATCATGAGTATGCGAATGGTACCACTTACGGCTACCTTCCAGAAAATGAATCGAATTGTATTCGATATGTCCAGAAAGCTGGACAAGGACGTGGAGTTTGAGATGATTGGTGACACCACTGAGGTGGACAAGAACATCATTGAGCACATTTCCGATCCGCTGATGCATCTGGTTCGAAATTCTGTAGACCACGGAATTGAGACGAAGGAAGAAAGAAAAGCAGCCGGCAAGAAGGAGAAGGGAAAGGTTACACTTTCCGCCAAGACAGAATCCGGAAAGGTATGGATCACCGTTAGTGATAACGGAGGCGGACTAGACAGAGATAAGATTATGGCGAAGGCCAGATCCCAGGGTATTTTAGAGCCGGGAAGACCAGAGAGCAGCTACTCGGATAAAGAAATATACCAGTTTATTACGCTTCCGGGCTTTTCCACAAATAAGAAGGTCACTGAGTATTCCGGACGAGGCGTAGGAATGGATGTGGTAGTATCTAATATCCAGGCAGTGGGCGGTACCCTTGAAATTGAGAGCACACCGGGTCAGGGAAGCAGCATGATTCTCAAGATTCCACTTACCCTTGCTATTATCGATGGAATTGTAATGACAGTAGGCAATACCGCCTTTGTGATTGAAACCGGAGCAGTTAAAGAATTTGTCAGCGTCGAAGAGTCCATGATGATTCATGAGCCTAACGGCGATGAATCGGTGATGATACGTGGAGAGTGCTATCCGGTGCTTCGAATCGGTGATAAGTATCATCTTAAGGATTACGCCACCAGGGTAGAGGACGGTATGATGGTTATTACCGAGGTAGATGGGCAGAAGTTCTGCATATTTGTGGATCACCTGGTGGGAAAACAGGAGATTGTAGTAAAACCAATTCCAGAATATGTAAAAGCAGTGAAGGGTCTCTCGGGCTGTACCCAACTAGGAGATGGCAGTATAGCATTGATTATGGATCCGGCAGGACTCATTAATTAACCAAAGCAGAAAGGATAAAGAGATGGACGAATTAGAAGTACAAAGAGATACCCAAAAGGGGAAATACGTCACATTCAAATCCGGGAATGAGTATTTTGGTCTGAAAATTCAGTACGTCAACGAAATTATTGGCTATCAGGAGATTACAGCCATTCCGGAAAGCGAGGAGTATATCAAAGGATTGATTAATCTTCGCGGTAAGATTATACCGGTGATTGATGTGAGGCTTAGATTTAAGCAGGATCCATTTGAATATACGGATCGAACCTGCATTATTGTCATTAACGTAAATCAGTTGGTGGTAGGATTGATTGTAGAGAAGATTGCAGAGGTGGTGGAGATTCAGGAGGAGAATATTCTTCCGGCCCCAACCATCGGAAAGGCAGACAAATCTCAGAACAAATATGTCTATGGAATCGGAAAAGTGGGGGATCAGGTAAAACTTTTGTTGGATCCGGACCGCCTGTTAAACGACGACGAAAAAATCGCCTTAGAGCAAATTACTGATGAGGAAGAAGGAGAGGAATAAAGCTATGGCAAAGGAAATGAAACAAATAAGTGGAACAGAGAAAAAGAAAATACGAGCTTCCATTCGAACGAGAATCGCTGTTGCGTTTGGATTTGCGGACGTGATGTTTATTGTTCTTATGATATTTAGTTATCAGACTGCTACCAAGATTATTAATGCAGAGAATCCACAGAAGTATGTGGAACACTATAATATATTCTGTGCGTGCATGTTTGTGTTCCTAGTGGTCAGTATGACTATCCTGACAGTTTTAGTTCTTCGCTCCTTCCGGGCTGGAATCAACAAGCTGATGAGTGCCACCAACGATATGACCGTTGGCCGTACCGAAATAATCAAGAAGGATTCTAACAATGAGTTTGGAGACCTCATCGATGAGTATAATATGTTAATCCAGGAAACGAGAGAGCAGATTCATCTGGCGGAGGCAGTGGCGGGAGGCAACCTCACGGTAGAGCTTCCAATCCGAAGTGAGGATGATCGTCTTAATAAGGCTATGAATAAGATGGTACGGGATGTGGACTCTTCTCTTCGTGGAATTCGAGAGGCAGCCATTCAGGTAAATACCAGTGCCGGTGAAGTGGCAAGTGCCAGTGAGGCGCTGGCTCAGGGGTCTACCGAGCAGGCAAGTGCCATTGAGGAGATTACCGCTTCCATCGACGACGTTGCAGAGAAGACCAAACAGAACGCACAGGAAGCCAACGAGGCAGCAGCCCATGTGGACAGTGCAATCGAAAATGTACAAAAAGGAAATGTGCAGATGAGCCATATGATTGAGGCTATGGAGGACATTAATACCGCATCTGAGAGTATCTCAAAGATTATCAAGGTAATCGATGATATTGCATTCCAGACCAATATTTTGGCCTTAAATGCAGCGGTAGAGGCAGCAAGAGCCGGAGATGCAGGAAAAGGCTTTGCAGTCGTAGCAGAAGAGGTTCGCAATCTTGCAGCGAAAAGTGCCCAGGCTGCAGCGGAAACCGCAGAGCTCATTGAAGACAGTATGAGAAAGGTAGAGACCGGATCCGGAATTGCAAGCGATACCGCAAAGGCTTTGGAGGAGATTACGGCAGCGGTTGAGAGCAGTGCTCAGATTATCAACAACATCAAGGAATCTTCCAACTATCAGGCAACTGCCATTGCACAGATTGATCAGGCCATTGAGCAGGTATCTCAGGTGGTACAGACCAACTCAGCAACCAGTCAGCAGTGTGCGGCTGCAAGTCTTGAGCTTTCCAACCAGGCTGGCCGTATGAAATCTCTGGTGGCAGTTTACAAGCTTTCTGAGACAGAGACGGAGTCAGGCTTCAATGATTATGAGGTGAGAACAGAGTCTCCAAGCAGATATGAGGCACCGGATGTAGATAATGAGCAGATTATTTCTCTGGGAGAGGACTTTGGCAAGTATTAAGCTGGTAACAGCAGGAAAGGGTTAGAGGTAAGTTCATGGCGAATCTAATCATAGGAGACCTGGATACAAGCGCAGGCATTACTTTTTGTGGTGGAGAAGACATCTATCTTGAAATTCTCCGGGAATACGTCAATAAAGGGGAAGATAACTTTACCCCTGTGGAGGAAGCGTTTCAGAATCAGGATTGGAAAAATTACATCATTTTAGTGCATGCAGTCAAGAGTTCCATGAGAACCATTGGAGCCAACGGGTTATCTGAGCTTGCAAAGGAGCTGGAATTTGCTGGAAAGGAAGGCAGAATTTCTGATATTCTGGACAAGCATGCTCCAATGATGAAGGAGTATAGACGGGTGATTGGGCAGATTTCAGATGCTCTGGCGACCGCCCAAAAGGATGAGGAGACGGCCAGCTGGCTTCCGGGAAAGGAATATACAAAGGACGAGATGGAGGAATGCCTTTTAGACTTTGAAAATGCTGCATTTTGCCTGGAAGAGGAGCGCATGCTAGAGCTTCTAGGGGAGATGGGGAGAAACACATATTGTGGAGTGGATTTGTCAAAGGCAGTGTCCCCGATTGAACAAAAGGTGAAGCGTGGAGACTATATGGCTGCACTGAATGTCCTTCGTCAAACCGTAAGCAGAATGGGACAGTTAAAAAATTAACAAAACATTTGACGAGTTCGCATTATATGAGTATAATCGTGGTAGCAAAATGATTGATTTTATAAAGAAAGAGGTAAATGTAATGGCAAATATCGATTTAACCAAATACGGTATCACCGGAACAACAGAGGTTGTTTACAATCCTTCTTACGAAGTTTTATTCGAGGAAGAGACCAAAGCTGGCTTAGAGGGCTATGAAAAAGGACAGGAAAGTGAACTGGGAGCTGTAAACGTTATGACAGGTGTTTACACAGGACGTTCACCTAAAGATAAATATATCGTCATGGATGAGAACTCAAAGGACACCGTTTGGTGGACCTCTGATGAGTACAAGAATGACAACCATCCAATGTCAGAAGAGACATGGGCAATTGTTAAAGACATCGCGAAAAAAGAGCTTTGCAACAAGAGATTATTCGTTGTTGATGCATTCTGTGGTGCCAACAAGGACACTCGTATGGCAATCCGTTTTATCGTAGAGGTTGCTTGGCAGGCACACTTTGTTAAGAACATGTTCATCGTTCCAACTGAGGACGAGTTAAAGGATTTCGAGCCAGACTTCGTAGTATACAATGCTTCTAAAGCAAAGGTAGAGAACTACAAGGAGCTTGGATTAAACTCAGAGACCTGTGTAGCATTTAATATCACCAGCCGTGAGCAGGTTATTATCAATACCTGGTACGGTGGAGAGATGAAGAAGGGTATGTTCTCTATGATGAACTACTACCTTCCACTTAAGGGTATGGCTTCTATGCACTGCTCAGCGAACACTGACTTAAACGGTGAGAACACAGCTGTATTCTTCGGTCTTTCAGGAACAGGAAAGACTACTCTTTCAACTGATCCTAAGAGACTTCTTATCGGTGACGACGAGCACGGATGGGATGACAACGGTGTATTCAACTTCGAAGGTGGATGCTACGCTAAGGTTATCGACTTAGACAAGGATTCTGAGCCGGATATCTACAATGCAATCAAACGTAACGCACTTCTTGAGAACGTTACCTTAGACGAGAATGGCAAGATTGATTTTGCAGATAAGAGCGTAACCGAGAACACTCGTGTATCTTATCCAATCAGCCACATTAACAATATCGTGAGACCAGTATCAAGTGCACCGGCAGCAAAGGATGTTATCTTCCTTTCAGCAGACGCATTTGGAGTACTTCCTCCAGTATCTATCCTGACTCCGGAGCAGACTCAGTACTACTTCCTTTCAGGATTTACTGCAAAACTTGCTGGTACCGAGCGCGGAATTACCGAGCCTACACCAACCTTTTCAGCATGCTTTGGACAGGCTTTCTTAGAGCTTCATCCAACCAAGTACGCAGAGGAGCTTGTTAAGAAGATGGAGAAGAGCGGAGCTAAGGCTTACCTCGTAAACACCGGATGGAACGGAACCGGAAAACGTATCTCTATCAAAGATACTCGTGGAATCATCGATGCTATCTTAAGCGGAGCAATCAACGAAGCTCCAACCAAGAAGATTCCAATGTTCGACTTCGAGGTTCCAACAGAGCTTCCAGGAGTAGACACCGGAATCCTTGATCCAAGAGACACTTATGCAGACGCTTCTGAATGGGAAGAGAAAGCAAAAGATCTTGCAGGACGTTTCATCAAGAACTTCGCAAAATATGAAGGAAACGAAGCTGGTAAAGCACTCGTTGCAGCTGGCCCACAGTTATAAGATTATTCAATCCCCACCGACTTCTCGGTGGGGATTTTTTCCCCATTTCTCCCTCACTTGCAACCGCCCCGCCCCTGGCACACCTCATTTCTCCCGCCTCTCCCCAGCCCGGCACCGGCAGTGTGGCAATTATGTTTGCCAGTTGAGTGACCGCAAGAATTTGCGGGGTGGGGCCCAGGCTCTTTCGATTAATCCAGTCCGCTCAAGTTTGGACACAGGGCTGAAACTGTTCGTTATGAAAAGGGGTGCGGTTTTGCGATGAGCCGTTGCTACTCTTGGAGCCGCCCTGAACGATACATCGGGGGCAGTTTCGTTTGCGGCTCGAAGAACGACAAACGAAGAGCCCCCGAAATAAAATTCGTGAAGGCGGCTCCTTAGAGTAGCAGGCGACGAGCAACTAGCACCCTTTTCTAACGGACAGCTTCAGGCCCCGTGTTCAAACAGTGCTCGGACTGGATCATTAAGCCTGAGCCCTCACCCCTGCAAATACTAAGCAGTCCCTCAAAAGCAAAACATAATTGCCACACTGCCGGTGCCGGGCTGGGGAGAGGCGGAGAAAAATCCCGGCTCAAGGGACCGCAAGAAGTGGGAATGGAAAATCGAAAGCAGATGAAACAAGACTTCTGGGATGTGTATGCGCAGGGAGAAATGCTTGATATTTTTTCAGGTAAAGAAAAATAGAGACATGTGTATAGGAGAAGACAAATATGCCTTGTTTGAAGTGGACAGAATTGAATCATATGCAGCTCGGTCAGTATGGTGAGTATTATGCCAAGATGGAATTTACCTCATATAAGTATGATGTATATACATCTGAGGTCGATGATCATGGTGTGGATTTTGTTGCTAAAGATCCAAAGACTGGAGAGTTTTATGAGATTCAAGTGAAAAGTATGTGCAGAGGCAGTTATGTGTTTATTTCTAAAGATAAAATCATAATGGATGATAAACACTTAGTATGCTTTATACATTTTGAAGATGGTGAGATGCCAGAAGTGTATATTATCCCTATTACGGCTTGGCAAACGCCAAATGCAGTTCTGGTTGATCGAAATTATGACAAGCCCGGGCAGACAAGTAATCCGGAATGGGGAATAAATTATTCAAAGAAAAATAAGCAGCTGTTAGAACCTTTTAGAATTGAGAAATTCTTCGCCTGAAATAATAAGAGCAAGTCCTGATTATTGGAAAGTATAAGAAATATAATGGGAATCAAGATAGTTTCTTTTGGAAAATGAAATGCAAATTATATCAGGCAAAAGCGTAGAACCGAATATTCTAGGCGACCATTCAGTCGCAGTAGAATAGAATCTGATATAACATACGATTCGGAAGTCTATGAAGAATGTAGCCGCTATACGGAGGCAAAGGATTTGTTGGCGAGGGCGGACTGGGCATTTAGTCCAAGCAGTAAGGTTGATTTGATTGTACAGAAGGCAATGATGGAGGAATGTTGTGTCAGGAGCTGTGAGCCGGATGAAGCTTATTGCGAGGCTGAAAATATTTTAGAATTCTATTGGAAAAAAGGATTACTTGTGGTATTATGTGTGTAAGATATAACTGTAATGCGTTACAGTTTTGGTCTGGGCGAAAGCTCTTTGGACCACCGTAGGCGGGAAGAATTTCCCGCCATTTTTACTATAATGGTAAGTTTTGGAGGAGTTAATGAAAGAACTTAGCATATTTATAGATGA
>JALEPP010000103.1 GCA_022767075.1 Agathobacter sp. | reverse complement strand
GTTTTGACGAAGTGCCCCTCACTCTTTTTCGATAATTCCTGTTCGCCAAAGTTTGGACAAGGGGGCAAAAAGTTGTCTGTCAAAAATGCGCAGCGATTCAGCGACGAGCCGTTGCTACTCTTGGAGCCGTCCTGAACGATAGAACGGGGGCGGTTCTGTTTGCGGCTCGAAGAACGACAAACAGAGAGCCCCCGTAATAAAATTCGTGAAGGCGGCTCCTTAGAGTAGCAGGCGAGGAGCGGCTAGCGCGCATTTTGACAGACAATTTTTGTCCCTTGTTCAAACCGTTGGCGGACAGGAAAATTAAGAGTGAGAGGGCACTTCTAAAACACGTAGCTGTCTTGCAAAAGCAAAAGTGAATTCCTATGGGGAAGGCCGCTGGCGGTAAAAAAGGGTCCCAGGTGGGGATTAGGCGTGGAGAAGCGGACGTGCCCCCGAAGGGGAGGAGGGAAGGCGCCCAGGGGGAGGTGGGTCCCCCGGTAGCCTGGATGAGTGAATTATAGGAGGAGTGGCTGGATTTGGCGGTGGGAGAGAGCCAGCTCGATGGTCTCAGGAAGCTTGGTGAAGTCAGCCACCAGGGAATTGGGTTTTGCCTTTGGGTTGTCTTGTCCAAATGGCACCAGGTAAATGTGTTTTGTGGTGAGGAGGGTTGCAAGGTTCTTTAGGTTGGCCCCCAGTCCGTCGTTGGTGGATATGGCGATTACCAGAGGCTTTCCGTTTCGGATGTGGGCTTTTGCTGCCATGAGCACCGGAGTGTCTGTGATGCCGGCGGCCAATTTTGCAGCTGTGTTTCCTGTACAAGGTGCAATGACCATCACATCCAGAAGGTTTTGGGGTCCAATGGGCTCTGCGTCCACAATGGTGGTGATTGCCTTCTCTCCTGTGATGGTCATGATTTCCTGGCGAAACTCCTCTGCACCTGTGAATCTTGTATCGGTGTTGTAGGCATTGTAAGAGTATATGGGTATCAGACGAGCTCCCATATCTTTAAGCATTTCCATAGCCAGCTTTGTTTTTGCAAAGGTACAAAAGGAACCTGTGATTCCATAGCCTATGGTTATATTTGAAAAATCCATGGTTTTTGATCTCCGTATCTTTCCTTTTCAGAAAGGGAGTCCTCATGTCTGATGCGCTGGTACAGAATCTCAGCACTGGACTTCACCAGGTATCTGCCCGGAAGCCCTAACGCTTCCCGGACAGGGATTCCATAACGGTCGGCAGCCACCTTGTCACAGCCACCCGGAGCCGAGGCAATATCTAATACCCAGGCATCCTTTGGCAGATTGCAAAGAATCTTCTCCGTGACTACCATGGCGGGAACGGTGTTCACTACCACTGCACTTCCATAAGCCTCTTCCGGTCCGTATGAAAAATCCACTGCCTGACAGCCATCTGACTTGGCTTCCATTCTTGCCTCTCTTTTTCTGGCCAGAACCGTAACCTTTGCGCCTAAGGCAAGGAGACGGAGTGCGATTTCTTTGGCACATTTTCCGTATCCCGTCAAAAGGATTTTCTGTGCCGAAAGTGCATAGTGCCCATGGGCTATCAGCTCCATCAACGTGGCCTCTGCTGTGATTTTGGCATTTTCCGTCTGCACCTGTGGCATTTTCATAAAATCGTACCAGTTCACATTCCACTCCCGGAACGACTCTATCCACTCTTCAGGCAGAATTCCGCCCCAGACCTCCAGTCTTTCTACCACTCCCTCTTCTCGGTTGATAAGGATATTGTCCCGGATAAAATCCATCAGCCCCGGGATGTACAAAAGCTTCTTCACCGGAGTGGGCAGTATCAGCTTATCTGCCCCTCGAATCAAAAGCCCAAGTTCCCTGGAGCCATCAAAATTCTCAAGAAGATGCTCCTTTTTTACATGAATTCCGGGATAGCGCTCCGCAAGATACTGTTGTCTGCGGTCCGTGTTAAAAATCACAATCTGTTCTCGTTTTTCCAACATAAAAGACTCCCTTCCATACAATGTATGAAAGAGAGTCTCCATTCGTGCCTCTTTTGTAGAAAAATTTATCGATTTATAAGCGGGTCTCCACAAAGATGTCATAGATTGCCTGGATTGCCGCATCGAAATCATTGTTGCTTACACCAATGATAATGTTAAGCTCGGAAGAACCCTGATCAATCATGCGCACGTTAATGTTGGCATGGGCAAGCGCTGAGAAAATACGGCCTGCAGTACCTCTGTTGCTGCGCATTCCTCGTCCTACCACCGCAATAAGAGCTAAGTCTGCTTCAAGCTCGATTACGTCAGGTCTTGCAAGGCGGCGTAGTTCTCCGATTACCTGCTGTTCCTTTCCTTCGAATTCTGCCTGATGAACAAATACGGTCATGGTGTCGATTCCGGAAGGCATATGCTCAATAGAGATTCCATTGTCCTCAAATGCCTGAAGCGCTTTACGGCAGAAGCCCACCTCAGCGTTCATCATGTCCTTGTCGATGTTCACCGCAACGAAGCCCTTCTTTCCGGCGATACCGGTGATGGTAAACTCCGGCTTTTGGCATGTGCTCTCTACGATAAGGGTTCCTTCATCCTCCGGAGCATTGGTATTTTTGATATTGATTGGAATACCTGCTTTTCTTACAGGGAAGATTGCATCCTCATGAAGCACAGACGCACCCATGTAAGAAAGTTCTCGAAGCTCTCGGTAGGTAATTACCTTGATTGGCTTTGCATCCTTGATAATTCTTGGATCTGCAACAAGACAGCCGGATACGTCTGTCCAGTTCTCATATACACTTGCATGAACCGCTTTGGACACAATGGAACCGGTGATATCCGAACCACCTCTTGAGAAGGTGCGAACCGTTCCATCCGGATTGGAACCATAGAAGCCCGGTACTACTGCGTTCTCACATTCTGCAAGTCTTGCTGACAGCACTTTATCGGTCTTTTCTGCATCAAAGTTTCCCTCCTCATCAAAGAAGATTACTTCTGCAGAATCAATAAAGGTATAGCCCAGATAGTTGGCCATGATAATACCATTTAAATACTCTCCACGGCTGGCTGCATAGTCAGCACCTGCTTTTTCCTTAAAGTTAGCTGTGATCTGTTTGAACTCTTCCTCAAGAGAAAGCTTAAGCTGAAGTCCATTGATGATAGAATCGTAACGATCCTTAATCTTCATCATCTGAATGCGGAAATCCTGCTCATTTTCTGCCAGTTCATAGCATGCGTAGAGCATATCCGTAACCTTAGTGTCCTTTGCATTACGTTTTCCCGGTGCACTAGGCACTACAAATTTTCTTTCTTTATCGCTTCGGATAATCTGTCCCACCTTTGCAAATTGTTCTGCACTGGCAAGAGAGCTTCCTCCAAACTTTACAACTTTAACCATTTTTAACTCCTCGACTCCCTAGGGATTTTTCTCCTTATTAATGTATATTCACTCGCATACACAATCGACATTATAATCACAAACAAAACTCAAGTCAAGAAATCAGGGGCTTTTGCCCCCTTGAAAGAATTCATGGCACCTATAACCAAAAATTATAGGTGCCACGCTTTTAATCAATATTTACTATAGAAGTCTCTATTTTTCCGGAGCCCTCCTCCAGAAAAACTAACCCGTAAGAAGGTTTCGCTCCATATCCGGGTGAGCCAATACTGCCCGGATTCAAAAATCTCGTTCCATTATGGTATTCACAAAATCCCCTGTGGGTGTGACCAAACAACGCAAGATCCACTTCCTTTTCCCTGGCCGCCATCTCCAGATTCAGATAACCGGCTTTCACATTGCGGGAATGACCATGAAGCATCAGAATTCGAAATCCTTCCACAAGCAAAGTCCTCTCCGGCATATCCATGCTGCAATCACAGTTCCCCGGAACACCTTCCATGGGGATCTCAGGAAATCTCTTATGCAATTGTCTTGCATCTGCCATGCAATCTCCCAAATGAAGAATCATATCCGGCTTTTCCTTGATCACCGCCAGAACCATGTTGTCTACATTTCCATGGGAATCGCTGAGTATCAATAATTTCATATAAGTCTATGCTAGTCTCTTCCACTGCTTGCTACATTTGTAGTAAGAATAGAACATACAGTGCTCCGCCTGATCACATCTGGTTGGTGCACTTTCAATATTGCACTGGCAATCCACAACAGCATCTGCCTTTCCCTGACAAGTACCCTTCAACATAACATCGTCTAATACTTCTCCTGACATAACATTCTCCTTATATATCCCTTATTATCTATGGTTTTCGGTATATAGACACCAAATTTTGTCCCTACCGAAAGAGATTATACTATATATTGGGGTATATTGCAAGGGACGGTTTTTGTAATCTCCAGGGTATTCTCTGTCACTTTGCACTCTCTCACAAGGATGTGAACCCCTGCTTCTTGGGCTTTGTTCAGGGTTTTTGCGAACTCCCTGTGGGTTTTTTCATTAGGTGAAAAAGACGATATCTGTTCCATCTGCACCACAAAAAGTACATAGGCCTCATATCCCTTTTCCTTTGCTTCCATCAATTCCTTCAGATGCTTTACTCCCCTCTCCGTGGGTGCATCCGGAAAAGACGCATGACCGTTCTCCTCCAGCGTCACGCCCTTCACCTCCATAAAAGCTTTGGTAGGATTCTTGGGGTCTCCGTACTCCAGATAAAAATCAAACCTGGAGTTGCCGTACTTAGTCTCCGGCTTAACAAGAAGTATATCATCGCGAAATGCCCCAGATGTGAGCCATTCTGCGGCTACACGATTTGGGGCATAGGAATCCATATTGATCAATCGATTCTGCCCATCCTCACACTGCTTTTCTACCACCATCAAATCGTACCTGGTGCTTCTGGCAGGATTCTCTCCCTCCACCAAATACACCGTGGCATTTGGCACTAACAGCTCCTTGCATCTTCCGGTGTTGCACACATGAACCTTCTCCTGTTGTCCATCCACCATGCAATAGGCGACAAATCGATTGGGCCTGTTTAAAAATGTTGCTTTTTTGACCTTTTTGTATTTCATAAATGCTGCTACTTTGTCTGAATCAGTTTCTTAGTCCAAGGTAAATGTCATATAAAGCGGATTGTGATCCGAATGTACGAATCCCAGATCCAAGTTCTCATAATGCTCAACGGTGATATTATTGGACACAACAAAGCCGTCAATCACATAATACTGAGCATCTTTTGGGTCCTTGTCTGTCAATGGGCTATCCAACGATCTGCAGCTTGGTGTCTTGTTATCCATCACCAGCTGGAATTCGTCTCCGAAATCTTCCTCCTCTATCAAGCCAGGCTTCCACAAATCCTCACTTATCATCGGATACATGGAAACATCAATGTTGGAGAAGGTCTGGTTAAAGTCCCCTCCTGCAATGACATAATTGCCTGCATCCACTTCCTTCTTCATTACATCGTAAAGAATCTGCGCCTGCTCTCTTCTTCCTTCTCCATCATCATAAGCTTCCAGATGCACATTATAAACCACAAGCTCCTGATTGGTCCCCTCGATTGGAATGCGGTTCTCCACAATGCATCGCTTCAGCATAGCAATTCGAACCGGATAGGAAAACGGGCAAGGCAGGGAAATACGTGTCGCCTCTTCGATCTCGTATTGACTAAAGGTTCCAAGCCCTGCTTCCACCCTGCCGATACATGGAATCGGATAAGGTATGTACATCGCTTTATAATTCAAGGCAAAGGTACTGTCAAAATCAGCAAGAGAGCCCTCAAGGGCCTCCATCTGATTGGTGCCGTAAGAACGCTTGGAATCAATATCTACCTCTTGTAAAAATGCAATATCAGGGTTCACCTGCTGCAGTTCCTCCTGAACAAATGCCAGATTATCCAATACCTGTTCCTTGGTCTGGGAGCTCACATGGGAGCCGCCATCCATAAAGAAATCTGCGTCTTCACCCAATCCGCAGTAGCCGATATTCCATGTCAATATGGAAAGGGTATCCCCCTTTTGCAGAGTTGTTTTTGCGCCTTCCTCCACCGAAACCTCTTCGATGTCCTCCGGTCGATATTCCGTAATGGTAAGAATCGTTACCGTAACGATTACCACAGCCAGAAAAACCCCAACAAGTATTCCAAGTATCTTAAGTATCCTTTTCCATAACGCCTTTTTGTTCTTCATCCCACTAATACCTTCTCTCAGTTTTGTAATAAAAAAGATGTGTATGGAAGTGTTTCCATACACACCTATTGTACAATTATTCAGCTAGTCTTTCAATACATAGCCGGCTTTTTCCACCACCTGACGGTATTCCTCCATAGAATACTCTTTTTCTGTGTTGATTTCCGCTGTTCCGGTGGCATGGCTGACACTTACTACCGTAACGCCCTCCATCGCGTCTAACGCTTCCTTCATATGGGCCTCACAATGTGGGCACATCATTCCTTCAATGTGTAACGTTGTTGTCATAATGGTTTCCTCCTGTTTTTCACTTTGTTCTATTTGTGGACTTTCATCCTGTATGAGATCCTGTTTGTTATATTTACCTGTATCCCCGGGCAGCTTCACAAGGTTAAGCCTCAGAGCATTCATTACCACGCAAAAGCTGGATAAGCTCATGGCTGCCGCTCCAAACATCGGATTCAGTGTCCAGCCGGTAATGGTTACATATACCCCTGCTGCAAGCGGAATGCCAATCACATTATAGAAAAACGCCCAGAACAGATTTTCTTTGATATTGCGAAGCACCTTTTTGCTCAATTCCACAGCCACCGCCACATCACCGATATGGTCTTTCATCAGCACCACATCCGCTGCATCCATGGCGATATCCGTCCCTGCTCCGATAGCGATTCCAACATCCGAGGTGGTTAATGCCGGTGCGTCATTGATTCCGTCCCCAACCATCATTACCATGCCTTCCCGCTGAAATTCTCTCACCTTTGCCTCTTTTTCATCCGGAAGCACTCCTGCTATCACAGTATCCACTCCTGCTTCCTTTGCTATGGCACCTGCGGTGCGCTCATTATCACCGGTGAGCATCACCACCTTTTTGCCCATTTTCTGTAGTGTCTGCACTGCAAAAAGGGCATCCGGCTTTAACGGGTCTGCAATTGCCATAATTCCAAGCAGTTGGTTCTCTCTTCCAAAAAAGATTGGGGTCTGACCCTGATTAGCAATTTCTATGGCCTCTTCTTTGATAGCAGCATCCACAACCACAAACTGACTCAAATAGTCTTCATTTCCTCCGTAGACCTTCTGCTTCTGAAGGGTTCCGCTAAGTCCGTTTCCGGGGCGCACCTGAAAATCCATAATATCCAAGGCATCTGTTTGCGCCTTTGAAAACGATTCCTTTTGCAGTCTCTTGCTGGTGTACTGAGTTACTGCGTGGGCAATGGGATGCTCGCTTCTGCTCTCCAGCCCATAGCTGACCTCCATTAGCTCCTTCTCGGATATTCCCTTCGCCAGTACCACCTTTGTAACCTGCGGTTTTCCCACCGTAAGGGTTCCGGTCTTATCCATCACCACCACCTTGCATTTTCCTGCATTTTCCAAGGCCACTGCATTTTTAAAAAGAATCCCATGCTTTGCACCTACTCCATTTCCCACCATGATGGCCACGGGGGTGGCAAGTCCCAGGGCACATGGACAGCTGATTACCAGAACGGAGATGGCACGGGCCAGGGCATAGCCAAAGCCCTGCCCTACAAAAAGCCACACCAGAAACGTCACAAGGGCAATCCCAAGCACTCCCGGCACAAATACTCCGGACACCTTATCTGCCAGCTTTGCGATAGGTGCCTTGGTTGCGGCAGCATCACTTACCATTCGAATAATCTGGGCTAGGGTTGTATCTTCCCCTACCCTGGAAGCCTCGCAGGTAAGATGGCCCATGGTATTGATGGTTCCCGAAAAGACCTCATCTGTCTCCTGTTTGTCTACCGGAACACTCTCTCCGGTCAGTGCAGATTCATCCACTGCACTGAAACCCTTTTTTACAATGCCGTCCACCGGAATCCTCTCTCCCGGTTTTACCAGAAAGATTTCTCCCTTTCCAACCTGTTCCACCGGAATCACTACTTCCTGTCCATTCCGTATTACAGTTGCCACCTTTGGAGCCAATTCCATAAGTCCTTTTATGGCATCTGTCGTCCGCCCCTTGGAGTAGGACTCCAACACCTTTCCAAGGGTGATTAAGGTCAGAATCATCGCTGCGGACTCGAAATACAACTCATGGTAGTAACCATGAAGGGCGTCCTTACTTCCCACAAGAGCCGCTCCGGTCATCTCATAGATTCCCCAGACACTATACCCGTAGGATGCTGTGGCACCTAATGCCACCAGTGTGTCCATGTTGGGAGCAAAATGCATGGCACTCTTCACTCCGCTAATAAAAAATCTTTGGTTTATGACCATAACTCCGGTGGTAAGCAGCAATTGCGTTATTGCCTGTGCCAGAAGATTCTCTTCCAAAGCGGCAGGCAGTGGCCATCCCCACATCATATGTCCCATGGAAAGATACATAAGAGGCAAAAGAATGATAAGCGACACAAGGAATCGACGTAAAAGTCCCTTGGTCTGCTTCGTAGCCTGATTTTGTACCATCTCCCTTTCTCCATTGGAATTTCCTGGGTCACGGGCTTCACTATCCAGACTGCTTGCCCCATATCCGGCCCTTGTCACTGCATCAATGATCATTTCATCCGTGGCGACACCATTTACCATCATAGAATTGGTTAAAAGGTTCACCTGAACCTCATCTACCCCCGGAACATCTGACACTGCCTTCTCTACTCTGGCCGAGCAGGCTGCACAGGTCATACCTGTCACACTATATTTCTTCATGAAACCTCCTTTCTCACTTCATAAGCTTCTGAAGAACGGTTACAAGCTCCTGAACCGTACCTTCCTTCTCTTCCTTCAGATCGTCTACCACACAGGATTCAATGTGATTTGCTAACAGCACCTTATTGAAGCTGTTTAACGCCGCAGTGGCGGCGCTCACCTGAATCAGGATATCCGGGCAATACGCATCATTTTCTACCATTCCCTTGATTCCTCGAATCTGCCCCTCAATACGATTGAGACGATTCATCAGGTCCTTATACTCCTTCTGGGAGCGTTTCTTCTTTCTTTCACACTTTTCACAAGCCATAGTATTCCCGATATCTCCATTTCTATTTTATTTTCTATTTCTATGTCCACATCCATGCCCATGTCTATGTCCGCGCCCATGCCCGCGTCTATGCCTATGCCTATGCCTATGCCTATGCCTATGCCTAT
>JALEPP010000075.1 GCA_022767075.1 Agathobacter sp. | reverse complement strand
CCTTTTCCTCATAGCTCGGATGATAGGTTCTCATATAAGGAAGTGCATATACCGCATCCATTTCTTCTGTGGTTAATGGCTTACTGGGAGTGTTCTGAACCACATAGGTTGTTCCATATGGCTCCACCAATCTTTTCGCCGAAAAGGGATCGGTATTGGTGTTTTGAATCTGGAAGCTTTTGGCATAGTTTCTTTTGTCTGCCTTCAGTTCATCATAATCCGGTAACCAGATGGCATCGTAGATAATATCCTTATCCTTGGTTTTAAATACGGTTCCATCAATAAAAGTAATATCTGCTACCGGAATTCCACTATTTAAGGCATCCGCAATTTCCACAATGCTTCTCTCACCCATTCCATATGACACCAGGTCCGCTCCGGAATCCAATAAAATGGAGCGTTTTAATTTGTTTGACCAATAATCATAATGGGCCATTCTTCGAAGACTGGCCTCGATTCCACCTAATATGATAGGGGTCTTTTTGTATGTATGACGTATCAGATTGGAATATACTACCGCTGCGTAATCCGGACGTTTTCCAATTTCACCACCCGGAGTATAAGAATCCATATCTCTGCGTTTTTTGGACACCGAATAGTGGTTTACCATGGAATCCATGTTGCCGGCCGATACTAAAAATGCAAGTCTTGGCTCACCGAAAATAGAAATGGAGGAATCATCCTTCCAGTCCGGCTGACAAATAAGACCCACTGTATATCCGTGGGCTTCCAAAATACGTGCAATTATGGCATGACCAAAGGATGGATGATCCACATAAGCATCCCCACAGACATAGACAAAATCAAACTGCTCTATTCCACGGTCAATCATATCCTGTTTTGAGATTGGTAAAAAGCCTTCGTACATTAAATACCTCGTGTTCTATTTCTTCTTTAATGTTTCAATTTCCTGTTGGGTTAGTTTGCGATAGCACCCTCTTTGTAAATCCCCAAGTGTCAGTGTTCCCATTGTTTCTCGTTTTAAGTAAGTAACCTGGCAGCCTACGTGGGCAAACATTCGTTTTACCTGATGAAATTTTCCTTCGGTAATGGTAAGCCTTGCTGTGGTATCAGAAAGAAGTTCAAGCCTTGCAGGTTTGGTGAGCTTACCATCCATAGGAATTCCTTCTCTCATAATGTCAATAGACTCCGGTGGAATCTGATTGTCCACCTCCACATAATAGGTTTTTTCTACATGGTGACTTGGACTGATAAGATGATGGGCAAGCTCCCCATCATTTGTGACAAGAAGTAAGCCCTCTGTGTCCAAATCCAACCGTCCCACAGGTGCAAGATTTTTTACATTAACATCAGAAAAATAGTCCATCACCGTTTTGTGAAGGTTATCCTCCGTGGCTGTGACACAGCCGGAAGGTTTATGAAAAAGAAAATAGCTAAATGTCTCATAGATAATTTCTTTTCCATCAATGGTTACAATCGAAGTAAGTTCATTTAACTTATCCTCCGGTTTTTTTATGACACCACCGTCAACCGAAACCCGACCTGCTTTAATGATTTTTTTCACCTCGGACCTGGTTCCGATGCCACAATCACACAAATACTTATCTAATCGAATCATTATTTTGCGTTCTCCAAAAAGGCTACCAGGAAATCCCAATAACGTTTTGTGGAAGAAATGGATAATCTCTCCTTTGGAGTATGAATGTCATAATTGTTTGGTCCAAAGGAAACACAATCTAAATCCTTGATCTTATCTGAGAATATTCCGCATTCAAGACCTGCATGAATGGTCTGGAACACCGGCTTCTCACCAAATAACTCTGTATAAATCTTATCTACAGCTTCCCGAAGTGGTGACTCTTCCTTGTATACCCATGCCGGATAATCTCCGGTAATGGTCACTTCACCCCCAAGCATTTCTACCAGCTTTACAACACGGTTTTTTAAATCCTCTTTTCTGGATGGCACGCAGCTTCTGATAGAGGTAACCATGTCCAAGGAATCCTGGTGAAGGTTCATAATACCAAGGTTTAATGAGGTTTCTACAAAGCCTTCCATGGTACGGCTCATATTCATGACTCCGTTTGGAACCGTGCGCAGATAGAAAACTACTTTTTCGGTAGAGCTGTAATCTAAGATTGCTTCCTTGGCAGTTCCAAGATCTGTAACCCCAATAACCACATTTGGATCTGATACAGAAAGCTCTGTTTTCAGATTGGCCTCTAAGTTCTTACAGATGGTCTGAACCACCGGAACCATTTCCGTTGGAACAAGGATATCACAGCTACATTCTCTTGCAATGGCATTGTCCTTAAGTCCGCCATTCAGGTTGACAATTCCACAAGGACCGGCTTCTGTAATTAAATCCAAAAGTCTGCCCATAAGGATATCTGCATTGCCATGCTCCTTATGAATTTCTGCCCCGGAATGACCACCTTCAAGGCCTGTAATGAGAAGGTTCATCTTGCTTCCTTCCATCTGAGTCCTTTTAACCGGAATGGAAGCTTCCACACTCATACCGCCTGCGCAGCTTGTAAGGAAGAAGCCCTCCTCATCGCTGTCAATGTTAAGCATGGTGTGCCCTTTTAACATGGACAAATCAATTCCCTCAGCACCTAACATACCAATCTCTTCATCAACGGTAATCACCACTTCAAGTCTTGGACGCTTAATCTCTTTGGAATCAAGAATGGCTAAGGCATAGGCAATTGCTACTCCATCATCTCCTCCAAGTGTGGTGCCCTTTGCTTTGACAAAATCACCATCCACATATAGATTTAAGCCATCCTTCTCGAAATCAATTGTAACATCGTTTTCTTTTTCACAAACCATATCCATATGCCCCTGCATAATGATTGGTTCAGCGTTCTCGTAGCCCTCTGTTGCTTCCGCGATAATGATGACATTGTTCATTTCATCCTGATAGTAAGTAAATCCATGATCCACTGCAAATTGCACAAGATAATCACTGATTCTCTTGGTATCTCTTGATCCATGAGGGATGGAACAAATTTCCTCAAAATACTCAAATACTTTTTTTGGTTCTAAGTTTTCTAATACACGCATTTTTATCTCCTTTCGCACATATAGTGTCCTATGAAACAATCCATAAAATTTATTTCATTATGTGCAATCATATTCCTATTTATTATTCTATATCCGGAAAGTCTCCTGATTGGTACCAAAAATGGATTATCCCTATGGTATCAGCAGATTCTTCCTGCGCTATTTCCTATTTGCTTCCTGCAGGCAATTGTAATGGCATCGGGGGTGTTGGATAATATTCCTGGAAAGCTTTTGCCAAGAATGTTATTTCCTGTTGGTCTTGTTTTTGGGATGCCAATGGGAGCTAAGCTTGCGGTGGATGCCTATCAAAACGGATATCTTACCAGGAAACAGTGCAAGGCGTTATGTATTGCCACCGGAAATTTTAGTATTTCCTTTTTCCTCAATTACGTATTCCGGATAATCCCCTTGGATATTCCGCATCAGGTACTGTTTTTGTGCTGTATCTATGGAATTCCTGCAAGCTATGGCTTTTTTATGCTATTTTGTTATCTGCAATCCCCAGACCCGGTACAAAAAAATACGGCACCAAGATTTCGTTTTGATACAAAAATCTTTGATGCCGGTATCTACGATAGCTTTCATATTTTGTTAAAGATATGTGGTTATCTCATTTTCGCATCCGTGCTTGTAGTATTTCTCCAAAAAATACCGGGAAAATGGATTCTCACAAAGGGAATACTTTGCGGTTTAACCGAAGCAACCAATGGCATCAATCTGCTTGGTATACTCCCCTATCCTCAATTCTTAAAACCGGTGATTGCAATCATCTTTCTATCTTTTACAGGATTAAGCGGTGTCATACAGGTATGTTCCCTATTCTCTAAAACGGACCTGTCCCCCATCAGTTACCTTAGCAGCAAAATAATTGTTGCGATAGTTACTGCAATCTGTTACCAGGTACTTGCACTGTTTGTTAGTCCTCTTTGGTAAGATCAACAGGCTCAATCACGTCAGGAGTCTCCTTTTTTGGTTCTTCCTTTGGAGCAGCCTCCTCAGAAGGGAAAAGCTGTGCACGATTGGTGGTTACAATATCCAGATAGCCCTGTAAGGACTGAACAAGATTTTCATAACGCATTCTGGAGGTGTCAATAGAATGTGTCAGAATCTCTTCAATTCCCTGTAACTGCTGATCGGTATAATTCATAGCTCCCATGCGAACATTATTGGCTTCGTTGGTAGCGTTGTCTAAAATCTCCTGAGCCTGTTTGGTTGCAATTAAGACAACCTCGTTGGCCTGGGCATATGCCTGTTGCATAATCTGATGCTCTGACACTAGCTCATTGGTCTGAATCTGAGCCTGAGCAATAATCTGATCTGCTTTTTTCTGGGCATCCGCAAGAATCGCTTCCTTGTTGCTGATGATTTTCTGATATCGTTTAATCTCTTCTGGTGTTTTGGTGCGAAGCTCATCGATAAGCTCCATTAACTCCTCTCTGTTTACCAGAATTTCCGTACTGGAAAATGGTTTGTATTTACACCCCTCAATGTAGTCCTGAATTTCATCAATAATCTGTTCCATTCTACTGCTCATACAAGTACTCTCCTTATTTGTCATACTTCGAATAAATACGCTGGATGAATTGTTCCGGCACAAACTTTGAAATATCACCACCGTAGGAAGCAAACTCCTTTACGATAGTGGAACTCAAATATGAGTATTTTAAGTTTGTGGTTAAAAAGATGGTTTCAATCTCAGGATCCTGTACATGATTCGTCTGTGCAATCTGAATTTCATATTCGTAATCCGTCACAGCCCTAAGACCTCGCACGATGATATTGGCACCAATTTCATGCATGTGATCTACTAATAATCCATCAAAACTCGTAACAGAAACATTAGGCAAATCCTTCGTCATCTCTTTAATCATACTAACACGTTCCTCTAAAGAAAACAACGAGTTTTTTGCACTGTTATGCAGTACTCCGACTACTAAATGATCCACAATTTTGGATGCTCTTTCAATCATATCGATATGTCCAAAGGTTAATGGATCAAAGCTTCCCGGATAGATTGCTTTTTTCATAATTCAGCCCTCATTTTTTCTTAAAAATACATGGGCATTGGTCTTGTATTTCTTGTACTTTACAAGCTCATATCCCATCTCCAATACATCATCAAACTCTGTATCCAAAGAAGCCTCCACGACAATTAAGGTGTCCTTCTTTAGAATGGAAGAATGTAAAAGTCTCTCCAAAACTTCTTTTTCCAGCTCGCGGTCATAAGGCGGATCCATAAAAATAACATCAAATGTATATTTGCCCTCCAAAGAAGCAATTGCAGATACCGCGTCCATCTTCAGAAGCTTGCTGTTGTTGGTAAATTTTGTAAATGCAATGTTGTCTTCGATACAAGCCTGAGCCTTCTTAGCGTTTTCGGCAAATACACAATAGGCAGCCCCTCTGCTTAGTGCCTCAAGCCCTATCTGACCGGAGCCTGCGAACAAATCAAGGAAATATGCTCCGGGAATATCCTGTTGAAGTATATTGAACAAAGTCTCCTTGATTCGATCGGTTGTAGGTCTGGTATCCATTCCCTCAACGGTCTTTAGTGGGAGACTTCTGGCGGTTCCTGCGATAATTCTCATAGATGAATCCTTTCTGAACTACTTCTGGTCCTTTAATACATCCTTGTTTTTTACAATATAGTCAATTAATGAAATAATTGTAAGCGCAAGGGAGACATAGATCAACACGGTGCCAAGAGCCTGGAACCAGGTGTATGGAAGATTGAGAATTAAGGTAATAACCATAAGCATCTGGAAGGTTGTCTTAAATTTTCCCCAGTAGCTTGCAGCAATCACCACTCCATTATCCGATGCAATCAAACGGAATCCGCTGATAATAAACTCACGTGAAATAATAATAATCACAATCCACGCAGCAAGCTGACCTGTCTGAATGAGACATATCATTGCAGAGCACACGAGAAGCTTATCTGCCAACGGATCCATAAACTTTCCAAAGTTTGTGACCAGATGATACTTTCTGGCAATTTTTCCATCCAGCAAATCGGTCAAGCTGGCTACAATAAAAATAACCAGGGCAATATAATTTCCGTACCCTTCAAAAAAAGGTGCCATCATAAAAAATACAAAGAATGGGATTAATACCACTCGAAAACAGGTCAATTTATTTGGTAAATTCATCTTTCAACTCTCCTATCAAATCATATTCGTACGCTCCGGTAACAATGGCTTTCACAATATCACCGGTGCAAAGCTCTTCATCGGTATGTATAAAGATGTATCCGTCAATTCCCGGAGCATCTCGATATGTGCGTCCAATGTAAGCATTTTCGTCAGCAACCTTGCCTTCAATAAATACCGTCAGTTCTCTTCCGGCCATGGATTCATTTTTATCCATGCTGATTTCCTCCTGAAGCTCCATCACATCCGAAACCCAGTCAAGCTTTGTCTCTTCCTCCACTTGATCCGGCATATCACATGCTTTGGTCCCTTCCTCCGGAGAATAGGCAAATGCACCAAGACGATCAAATTCCATCTCGTTTATAAATTCCATCAGTTCTTCATGCTGCTCAAAGGTCTCCCCCGGAAATCCGCAAATCAAAGTGGTACGAAGGGTGATATCCGGAATTTCTTTTCTTAATAGTGCAATATGCTCCATCAATTCCTTTTTATTGGTCTTACGATTCATGCGCCTAAGAATCTCATCATTGCAATGCTGAATTGGCATATCCAGGTAATGAGCTACCTTGGAATTCCTTTTTATAGCGGCAACAAGGTTAGCATCAATCTCTTCCGGGTAGCAATACATAATTCGAATCCAAAGGAGCCCTTGAATTTCATTTAATGCATCCAGCAGCTTGTGCAGGGATTTTTCTCCATAGAGATCAATTCCATAGAGTGTTGTCTCCTGTGCCACCAGAATAAGCTCCTTTACCCCTTCATCTACAAGCTCTTTTGCCTGTGCAACAAGGGTCTCAATGGGAACACTTCGATATCTTCCTCGAATGGATGGAATGACACAATAGCTACAGTTTTTATTACAGCCCTCCGCAATCTTTAGATGCGCATAATGACCTCCGGTTGTGAGAAGTCTTTTGCTATGAAGCTTTGGAAGTCCCTCCAGTGTGGCAAAATTGGTATATTTTTCATGTTCAAGGCAAGCATCCAACGCTTCCACGATTTTATCGTAAGAATTTGTACCCAAAATAGCATCTACCTCAGGTATCTCACGCAGCACCTCATCCTGATATCTCTGAGAGAGGCATCCGGTAACAATAAGTGCTTTACAGCTTCCGGATTTACGGTACTGGGCCATTTCCAGAATCGTATTGATGCTTTCTTCTTTTGCATCTCCAATGAATGCACAGGTATTGATAATGATAATATCTGCTTCTTCTTCAAAATCAGTGAGGGTGATGTCTCTTTGGGTGAGCATTCCAAGCATAAACTCGGAATCCACAAGATTTTTATCACATCCAAGTGAAATAAATAATAATTTCATAAGTCTCCGTTCAAAAAATAGAAAGGGATGAACCCGTCACCCCTTCCCCTTTTCCTATTCTACCTTAATCGTTATCTTCGTTAACAATCTTTACGTCGCCACGGTATAACTCTTCTACTGCAACAGAAAGTGGTTTGTTGCATTTTGGATTTTTAACAAATGGTTCTGCGCCATCAATTATCTGACGTGCACGATGTGCAGTGGCAAGAACAATGGAGTAACGGCTGTTAACTACTGGTTCTTCTCCGATTTCAACGTCATTGTTTACTACTTTCATAAGTTCTACATAAGATGGATGTATCATATTCTATTCTCCTTCCATTATCTGCTCTAAATCATGTTTCATTTCATTGATAAAATCTATATTTGATGATATTCGATAGGCATCAAAGGCTTCTTCCTTTTGATCTCTGATTCCGGTAATCAATTGGTGTACCAAATTGACAGCGTCATCAAGTTTATCGTTTACCACTAAATAATCATAATCTGTAATACCGGAAGACTCCTCAATTGCACGTTTCATTCTTTGAGCAATAACGTCCTCTGTCTCCGTGCCACGACCGGTAAGTCTCTCTTTCAAAGTCTTGGCATCCTTTGTGGTCACAAAGAGCAACGCCGTATCCGGCATTTTGGCTTTTACCTTAAGTGCTCCCTGCATTTCAATTTCTAATATCACATTCTTACCCTTGGCAAGCTGCTCCATCACATATTGCTTTGGTGTGCCATAGTAATTCCCTACGTAATTGGCATATTCGATAAGATTGTCATCCTTAATCATTTGAAGGAACTCTTCTTCCGTAACAAAAAAGTATTCTCTTCCGTTTTCTTCTCCCGGTCGAGGCGCTCTGGTTGTGGCAGAAATGGATAAACCATACTCCTCACCATAGCGTTCCATTAATGACTTCATAATGGTACCCTTTCCGGCTCCGGAAAAACCGGAAACAATGGCAAGTACACCCTTTTTGTCTCCCATATTGTACTCCTTCTGGTATATTATTCAATGTTTTGAATCTGTTCTCTGACCTTTTCGATATCTGTTTTCAGATTAATGCCCACATCTGAGATTTCAAGATTGTTGGCTTTCGATAGAATCGTATTGGCCTCGCGATTCATCTCCTGTGCAATGAAATCAAGCTTACGTCCTATGCTGCCGCCCTGTTCTAAGGTGTCAATGACACTGTTGATATGGCTGCGAAGTCGGACTGTCTCCTCGTCTACACAGATTTTATCTGCGTAAATGGTAACTTCTGTCACTACTCTTGCATCATCAATCTGACGATCCCCCAGAAGCTCTCTTAGCTTATCTTCCAGACGCATCCGGTAATCCATCATGATTTCAGGAGAACGTTTTTCGATGTAATCAACGTAGGTGAGCATCTGATTGGCTTTTGACACAAGATCTCTTTTGAGATTTTCTCCCTCTGACACACGACTTGCCACAAACATCTCACAAGCCGGTCTGAGTGCTGCTTCTAAATCATGCCACAGCTCCTCCTCGTTAGGATCCTGCTCTTCCATTACCAGAACATCCGGATAACGAGACAGGGTGCTAACGCGAATATCGTTGTCAAGACCAAACTCCTCAGACATCTGGTTCAAATATTTCAGGTAAGAGGCTGCCACCTTTGGATGGTAGGAAAGGACATAATTTTCCTCTTCATAATCCTCTGACGTAATGTATAAATCCACCTTACCTCGTTCCATATATTCCTTCAAAAGGGAACGAATGGTGCTTTCAAAGAAATTAAATTTCTTTGGCATCTTGATGTTAACATCCAGATATCGGTGGTTAACAGATTTCATTTCTACGGTGATTTTGCGCTTTTCACCGACATACTCCCCACGGCCAAAGCCGGTCATACTTTTAATCATGGTTCTCCCTTTCCATCAATGGGCAATCTCCCACGCATAGATGTTAACATTATAATGCTTCGATTAGGTTTCGTCAAATAAATAACCTGTTTTTGTTGGTTTTTTTTCAACAATTCGCTATAATACGTAGAGAAGAAAAGGAGGTCATTTTATGGCTTTAGATGGAATCGTAATTGCCGGTGTGGTACACCAGCTTAATCAGACAATATTAAATACCAAAATTGCAAAAATCGCACAGCCGGAGCCGGACGAATTGCTTCTAACCTGTAAGGGACCCGGAGCCAATTACCGTCTTGCACTCTCAGCAAGTGCGTCTCTTCCGTTTGTATATTTAACCGATCAAAACAAACCCAGTCCCATGGTGGCGCCGACCTTTTGTATGGTGTTACGCAAACACATTGCAAACGGAAAAATTGTGTCTATCACTCAGCCACATATGGAGCGAATTATTCGAATGGACATTGAACACTTAGATGAAATGGGGGATTTCTGCAAAAAATCTCTTATTATCGAACTGATGGGAAAACATTCCAACATTATTTTCTGTAAAGATGATGGAACCATCATTGACAGCATCAAGCATATTTCCAGCTTGACCAGTTCCCTTCGAGAGGTTCTTCCCGGAAGAATGTACGAAATTCCGGCCACCCAAAATCAAAAGCACAATCCTCTCACCACCTCCACCTCTGAATTCACTGACATCATTTCTCACTGCAGTGATACCTTAGGGAAAGCTGTTTACGGCTCATTTACCGGAATCAGTCCTCTCATGGCCAACGAAATACTTTACCGGGCAGGCGCTGATGCGGATATGCCGGTGGCATCTTATGATGAGGATCAGCTTTATCATATTGCCACACAGTTTCATCATTTCATGGACGATGTGAAAGAGGGACATTTCTCTCCTGCCATCATATGGAACGGAAAGGAACCCATTGAATTTTCCGCTTTTCCGCTTACCCAGTATCAGGACTATACCATAGCAGCTTATACATCCATCTCTGAGGTGTTGGAATTATACTATGCAAAGAAGAATGCTTATACAAGGATTCGTCAGAAATCCGCCGATTTAAGAAGGATTGTAACCACTGCCTTGGAACGCAACCAGAAGAAATTACAGCTTCAGCTCAAACAGCTTTCTGACACAGAAAAAAGGGAAAAATACCGCATTTACGGCGAATTGCTTCAGACCTACGGATATGGAGTAAAGGAAGGCTCCAAATTCCTTGTATGCGAGAACTACTATGACGACAACAAGGAGATTAAGATTCCTCTGGATGAAACGAAATCACCGTTGGAGAATGCACAAAAATACTTTGAAAAATACAACAAACTAAAACGCACCTACGAAGCACTGTGCGCGCTGACAGAAGAAACCCAAAATGAGATTCTTCACCTTGAGTCTATCCAAAACGCACTGGATATCGCCACTTCTCCTGACGATTTGATAGATATCAAACAGGAGCTTGTGGATTTTGGATTTATCAAGAAGGGACGCGGTCAAAAAAGGAACACCGGGAAAAGCAAACCTCTTCACTATCGCTCTTCGGATGGATTTGATATATACGTAGGGAAAAATAATTATCAAAACGATGAGCTTACCTTCAAATTTGCCACCGGAAATGATTGGTGGTTTCATGCTAAAAACATGCCGGGCTCTCACGTTATTGTTAAATCCGAGAACAGGGAGCTTCCTGACAGAGTATTTGAAGAGGCGGCAAGCCTTGCTGCTTACTATTCCAAAGGACGCGGAGCCGAAAAAGTCGAAATCGATTATCTTCAAAAGAAAAATGTGAAGAAACCAAATAAGAGTGCTCCCGGCTTTGTGGTTTATTACACCAACTATTCCATGACCGCTTATTCGGATATCTCCACATTAACCTTGGTAGAATCCTAGCATTTAAAATCGGAACGTGTATTGTTCCATCATTTCTTTTAGCCGGCGATGTTCCTCAAGAAGAAGCTCTGGATCCTTGTCCAGTATTTCTCTTACTGCATCGCTGGCTTCCTGTAACACATCTGCATCCTGATAGATATCTCCCATCTGGAAATACATTTCTCCGCTTTGTCTAATCCCAAAAAAATCTCCCGGACCCCGAAGCTTTAAATCCTCGCTTGCAATATAAAAACCATCATTTGAATGATTCAAGATATCCAAACGCTTTTGTGACTTTTTAGAGCCGGACGTATTTATCATAATACAATAGGATTGTGCATTTCCACGACCAACACGTCCCCGCAACTGATGTAACTGCGCCAGGCCAAAACGCTCTGCATTTTCAATCATCATTACCGTGGCATTGGGGACATTAACCCCAACCTCAATTACAGTGGTGGATACCAGAACCTGGATTTCATTGCGTAAGAACCGCTCCATGATGGCATTTTTATCCTTGGGCTTCATTTTTCCATGCAAAAACTCTACCTGAATTCCCGGACCCAGCTCCTCCCTTAATCTTTTGCTGTAGTCCTTTACATTCTCACTGTCCATATTCTCAGTCTCCTCTACCAAAGGACAGATTACGTAGGCTTGATGTCCAAGCGCTACTTCCTTTCGAATAAAATCATAGGCTTTGGGACGATAGGTGGTATTCACCACACAGTTCTTGATAGGAAGTCTCTTTGCCGGAACTTCATTCATGACGGAGATATCTAAATCACCATATAAAATCATCGCCAGGGTTCTTGGAATCGGTGTAGCACTCATGACAAGTACATGAGGGTTGATGCCTTTATCTGTAAGCTCCTGCCTTTGCTTTACTCCAAACCGATGCTGCTCATCGGTGATTACAAGTGCAAGTCTGCCGTAGACAGCCTTGTCCTGAATCAAGGCATGAGTACCAACCACAATGGCATTATCAAGCTGTTGCAGCTTTTCGTATGCCTCTCTCTTTTGCTTTTGTGTCATGGATCCTGTCAGAAGAACCACAGGTATCGGCAAATGATATTCCTCCACCCATTGACAAAAGTTATCATAGTGTTGCATTGCAAGCACCTCTGTGGGTGCCATAATAGCAGACTGATAATGATTTTCGCTACATAATACCATGCAAAGGAAAGCGATGATGGTCTTGCCGGAGCCCACATCCCCTTGCAAGAGCCTTTGCATCAGGTATTCCCCTGTTATATCCTTCTTCATCTGCTCCAATGAGTTTTTCTGTGCCTCAGTCAGCTCGTAGGGAAGGCGCTTTTTCACCTGTTCCATCCAGGTATCCTTTGTCATGGTCAAATGATTGGGTTGCTTGTCCCTAACCTCCTTCCGATACTGTAACCCTAAGATAAAAAAGAAAAATTCTTCGAATACAAGACGTTTTCTTGCTTCATACAAGGTATCAAAATCGTCGGGAAAATGAATCTGTTTGATTGCATACTCATAGGCACACAAATGGTGGTTTCTTCGTACCTCATCCGGCAACCGCTCTATCAAGCAGGTCTCTTGGGCAAGTGCCGTCTGAACCAGCTTGGTAACCATATGGTTGCTTAGTCCTTTTGTAAGTCCGTATACCGGAAGATAACGTTCCGATATATTTTCATAGCTTTCCGGTTCATAAATTTCCGGCTGTTCCATAGACATCCCTTCTTTTCCCGGTCTCCAGCTAAGCTTCCCATATAAGACGTACCACCTTCCCGGAAGGAGCTTTTTACGAATGTATGGCATGCGAAACCAGACAACAGATAACAATCCGCTGCCCGTCTGCAACTCCAGAATCGTAAGATCCATCCCTTTCGCCTTTTTTGCAATTGGACTTTTACGAATCTGGACAGCTAAAGCGATCATTGGCGCTTCGCCTGGCTGGATATGTAATTCTTCCGGGGTAATGGCCTTTGGATATTGAACATAGCTTTTAGGAAAAGATAGGAGTATATCACCAACGGTGTATACTCCTATCTTTGTTAACAATTCTGCGGTTTTCTCACCTACCCCTTTTATGGATGTAACAGGTTCGTTCACATTCATAAAGAGTTCTCCTATTATTCTACCGAGATAACATAGTAATAAATCGGTTGTCCACCATCATTTATCTCTACTTCTACATCAGGATATTTTTCTTCAATGGCATTTGCAAGCTCTGTTGCCGCTTCTTCGGATGAATCCTGTCCATAATAGATGCTAACAATGGCTGAATCTTCGTCTATCATCTCATCTACCATTTCAAGTGTTGTTGGTGCAAGTTCTTTTCCTACAGAAAGAATGGACTTATCACCAATACCCATAAAATCATCCTGTTTAATTACTTTTCCGTCTAATTCCGTATCACGGACAGCGTATGTAACCTGTCCGGTCTTTACACTGTCTAACTCACCAGTCATAGCGGCTGCATTTTCCTCTGCCGAATGATCCGGAATAAAGTTAACCAAAGCAGTAATTCCCTGAGGAATGGTTTTGGTTGGAATGACAAAAATATTCTTATCCTCTACCAAATCAACAGCCTGATTTGCTGCAAGAATGATATTTTTATTGTTAGGAAGAATAAAAATATTATCGGCATTTACATGATCAATGGCCTGTAACATATCTTCGGTACTTGGATTCATTGTCTGACCACCCTCGATAATGTAGTCAACACCAAGTCCACGGAAAATCTCATTCATTCCTTCTCCAATTGATACTGAAATAAAGCCCATTTCCTTGCGCGGTTCATTAGCTTTTTCTTCTGCCTCTTTTGCCTTCTGCTGTTCGGCAATCTTTGCAGCATCCTTAATGAGTTTTTCCTCATGCTCTTCTCTCATATTGTCAATCTTGATCTTGCTGAGAGAACCATAGGTAAGAGCTCGCTGAATAGCAAGACCCGGATCGTTGGTATGAACATGGGTTTTCACGATTTCATCATCCGCTACGACTACGATAGAGTCTCCGATTGACTCCAGGAACGCTTTATAATCAAGCTCTTCCTTCTCGGAAATCGGTTGATTTAACACAATAATAAACTCGGTACAGTAGCCAAATTTAATTTCTGCCTCTGTTTCCGCAGAAATTTTCTGGAATCCCGAGCCGGTACTTCCGGTCTCAATGGTGTAGTCGATTTCTTTTCCAAGAAGAGAATCAAGACCTCCCTTTAATACAACTACAAGTCCTTGTCCGCCGGAATCCACTACCCCAGCCTGTTTTAATACAGGAAGCATATCAGGAGTTTTGTTAAGGACGAAATCGGCTTCCTTAATCACTTCTTCGATGAAATAGGTAAGGTCATCTGTCTCAAGTGCTAAAGCGGCGGCCTTATCTGCAGCACCCGTTGCAACTGTAAGAATCGTACCTTCCTTTGGCTTCATGACTGCTTTATATGCAGTCTCCACGGCACGTTCACAAGCCTCTGCAAGTACGGTCACATCGATTTCTTCCACTTCACCGATTACCTTGCAAAATCCTCTGAATAGCTGTGACAAAATAACGCCGGAATTTCCTCTGGCACCGCGAAGAGATCCGGAAGAAATAGCTTTTGCAAGTGTCGCCATAGTTGGCTGTTCTAATTCACTGACAGCCTTTGCCGCAGACATAATTGTCATGGACATATTCGTACCGGTATCTCCATCTGGAACAGGGAACACGTTTAACTCATTAATCCACTCTTTTTTTGCCTCTAAATTCTTAGCTCCTGCCAAAAACATTTTTGCAAATTGGCTGGCATTAATACTTGTAATTTCCAATTTCAAATTTCCTCCTTAATCAATCACGCGAACGCCTTCAACGTAAATATTGATTTTTGCAATTTCCATTCCTGTAAATTCCTCAACCTTATATCGAACTGTCTCTGTAAGGTTTTCCGCAACTGTATTGATACTTACCCCATAAGAGACAATTACATGGAAATCGAAAGTGATTTTATTGTCTTCGTCTACGGTTACATTGATGCCATGTGATAGATAATCACGCTTTAACAATTTAACCAGGCCATCTTTCATATTCACAGCAGCCATGCCCACAATACCAAAGCATTCAACCGCAACTGCTCCTGCGTAGGTGGCAATTACATCATTATCGATAATTACTTTTCCTAACTGTGTATCCATTTGTCCTTTCATATGATACCTCCATAGATAATACCGTAGTCTCACCTATTATACTCAATTTCCTAAAAAAAGCAAATACCCAAAAATATTTTTCATTTTATCCTTGCATTATATAAGTTCATCTGTTAAAATATCCGTGTTGTGAGCTCGAATGTAGTAGAGCTTAGTGATATGCAAGGAGGTGCGAATCATGGCAAAATGTGCAGTTTGTGAAAAAGGCGTTCATTTCGGTAACGCTGTAAGTCATTCTCATAGAAGATCTAATAAAGTTTGGAAATCAAACATCAAACGTGTTAGCTGTAAAGTGAACGGAGTTCCACAGAAGTTATACGTATGTGCTTCTTGCTTAAGATCTGGACGTGTAGAGAGAGCTTAATCAAAAATAGTTACTGCCTCATGAACTTTCATGAGGCAGTTTTTTTGTTACTCTAATTACAAAACAAAAAATAGCTTGTCAACAGACACAATATAATAAGAAGAATCATAACAAAACAGTTATTGATAAGCATTCCAATGAGCATGCCTATCGCTAACCAGAATAACGTATAACCAATTACACATTTCATAATAAAAAGACATATACTTATGTTCACCATTAGTATATGTCTTTTTCTGTTACTTATGCCTCTTTTTCCGGATTGTCATTTAAGCTTCGTCTGTCTGATCATCAAAAATGACTGTTTCGCTTGGGTCCTCTTTTCCTTTATTGGTGAATCGATCCACAAAATCCGGAACCATATCCAGTATTTTGGTCATGCCAGCCTGGTTTTTAATATTTACAAGCTTGGTCTGTCCATCCTTGATGACTAATACAGCGCTTGGCATGATTTTACCTCCCATACCACCGGCTCCGGTGTCTTTTTTATCCTGGGAAAAGGCTCCTGCGGCAACGCCAAAGGTAACATCTACTAAAGGTAAAATAATGGTATCCCCAATATGAATGGCATCCCCAACTACTGTCTTGGTTGTAATAAAACTATCCATCCCCTTAAACAGAGACTCCACTGTTTGATTAAAGTTATTATTCTTGTTGTTTGGTGTGTTATTTTCTGCCATATTTTCCTCCTCCTATTTCAGGGCATTTTTTATTTTCTTACAACAATAGATGATATCCTCACAAAAGAGAAGCTCAAGACAAGCTTTTAATGCCCAAAATGGTACTACCTTCCCTTTTGCTCTGCCATAACCATTTATATACATTCTGTCCGTTTCAAAATCAGGTGTAATCTTCCAACGGTTGGTATACGCTACAGGAAAGATACATAAAATGCCAAAAGATAATCCCGTATAATCCGGAGAACCCAAACTGTATGTCCCTTCCAGATACATCTCCCTTGGAACGATTTTCTTCAAAAGCCGGATAAATACCTGAGTTAGTTTTTGTAAAGCGTTTTTGTATCTTTTATCATTTTTAATGGTCTGTACACCGGAATAAGCCCTTTGAATCTCATGGAAAAAATTCTTGAAAGAGCTTTTGGGACTATGCTTGTCCTTCTCTTTCTTTTCCCCGGTATCAGAGGAATCCATTTTTAGAGGAATGTCCTCTTGTTTTTCAACAGAATTTATTTCCTCTTCACCAGAATTTTCCTGAAAAAAATCTTCCTCCGAATAAGGTTTCCTCTCTGCTTTGGAGTGCTTGTCCTTTTTGGGATAAATCCGGAATCCGCATATCTTAAGCTCATACCCGGATTGTTCGTCCTGATACCTCCAGCCAAAGCTGAGAAAGCCAAACAACCAGCGAACTGAAATATCGCCACGCTGCTGTTTGTCACTAATTGATCCATTTACCCGATAATAAACCGGAGTCAGGATAACGATGAAAAACAATAGAAGCACAACTGCCAAAAGCACCAGAATTGTGATTCCTAATATTTTTAATATCTGAAGTATTATCATGATTCTATTCCTGATCCTCCTTCAGAAATCCTCTGACATCCAAATCCCCTTGAGCTTTCATGGTATCATTCACAATCTGTATGACAAGCTCCACCGCTTCGTCATAACTCCCTGCAATCCCAATTATATGCAAAAACCTCTTTGGATATCCAAGGAGTTTTAAATCTGTGGATGGAATGATATCCAGCAAATTGTCCGGATTGGAGGCCAAAGAAATCAAATAAACTCCAAGAACCCCCGCATTATGATTGATTCTCCATTTCAGCTTCTGTAATTTTAGAGAAACAGATTCTCCTACATAAAGATGGTTATTCCAAATCATAAGCTCACTCTCATACTCTTAGAAATACTTATGGTTTCCCCACAAATTACTCTTTTTCAAATCCAGATATTCATTATAAGCTTTCTCCAAAATCTGCTTCTCATTTGCAAATTTGAGAAGATGATAAGCTTCGTGATATTTGTAGAATCCGGAATCTACAAAATACTCTTCTCTCTGTGGCTTACTATAATAACTCTCGCCCATCATCAGGTACCAATGCACCTCTTTTTCAACGGTATCCTCAGGTACAGTAAAACTATAGCGGCTTTTTCCAACATATTTAATAATTGTCGCATTAGCTCCCGTCTCTTCTTTTACTTCACGAAGAGCTGTATCCTTGTACTCCTCGCCCTTTTCTACAGTTCCCTTTGGAAGCACCCATCCTTCATACTTATTCTTATAGTTCTTATAAAGTAAAAGGATCTTTCCACGAAATATTACCACACCGCCACAGCTTGTTGCTTCTATCATTACGATACCTCCTAGTGTGGTTTAAACCTATGGTAAGTATACCCTTTTTGATTTTCTTATGCAAGAAAAGGATGTAAGAAAAAGGATACTAAAAACAACTGTCCAAGACCTGTTTTGCAACATTTACCGCCGATACTCCATTCTCATTGTTTCTCTCAACAACCACAGCAATTGCAACGGTTCTTTGATCCTCCTTGGTTGCATAACCTACAAACCAGGAGTTGGTAGTATCAGAAGTGTCCGATACCTGTGCGGTACCTGTCTTTCCTGCCACATCGTATCCGTCACGGCCAAGGGCTGTTGCAGTGCCTGTGTTCACCACCTCAAGCATATACTCTTCCAGAAAGTCAGCCTCCTCCTTTGACATAATAGAACCATATTGAGATGGCTTTTGTGTACGGACGACAATACCATCCGCATTTTCCGTATGATCTACCAGATAAGGTCTCATTAATACGCCGTCATTAGAAATCGCGCTGGCTAGCAATGCCATATGCAAAGGGGATACTAAGGTCTTCCCCTGTCCCATTGCGGTGGACATCACCATAAAATCATTGTCCGATTCCTTCAGAGCAAAACGGCTTTGAGAGGAAATAAAATCGATCGGTAAATCCTTATTAAAAAGCAGAGAATCCGTAAGTGCCTTATATTTTTGATAATCAAGCTGTAACCCAATATTGGAAAAGCTTGCATTGCAGGAATTGGCAAAGCTCTGTTTTAAATCCTCCTGACCGTGGGCCTTATTTCCGGCACAATGAATGGTCTGGTCCTCAACGGTAATGCCACCCTCACACTGATAGCTGTAATTCATATAATCCAAAGGATGCTCTCTGTAGTACTCTAAAAGAGTCACCATTTTAAAAACAGAGCCCGGAGCATATTGCCCCTGGGTTGCACGATTGAAAAGAGCCGTAGATTCCTCTCCGGAGACACTCTCCCAATCCTCTTCAATGGTATTGGGGTTAAAATCAGGCTTGGAAACCATTGCAAGAATTTTACCGGTCTGAGGCTCCATCACATAGACAGCCCCATCACAGCTTCCCAAAGCATTGTATGCGGTCTGCTGTATCGAAAGATCTAATGTTGTTACAACGCGATCTCCCTGGCTTTTCTCGTCGTTCATTTGATCGGCAAACTGTTCCAAAAAGAATTCATGGGAGCGTAAAAGTTCAAAGTTTTCTACGTTCTCAAGTCCGCTTTTCCCGTTGGTCGAAAATCCAACAACATGTGCAAATAAATTCTCATATGGATAAACTCTTGTCTCCTGACCGTTTTCACCAACCTTGGTTTTTGCAAGCACATTTCCGTCACAATCGGTGATTTCCCCACGAACCACATGCTCGCCAAACAAATTCTGAAGAGAATTATATGGATTATTGATAAAGGTATCCCTTTGAAATGCCATAAAATAGATGTAATACAGGATAATTCCAACAAAAATTGCAAGAAACAAATACATAACCACCACATACTCATGGTTACGCCCCTTGCTCTTTTTCACTTTTTTTGTAGAGTCTTTTTCTTGATTATCTTGCTTGGAAAATAAACTCATAAGTTCTTTACTCCTTATTTTGCTTTTTCAGACTCATCACTTTTCACAATATACAGGGCCTGAACAACAGCAAATGTTAACATGGAAGCCATCAGCGAGCTTCCCCCATAGCTTACAAAAGGCAATGTCACACCCGTAGATGGAATAAATTTGATTGCTCCTCCTACGGTAAGAATCACCTGAACGCCGTAGACACATCCAAGACCAAGAGCAACCAACCGATAAAACTGCTCTTTGAGTCCCATTGCAACGTTAATAATCATAAAGAAGCAGTTGGCACATACCGCTAAAATACATAATGCGAACACGCCCCCCAGTTCCTCCGCAATGGCAGAGAAAATAAAATCCTGTTCTACAACCGGAATGGTATTTGGTAATCCCTGATTCAAACCAAGTCCAAACCATCCACCGGTGCCGATTGCGAACAAGGATTTACATATCTGATATCCTTTATCGTCAATCACACTTAAAGGATTGATCCATGCGATTACCCTTGTCTGAACATGAGAAAACAGATAGTAGCCTGCAACGGATGCAACCACCAGGAAAACAATCCCCAAAAACAAATACTGCTTTTTGCCGGTAGCCACGTATAGCATCATTAAAAATGCCAAGTAAAAAATTAATGCACTTCCCAAATCCTTGGATGCTACTAAGATAAGCACCAAAACCCCAGCCATTACAGCAGTTATCGCCAGATTCGTAAAGCTAACATCCTCTCTCAACATGGACGCCAAAAAGAATACATACAAAATCTTTATGAATTCCGACGGTTGTATGGAGACCGGTCCAAGAGAAATGGAGAGCTTTGCTCCATAGCTGACCGCACCTATAATAAGGACCAAAAGAAGCCCTATGATACTGACTCCATAATACCAGTACTTTAAATTGCGAAATCCCTGATTCTTAGCAAGAATCAGAGGGATAAACAGCGAAACAACCGTTGCTGCAATCAAAATCAGGAACTGCTTCCATGCATGATCAAAATTCAGTCTGGTAAGCATAACCATACCTACCATCAATAATAGCACCATATTATTCAGAAGAAGCTCTGATGTCTTCTCATAAAAGAATCGATATATGGCAAGTATTGCAGCAAAAAGAATCACCTGCATCAGGTAAAAGCCAATGATCTGTATATTATATTCTTTTAAAAACAGAAGTCCAAATCCCACAAAATGAATAAAAAACATATAAAAGCGTTGTCTTGCATACACATGTCTCTGGAGCTTATCCTTTCCCTGATAAGCAAACACATGGAAGCTGTCATAAGTATACAGAAGCAATAACAACACCAAAAGGTATTTGGACAACAATGAAACAAGATGTAACATTATTCTACTCCTCTTTTAAAATGACCCTTGGTAGTCTCTATGTCCGGGTTTCTTTCCAAGCAATAATTGTCTAGCAGGTTATGTACCTGCTCCTTTGTCTCAAAAGTAAAATGCAAACGAAATGCATGAAGTCCCATCTTTGTCAATTCTGACTTCTGATCCAGCAAGCTGGTAGGAAGGGAATTATAAATGATATTTTCACAGGTCCCACACAAATTGCGAACCGGAAAGACCTTTTTATATCGATCCACAAGCTTAAGCTTTCCCGGAGTATGGGTACAGCCTTTGGTATTTTTTCTAAGGCATTGTGCAGATATCATCAATGGATATCTGCCGTAAATCATCATCTGGGTATAAGAATTGTCTCTCTTTTGAATTTCCCCACGGTTCAGTTCAAAAGGCATCGTAACCGCTTGTGCTCCCATATCAAGGAAGGCATTGGAGGATATATCGTTGTAACAATATAGATTGTGATCACAAATCCATGCCTTATGAGGAAAGTGTTCTCTTACCCATATCAATTCCTCGTAATTTCTGATGATAAAGCCTTTAAAAGGCAAGGAATGAAAAGCTTCTATCTGTCTGTCATAGTTTATTCTGGTGTGTTCTCTGAAGATATATGGCAGCATCACATATCCATCCATTCCGGAATCCTGTATCAGCGAAAAATCCTTCTGCATAAGGGAACGATCAAAGGAAGCGTCATAGTTCATCATATCCATATAGATATCCGTGACGTTTTTGTCCTTGATTACTTCCGAAAGTACTGCTCTGTCTTCCAAGGAACAGATGAGCTGTTCCTTGGAGCTAATAGCATGAGGCTTCACGTCTTCCTGTTTCAACTCTACCATTTTGCGGCGATATCTACAAATTAAGTTTTCTTTAAAGTTTGCGAAAGTTTTTCGACGAAGCTCCTTTAGTGCACCGATAGGAAGAAAACCATTTCCCACAATTTCACAGGTTAATGCTTCCATCTCAAAAACATCATCCCCAAGCTTTCCCATTGCTTTTTCATAATCTGCTTCAACAAGGGGCCTTTTCATTGCCTCCTGGACAATGTCCCCGGCTAAGGACATCGAATTGTCTTCGTTCCATATGGTAAAGGTCAATGGCTCCCCTACCTTTGCATAGACATGTCCCCAGACCGGTAAATGCTTTGGCTCATAAGTCTCGTCCAAGGTTATTGATTTTTCATGGCTTGGTTTCGAATAGGTTATCATATCCCCATTGCCGTTATGAGACCGGAAATATTCCTTGGTAAATCCGCAACGATTTCCAAGCCCAAGCAAATGCTTCATCTCATCGTCTGTAAACCGTGTGTCACCATCCGTTTCGCATAACCGCTTAATGTATGAACAATACCTAGCCACAACCCCGGCTGCATATTCTTTTTGCTTCATGCGCCCTTCTATCTTTAAGGAATAGACTCCCGCATCATACAGCTTTGGTAACAGTTCAATTCCACAGTTATCCTTCAGACTTAACAAATAGGCCTCTTTGGACATTACCTCTCCATTTTCTGTCTGTAAACTGTATGGCAGTCTGCATGGCTGTGCACAGCGTCCCCTATTTCCGCTTCTGCCACCTAAAACACTGCTAAAAAGGCACTGACCGGAATAACAATAACACAGGGCGCCATGAACAAAGGTCTCAATTTCAACAGGAACCTCCTTATGAATGGATGCAATCTCTTTGATGGAAAGCTCTCTGGCAGTTACCACTCTGGTAGCTCCAAGCTCGTATAACAGTCTGGCCCCTTCCACTCCGGTAATGGTCATCTGGGTGCTGGCATGGATATCCAGGTCCGGATAAGCCCTGTGAATTGCTTTTAAAGCTCCCATATCCTGGACAATCACAGCATCTAGGCCCTGCTGATAAAAAGGCTTTAGATATTGGATAAGCTCCGGAAGCTCCCTATTTTTCATAAGTGTATTCACAGTGAGATACAACTTTTTTTCGTGAAGGTGAACATAGTCAATTGCTGCAAGAAGCTCTTCATCGGAAAAATTATTGGCATAGGCTCTTGCTCCAAATCTCTGACCTCCCACATAGACAGCATCTGCTCCCGCTTCCAAAACCGCTTTCAATATCTCCATAGACCCTGCCGGTGCTAACACCTCGAATCTCTCTCTCTTCATGGTTCTATCCTCGTTTCTTACACGTCTCATAGTCATCTTATAAGTCGACTAACACAAAATGAGCAGAGAAAGTCTCTGCTCACTGAAATCGTTTATTAAACTTCTGCTTTTTTGGTTCCAAGTAAAGAATCCTCTAAGGCTGCTTCCAAACGTGCCTTATTAATCAATAGCTCTTTGTTTTCATT
Organism: Agathobacter sp.; assembly: GCA_022767075.1. Taxonomy (GTDB): domain Bacteria; phylum Bacillota; class Clostridia; order Lachnospirales; family Lachnospiraceae; genus Roseburia. The sequence continues at coordinate 129 of JALEPP010000075.1, read as the reverse complement.
TTGAAGCTTCTTTAATTCCTCATTGGCAGAATCTGTTTTTATCTGATTAGAAATCAAATCGTGTTTCAAATCATAGATTTCACGATCCTTCATATCCAAATCGTGCTCCAGCTTTTCTACCTGAGCCTT
>JALEPP010000066.1 GCA_022767075.1 Agathobacter sp. | reverse complement strand
CCTGTGACCCTCTGCTTGTAAGGCAGATGCTCTCCCAGCTGAGCTAAGATCCCATGTCACTTACGACTTGTTAATAATAGCAAATGGGACAGAGCATGTCAACGATTTTTTCGGAAATTGTTTCCAAGAAAAAACATGTTAAGTCATTGCCTTTCTGACGTTTCGGGGGTAGAATGGCTAAGGTGGAAAAATACTTATAGTGAAAAGGAGAAATCATAAATGTTTGGATTTGGACAGCTGATTGATGTTTTAAAGAAAAACCCTAAGAAAATCGTGTTTACAGAGGGAAATGACCCACGTATTCTTGAGGCTGCTTCTCGTCTGCTTGCAGGAACCTTTCTTCATCCGATTTTAGTTGGAAATGAGGAAGAGATTTTTGCAGTTGCAGAAGAATGTGCATTTAACATTCGCGGAGCAGAGATTATTGACCCTGCCAATTTTGAACGCATGGACGAGATGGTAGAGATGTTCTGCGAATTAAGAAAGAGCAAGGGTGTTACTCCGGAAGAGGCTAGAAAGACTCTTTTACAGGCCAATTATTTCGGAACTATGTTAGTAAAAATGGGCATCGCAGATTCCCTTTTGGGAGGAGCTACATACTCAACTGCAGATACCGTACGTCCTGCATTACAGCTGATTAAGACAAAACCGGGAAATAGCATCGTATCATCATGCTTCATTCTCGTTCGTCCTTCCGCAACCGGTGAGAACGAAGTACTTGCAATGGGTGACTGCGCAATCAACATTCATCCAACAGAGGACGAGTTAGTTGAGATCGCCGGAGAGACAGCAGAGTGTGCAAGAATCTTTGGTATCGATCCTAAGGTTGCATTCTTAAGCTACTCTACCCTTGGATCAGGAAAAGGCGAAGACGTAGATAAGATGCGTAATGCTGCAAGCAAGGCAAAGGAAAAATATCCAAATGTTGCAATTGAGGGAGAGCTTCAGTTCGACGCTGCCGTATCTCCACGTGTAGCAAGAACCAAATGCCCGGGCAATGAGGTTGCCGGATATGCCAACACCTTCGTATTCCCTGACATCAATGCAGGTAATATCGGATACAAGATTGCACAGCGTCTTGGAAACTTCGAGGCATACGGACCAATTCTTCTTGGATTAAATGCGCCAATCAACGATCTTTCTCGCGGATGTAACGCAGCAGAGGTTTATTCTATGGCTATTATCACTGCAGCACTTGCCTAATGGAATTGCAAAAGCAGTAGAAACGGTATAGAAAAGAATATTGAGTCATTGATTTTATGAATATGGAAGCTGTCGTGGTAATTATTGCTGCGACAGCTTTTATGTATTTTCTGTGCAATTTATGGTACAATCATAGAAAAGTTCATTTAGTTTGCTGATTGGAAAAGGAGAAAAAATGCCAGTAGGATTAGGATATGATGTTCACCGCTTGGTGGAAGGTAGAGACCTTATTATGGGTGGAGTAAAGATTCCTCATGAGAAAGGGTTGTTGGGACATTCGGATGCGGACGTATTGCTTCATGCAATCATGGACGCACTTCTTGGGGCAGCGGCTCTTGGGGATATCGGAAAGCATTTTCCGGACACAGATGAAAAATACAAAGGAATTTCAAGTCTGAAGCTTTTACAGCATGTAGGACAGCTTATTTTGGAGAATGGGTTTGCCATTGAGAATATTGATGCCACTATTATTGCTCAGAAGCCTAAGATGCGTCCTTTTATTCCGGCGATGGAAGAAAATATAGCACGTACCCTTGGGATAGAATTAAGCCAGATTAATGTCAAGGCCACCACTGAGGAAGGCTTGGGCTTTACCGGAACAGAGGAGGGAATTTCTTCCCAGGCAATCTGTTCTTTGATTCGCCTTTATGATGCCAGTATGGCTGTGGGCGTAGAAAGAGACTGCAGTGGATGTGGCGGTTGCAAAAAGGCTTGAGCATTTGGAAATGGGCATGCGTATTGCAGATGATTACAGCATTAGAAATGGAGAAATCCTTGACAAAGCAAGGGTTTGTGCATAAACTAGGTTAAGTAGATTTTTATATAGAGAAGGCATGGAACGGAAAGAGTAGGAGCCAACCCATGAAAGAGAGAATCTGTCATTGGCTGGAAGCAGATTTGATGAGGCGCTTTGAACGTGCATCCGGGAGCTGACCAGGCGAAGTATGATATCGGTAGTTGAGTCTGGTACGTTGACCCTACGTTACAGGGATTGAGGCACCGGGCGGTAGCAGGGTGTGAAAAAGAGTGGAACCACGGATTACTTCGTCTCTTACTATAGGAGCTTACTATAGGGATAAGAGATGAAGTAATCCTTTTTTTGTACAGCGTATCATCCCATGCAAAAGGAGTTATTATGGGTATTTTTAAAAGTATCAAAGAAGAAATCGAAATAGTAAAAGAGAGAGATCCTGCGATACATTCCGATCTTGAAGTCCTGCTTTATCCGAGCTTTCGGGTAATGCTAAGCTATAGAAGGGCACATAAACAATATCTGAAGGGGCATTTTTTTAGAGCAAGATACATTTCCCAGAGAGCAGCCAGAAAAACCGGAATTGAAATCCATCCGGG
>JALEPP010000056.1 GCA_022767075.1 Agathobacter sp. | reverse complement strand
AGGTATATGATGCATATTCTTCTTCAATCAGAGTATTTGATTGTGAGATTCCTTTATCAGTAAGAGCAGCTGAGATTTCTGCAGAAGGAAGCAGTCTGTATGTCTATGATCCTAAGGGCAAGGCAGCTTTTGCTTATACATCTTTAATTAAGGAGGTTGTGAACAATGGCTAACAGACCAGGACAGAAAATCAAAATGACAAGTATCGATGAGCTCCTCTGTGTTCCAAGCACAGAAGGGACAACGGATATTGAAGTAGAAGCAATTTACCCTTTTGAGAATCATCCTTTCAAGGTGCTTGATGATGAAAAAATGGACGAACTGGTGGAAAGCATTAAGGCAAATGGCATTCTTACACCGGTAATTGTAAGACCGGATGATGAAGGGACTTATGAAATGATATCAGGTCATAGAAGACTTCATGCCGCCAAGAGAGCGGGACTTCACAAGGTTCCTGCCATTATAAAGGAAGTAACTGATGATGAAGCGACTATTATGATGGTCGATGCTAATGTTCAGCGCGAAGAGATTCTCCCGAGTGAAAAGGCCTTTGCTTATAAGATGCGATATGACGCTATGAAGAGACAGGCCGGAAGACCAAGCAAAAATAATTCCTCCCAAGTTGGGAGAAATTTTCAAACGGATGTAGTTTTAGCTCAGCAGGTTGGAGAAAGCAGAAATCAAGTACACCGCTTTATGAAGTTAACGGATTTAATTCCTGAACTTTTGGAAATGGTAGATGTTAAAAAGATACCTCTTATGACAGCTGTAGAAATTGCCAATCTTTCAAAAAGGGTTCAGCAGTGGACCTACGAGTACATTAAAGAGAATGGTGTCATCAAATGGGAAATGGTTACAGCCTTTCGAAGAGAAGTAGACAAGGAAAATGTTACTCAGCATGAACTCATCACCTTTTATAACAGCTTAAAGCCAGTTCCAAGTTCCAAGAAGAAAATCACTCTTTCCGAAAGAAAGCTGAATCAGTATTTCCCTGGAACCATGTCTGTAAAGGACAGAGAGAATCTTATTTATGAGCTCCTTGCCAAGTGGAAGGAAGAACAGGCTTTTGAGGAGGATGAAGAATAATGACGTTTGCATATTATGAAAAGGACCAGGCGGATCAGTATAGTTTTATCCGCATTCCCAAGGCTATGATGACAGAGGATGTGTTTGCTCCTCTGTCTGTAGAGGCCAAGATACTGTATGGTTTATTACTTGATAAGATGGGCGCGGCTGTAAAAAATCAGTGGCTCGATGAAGAAAATAAGGCTTATGTGATTTATCAGATTACAGACATTATGGAAGATATGAATATTTCCAAGAAGAAAGCAATTGCCAGTCTTAAAGAATTAGAAGAAGTAGGACTTGTTGAAAAGAAGCTTGCTAAGGATGCAAAGGCTACAAGAAGAATTGGCAGAAGAGTTCTTATAAATGTGAAGGTCTTAAACAAGTATATCGAGACAATGTTTGATGAAGGCTAAAATTAATCTTGACGTTTACACTGTGTGTACATATAATATACGTATACACACAGTGTAAATAAGGAGGTAGAGATATGCCTAAGTCATTTGATTCAGAATTTGAAGATATTAAAAAGGAATATGTTATTGAGATTGAGGGACAGCCTCTTACAATTGAAGAATCTCAGAAAGAAAATACAGGTTATAAATTTAGAATGCTCAGAATCTATACCGGCATGAACCGAAAAGATTTTGCAGAGTGGCTTCACATTCCATACCGTACAATGACTGAGTGGGAACGTGGAACCAGACAGATGCCTGACTATCTCTTCGAGCTCATAGCCTACAAGGTTATGAATGAAAAAGGAAAGGGGAATATATAATATGGGAATGTTAGCAGCTTCTGTATTCAGCTTCATGCTGATGATATTATCAATGCTGATCCAGTTGGGATTGTTTTTAATAAGACATTTTGAGGTGACAAATTCGTTGCTGGCAAGTATACTCGTTCAGCTTCTTACTATTAATATAGATATCAATTCAACCTTCAGATTGGTAAGGTGAAGCGTCAGATTAACCCAAAGCTGTCCATTGAGGGTATTTTGCTAACCATGGTTGACAGCAGAACAAATTATGCAACAAGGCTTTGTATGAGGAGCTTTTTGAGGTTATCTGTGAGGTTGTATGCGTAAAGCGTACAACAATCCGGATTGCAGGGGAGGATTATCCTTATGAGCTTGTAAAATCAAAATTCCTGAAGCTGAATAGTGGACATTTGGAGTATGTGATTGGCTGTATGCATGATACAAATACGAAAATAACAAATATCAAGGCATATATGGTTACTGCACTTTATAATGCCCCGTTAACGATCAATCACTATTATCAGCAGGAGGTGCAGCACGATATGTATGGAGGTGGCTGGCATGAAAAAGGCATTGTTTAAAATAATTATTCCGCTATGTGTTCTTGTTCTCTGGATGATTACCTGTTATCCGGTTTGCAATAAAGCAGATGGGTTTGATTATTTCCTTTATTGGATTTTGGTAGGATGTCCCTATGGTATCAGAAAAATGTGTATGTTTCTTGTGCCGAAGAATTTT
>JALEPP010000053.1 GCA_022767075.1 Agathobacter sp. | reverse complement strand
CTATTTTGTCATGGGGCTATTGTACATGTTTGCAGGAGCTTATTATTTCAAAAGACCGGATATGATAGGTTTTCCTACTCTCCTTGAGATGGCTAAGGGTGGAAATCCGGATGTGGAGCTATGGTTTCTATATGTGCTCTGGTTGATTACGGTTTTTATGGTTCTGGTGGTGAGGAAAAGGACACTGTGGTTCTGGACGGTGATTGCGCTAGGCGGAATCTGGGCTTCTTCTTATGCCCTTCAGGTGAATCCGAATCTGTATTTGTTCCTGTTCTACGTGTTCTATTTGCTTCTTGGAATGCTGGTGCGTTGCTATTATCCCTTGGTTCGGAAAGCGTTATCTGAAACGTGGGCTTTGGTAGTATTATTGCTGTTTTTTATTATGGGAAATACAGGAAGTGATTGGCTTACTGCCCTAGGCGCAGTTCCTACTCATATGGTGCAGGTTACGCTGTTTGTTGTGACGGCGGTGTCGGGGCTTTTCCTTTTTTTATCCCTTGCAATACGGATTGCGGATGGGGTGCCTGAGGACAATGGTGGTAGGAGCTTTCTCCTTCTCTGTGGGGACTATGCCATGGATCTCTATATCATCGCTGAGCCAATTAAGGTATTGGTGCGCATTGTCTTCTGGGAGCACTTACACTGGAATTATCTGTTATGTACGGCTCTTTGTTTTGTGATTCCGGTGCTTGCGACTCTGGTTATCAGCAGATATGTGGTTCGAAGGAGCAGGGTGCTTTCCCTTCTTTTTCTGGGGAAGCTATCTTAGGAAAAGACGGGTTCCTTTCACTGGAAAATTATGTTACAATAATAAGACTAGTTTAGAAGTATTGACGGGGACAATTAGGTTCAGGAGGTTTAAAAAATGGATTACAGGAAAGAATATGAAAGCTGGCTTACAAACCCTTATTTTGATGAGGCTACCAAGGAAGAGCTTCGTTCCATCGAGGGAGATGAGAAAGAGATTCAGGATCGTTTTTATCGTACACTGGAGTTTGGTACGGCAGGACTTCGCGGAGTCATCGGTGCCGGAACCAATCGTATGAATATCTACACCGTCCGTCAGGCGACACAGGGCCTTGCGAACTACATCCTTTCCCAGAACGGACAGGACAGAGGTGTGGTAATTGCCCATGATTCTCGTCTGATGCACGACGAATTCACTGATGCTACCGCCCTTTGCCTTGCTGCAAACGGAATCAAGACCTATGTATTTTCCGAACTGAAACCGGTTCCGGAGCTGTCTTATGCGGTTCGTCAGCTTGGAACTATGGCCGGTATCGTTATTACTGCCAGCCACAACCCAAGAGAGTACAATGGATATAAAGTTTACTGGGAGGATGGCTCTCAGGTAACACCACCTCATGATACCAATATTATGGCTGAGGTAGCAAAGGTGACCTCCTTTGATATGGTGAAGACCATGGATAAGGAAGATGCCAAGAAGGCAGGATTATACAATATCGTTCCGGATTCGATTGATGAGGGCTACTTTGAGGAGCTTCGCAAGCTCTCCATTCATCCGGAAATCATCAAGGAGATGGCAAAGGATATTAAGATTGTGTACACCCCTCTTCATGGAACCGGACTTGGCCCTGTTCAGAGAGTGCTTAAGGACCTTGGCTTTGAGCAGGTATTTATTGAGCCGACTCAGGCGATTCCGGATGGACATTTTCCAACTGCTCCATACCCAAACCCAGAGAATCCTGCTGCTTGGGAGCTTGCGCTTAAACTCGCAAAAGAGAAGGATGCAGACATTGTTCTTGCCACCGATCCGGATGCAGACAGACTTGGAGTATACTGCAAGGACACTAAGACCGGTGAGTACGTGACCTTTACCGGAAATATGTCAGGTATGCTCATTGCAGAATACATTTTGGCAGAGAAGACCAAGGCTGGTACCATGCCAAAGAATCCTGCATTAATCGAGAGCGTTGTTACAACCGATATGGCAAAAGCGATTGCTGCTGCTTACGATGTAGAGCTGATTGAGGTGCTTACCGGCTTCAAATACATCGGAGAGCAGATCAAGAAGTTTGATGAGACCGGATGCAATTCTTATGTGTTCGGATTAGAGGAGAGCTATGGATGCCTTCCTGGAACCTATTGCCGCGATAAGGATGCTCCGGCAGCAGTTACCATGCTTTGCGAGGTGGCAGCCTTCTACAAGAAACAGGGCATGACCCTTTGGGATGCGATGATTGCTATGTACGAGAAGTACGGATACTATCGTGAAGGCATCACTACAGCAGAGTTCAAGGGTGCAGACGGTGCGGCTCAGATGCAGACTATGATGGACAATGCCAGAAAGACTCTTCCGGAGAAGATTGGAGAGTACGATGTCATTGCGGTGAGAGACTACAAGCTGGATACCCGTACAGAAGTGGCTACCGGAAAAGTGGAGCCTACAGGACTACCGTCATCCAATGTTCTGTACTATGAACTAAGCAACAATGCTTGGTGCTGTGTACGTCCTTCCGGAACAGAGCCTAAGATTAAGTTCTACTTTGGAGTAAAGGGAACCTCTCTCGAGGATTCCAAGGAGAAATTGGATGCGTTAAGCAAAGCAGTGGGAGAGATGTTCTCCTAGATCATCTTCAGGCAAGAAAGCATGCTCTTCATGATGGGGACGTGGTTATGTGAGAGGCACGTTCCTGTGATGAGGGAAGCTTCTGTGATAAGGCGTGCTTTTGTGAGAGTGACGTGATGGAGAGGATAAGGCATGCTTTTGTGAGAGTGACACAGAAACCTTGAAGTACAAAGTCAAAAAATAGGTGAGAGAGATATGACAGATAAGAACTATGTGACGGAAATGACAAATATACAGGGGCCTTCTAACAAGAACAAGAAGAAAAAGAAGCTTACCAAAAAGCAACGTCAGAAGAGAAAACTGATTCTTTTTGCCGTGGAGTTTGTGGTTCTTTTGCTTCTTCTTGTGGCATTGTATGTCTGGAGCATCCTGTCGAAAGTGAATTTCGAGGATTTCTCCAGGGAAGATGCGGGCATTAACGAGGACTTGGACGAACGATTGCTAAAGGATTATACCAACATTGCGATTTTTGGACTGGATAGCAGACCTGGAACCAGCTATGACAGTGGTCTCAGCGATGTGGTAATGGTTGCCAGCATTGACAATGACACTAAGGAGGTTCGCCTGGTATCTGTCTATCGTGATACCTACCTGAGTGTGGGAAAAGGCAACTACAACAAAATCAATTCTGCATTTGCAAAAGGTGGAGCAAAGAATGCAGTACAGGCGTTGAACACCAACCTGGATTTAAACATTACAGATTATGTCTGCGTGGATTGGAACGCTCTCATTGAGACTATTGATGCCTTGGGTGGTGTAGAAATCGAAGTTCAGGACAATGAGGTTTCTTATATTAATTCGTATGTAGATGATACGGCAGACTGGGTAAAAGGAGCAGACAGAACTCATGTATCTTCTGCAGGATTGCAGACCTTAAATGGAACCCAGGCCACAGCGTATGCACGTATTCGCTATACTGCGGGAGATGATTTCATGCGTGCGGCACGTCAGCGAATTGTCCTTCAGGCTATGATGGATAAGGTGAAGAGCGCGAAGGCTGGAACGTTAGTAGATATTGTCAATGAAGTGGTGGACGATATAAGTACGTCCTTCACAGTGCCGGAGCTTGTCTCCCTGGCAAGTAGTGTGCAAAAGTATAGTATTGCCGGAACCACAGGCTTCCCATTCCAGTTAACCGCAGGTACCTTCAATGGCAATGATTTGGTAGTTCCGGTGGAATTGGATAAAAACGTAGAACAGCTTCATGAGTATCTCTTTGCTAGTGAAGATAGCGGGGAACAATATGAGGTGTCCGATTCCGTTAAGAAGATTAGCGATTACATCAAAGAATCTACCGGTGTAACGGAAGAGAATACCCAGATTTATGATCTGGATAAATGGCTGGAGATGGCAGACCCGGAATGGGAGAAAACTCATTCTACGGAAGATACCGAGAAGCAATAGAGGGTCTCCAAAGTTAAGTAGGGTTCCCAAAGTTTTGGAGGGCCTATTAGTGGAACAAGCAGACTGAGAAATCAGCCTGCTTGTTTTGGTATGCATATTTGGGGCTCATCCCTTCTTGGTGATATTTCACAAAATTTTTTCAAACAATTAGAAATGTATAGACAACATGATTAGATAGTACTAAAATTGAGTCAGCGCCATAACTTAAGAAGGGAGAATGTTATGAAACAAATGAAAAGAGTGGTGAGTGGAATTGCTGCATTTCTTTTGGCTCTTACATTAGTGGTTACGGTTGTGAACCCTACCACGGTAAAAGCGGATGGATATGATACGGGAATTCCGGAGATTCAATTGGTTACCGCAGAGATTGTGAACCCAAATGAGAATGGGGAAGCAACCACTGCAAGTTCTTTGAAGGTTTCCATCACAGCTGTGGACGATGTGGCGATGGGAAGCGTTAATTTCAATTTCTGTGTGAGGTCCGAAGATGGATCCAGAATGAAGAATGTAGGTGGTGGATGGTATTATTGCGATAGAGCGGAGAATCCGAACTGGACGGTAGCTCCGGCTTCGGAGGGTCATGATGCCGCAAATGATGCCCATGTCTATACCTGCGTGGTTCCTCTTACGGATGTGGACTACAAGGGTATTTTGTATCTTAGTGCTGTCTGGGTAGAGGACAAGGCTGGCAATACAAGACATTACGATAGTTCCGGTACAGTCCTCGATGTGAAGATGGCTGGTTCCCAGGAAATCCCTGAGAGCTCTAGTTCTTCTACCAGTAAGAACTTTACTGTTCAATCGGTGGAAGCATTGGATGCCAATGGCAATCCATACAAGAATGGTTCTGTGATTTCGCCGGGAACTGTGGTTACCTACAAGGTGACAGTTGGAAGTGATGTGCCTCAGAGCGTACAGACGATGTCATTATACATGCATACAGACTTACCTAACACAAGTTCATACAAGTATTTTAACGTGAATCGAGTTGGTGATACCAATGTATTTCAAGGTCAGTTTACCTTTGACGAGCAGATGTATCCTACCGCATGGTGTCCATCCCAAGCAAATTATTGGATTCAAAATGAGACCAGCACCGAAAGTGCCTATGCATCCTTGTATCATATAGACACAGCGACGTTGGTTTTAAAGGTTGGCAACCAGGTGGTATATCCTACTTCCAGCCTCTCGGTGAATACTCTGATTTATGACTTTTCGGCAGGAAGTGTTCATGATGTATGGGAGACTATTGCATCTGGACTTACAGTTCCCAGATACACCAAATTGTCAGATTATGTGACAATCCCTACAGCACCGACCTTGGTGGAAGGGGTACCTAGTAACTGGCATGTTTTACAATATCAGTATAATTCAGAGACAAAAGAAAGTTCTTACGTAGATTTGGGATTAGCGTCAGATTATGTGATTGGTAGAGATCCTTACAACAGTGTGACGCTTGTAGCCTTGCCGGATGGGTATCTGCCAATGTCTGTCAAAGTGCCTATCCTTGACGGAACTACTTATTGGAACAATTATGTAGCAGAGTGGGTAAAAGCTACAACCAGGGACGAGGTGATAGCTTACGCAAAAAACAAGTATCTGGAGGAAGCCAAGAAGGTATTTTCGGATGCGGATTTCGTTCTCAATCCAAATGGTTACTCAATGGTGCTTGTAGACATCGTTTGTGATACTGATGAGGTTGTAGTGGTTCCTCAGGCGAGATATGTTCAGGAGAAAGAGGACCGTACCTGGTTCAAGTTTATTGATCTTCCAGCGATTAAGTGTACGTTATCGACACTTCCTTCTGCGGCAGATATCAAGGCCACCTTTGATAAGAATGTGACCCTGACCGGAACACCACGAGAGCTGACCTTCCAGGGCTGGGGATATCAAGATGATCAGGAAATCCAATCATATCTTGATGATATTAAGGTAGGTGGTATCTATGAATATGAATTTGCCTATGCTACCTATGATAAGGATGTTGTGGTAAGTACCTACTGGCATGAGAACCCAGAAAGCGTAGATGGATGGGAAACCTGGGATTTCTTCGACTATTTCCCTAAGGGAATGACAAATGAGCAGGTGGAAGCAGAGCTGAAGGTTCGTACTCCTGGCGGATATACTAACTGGGAAAAGAATTATTACGATGAGTGGATGGGAGCTCGTTTCTTCGAATTCGAAACAGAAGGCGATAAGGCATCCAATACCATTACCGGAACCAATGGCCAGGAAATCAAATTTGAAGCCACAGAACCAAAGGTTGAGACCAAACAGGATGCGTCTGGAAAGACCGTTGTTGAGGCAACTGTAGCATTTGATCTTGGTTCTACTAAGACAGACAACGGAGTTACTTCTCTTACCACCGAGTCTGTTAACAAGGTGGTGAACTTAGTAAAAGAAACTCTGGATACCGTAAAAGCAGCTACCGGTGAAGTTGCTACTCCAAAGGTTAAGGTAAATATGGCCAATGCTACGGTAATTCCTACGGATATCTTAGAAGCTGCAAGGGGCTCTAACATTGACGTGGAATTTGTTATGACTGCTGATGATGGATCTACCTACAGCTGGACCATCAATGGAAGCAGTATTACCAGCACCAACCTTAAGAATGTAAACCTGAAGGTCAATAAGAATACCACAAATGTACCTGCGTCTGTAGTGGGAACCTCTGCTGCAAACGGCATGCCTAATATCCAGATT
>JALEPP010000046.1 GCA_022767075.1 Agathobacter sp. | reverse complement strand
TAGCGGTATATTTCTGTTGCACTTTCCTTAGAGTTTCCTCCACCGGCCGTTAACCGGCATCCTGCCCTATGAAGCCCGGACTTTCCTCACCTGCGGTCTTTCGACACTTGCAGCCGCGATCACTTGTCCTGCATGTCAGCCTTGTTATATTATCAACATCCTTTTGTTTTTGCAAGTACTTTTTTACTAATGTACAATTCTTTTTTCAACAAGACTATACATTAAAGCAGCTTCCACCAATAAATTCCCTCATGAGGGAGTTCTTTCCAATGGCTTCTGTAGGCATCGGAAGGAAGTAATCTAAAAACTTAAGAAGGCGCTTTGCCTCTGTGTATTCCTTACAATCCTTTGGAATCTGAAACAGCAACGGCTCCGCATATATTTTCAATACCGCAAGCTCATATACCAGGGCTGAATTGAACATCACATCTGCTCCATCCTGGTAAGGGAAAATATATTTTTCTTCTCCGCGCCTTACACTGTCCCACATGGCTATGGTCTCTCTTGCAGTGGTATTTCTTGTTCTGGCATCCCTTACGATTCTGCGAAGAAGTCTGCCATCTGTAGTAGGCAGCGGATTGTGCTCATCGATATTCAGCTGAGTCAACGCAGAAATATAGATACGGAACTTGCTCTCGTCCGGCAGGGAAGCGCTGAGCTTATGGTTTAAGCCGTGAATTCCTTCAATTACCAACACATCTCTGTCTGAAAGCTTTAAGGTATTGCCACGATACTCCCGTTTTCCGGTCTTGAAGTTGAAGGATGGCATTGCAACCTCCTCTCCCCTCATCAGGGCACACATATCCTCATTGAATTTAGCTACATCGATAGCCTCCAGACACTCAAAATCATACTCTCCATTTTCATCCTTTGGGCATCGGTCCCTATCCACGTAATAATCATCCAACGCAATAGGATGAGGACGTACCCCCTTTGCAGAAAGCTGCATGGAAAGTCGATTGGAAAAGGTGGTCTTTCCCGAGGAGGATGGTCCCGCAATCATGATAAATTTCTTATTGCCACTGCGAACAATCTCTCCTGCCAAATCTCCGATTTCATCCTCCATAAGAGCCTCCTGGGTCAAAATCAGCTCCTCAGCCCTGCCTTTTGCAATCAGGTCGTTTAGCGAACCAATGGTACCCACCGACAGCATTTGGCTCCACTTCTTTGAGCTCTGCAAGGTCTCATGAAGCTTTTCCGAGGTCTCAAGTGGCTCCACCTGGCTCATGTTCTTGTTTGGGAATAACAGCACAAAGCCCTGTCCGTATGGAAGCACGTCAAAGGTCTTTAACTCACCGGTAGAATATGCCATGTATCCATAGAAGTAATCCAAAAGCCCATCCAAATTATAAATATTTGTTCTGGAGCTTCTCCGATAATGAAGCAATCTGGCTTTTTGTTCCATTCCCTGCTCCGTGAAATGAGCTTCCGCATAATCAGTCTTCATGCTTTCCTTACGAATCGCAAGATTTTCTTCCACCAGCCTCTTCATCTCTGTTTTAAGCAGTGCAAAATTTTCTTTGGTATTGTCTACCTGCTCTAACTCACAGTAATATCCCTGTCCCAGGGAATAATAGACCCTCACCTGTGCCTTTTGAGTTCCCCACAGATTTGCCACTGCCTTTTCCATCAGAAACGTAACACTTCTTCGATAGACGCGCTTTCCGTCCTTTCCGGTGGCGGTCTCAAAAGATAGGGTTCCTGATTTTCCAATTGACTTTGATAATTCTCTTATTTTATTTTCAAAGCTTGCAAGCATAATCGGTCCATCAAATCGCTCCGGATATGCCTGTGCCACTTCCCCCGCCAAGGTATGAAACGTGGTTCCCTCCTTCACAGACCTTGTGATGGACTTCTCCGTCTCACCCTGACTCTTTGGTAATAGAATGGTTATTTCAAATTCCTGCATCCTTAATCGCCCCCAATATACTGTAGGCAGACTCATTGCACCACAGCTGATGCTTAACCTCCTCAATTCGTCTTTCAATCTTTTCTGAAGATACCTGTTCATTCAGCTGTGTCAGAATCTGCATCAACATCTTGTGCTGCCAAACTAAAAATTTGCGCAACACCGGATTCCCATTTTTCAAAAGAATCGGACCATACATTTCACACACCTCTATGGTATGCGGATCCTTGTTGCTCCAAAAAGTATCCTCCTCCGGTACCACATGCATCATCGGGTAATACTTTCCGTCCTCATACACCATATCTTCATCTACAATCTTATATTGATTGCTTCTCAAATATTTGCGAACCTCATCAATCTCTGATTGTGGCTGAAGAATCAGTTCTCTTGCTTTTTTACAGACAGCTTCTCCTGCTGTCAAAATGCCAATGATGAGTTCTCCTCCCATCCCCGCAATGAGAATCGAATCTGCTTCCCCTTCTCTTAACATTTCCACACCATTGGATCTTCTGGTCTCAATCAGAGACTCCAAATGATACTCCCTGATATGGGCAGTAGCTCGTTCCAAAGGTCCCTCATTGATGTCCATTGCAATTGCTCTTGGTATCACATGCTCCTGAACCAACGCGATAGGAACGTAGCCATGATCTGTGCCTATGTCCGCAAGGACATTTCCCGGAGACACCATTGCCGCTACTGCCTGCATACGTTTTGATAATTTCATCCGCGATTACTCCAAATAATCCTTCAGTTTTTTGCTTCTGCTAGGATGACGCAATTTACGAAGGGCTTTTGCTTCAATCTGACGGATACGTTCACGGGTAACGTTAAATTCTTTTCCAACCTCCTCCAAGGTTCTGGCTCTTCCGTCCTCCAAGCCAAAACGAAGAGTAAGGACTTTTTGCTCTCTCTCTGTAAGGGTACCAAGTACCTCCTCCAGCTGCTCACGTAAAAGTGTAAATGCCGCAGCATCTGCCGGAACCGGAACATTATCATCCTTGATAAAATCTCCAAGATGGGAATCCTCTTCCTCTCCAATCGGAGTCTCAAGAGACACCGGCTCCTGTGAAATCTTAAGGATTTCCCGCACACGTTCTACCGGCATATTCATCTCCTCCGCGATTTCCTCCGGAGAAGGCTCTCTTCCAAGCTCCTGTAAAAGCTGTCTCGATACACGGATCAGCTTGTTAATGGTCTCAACCATATGTACCGGAATACGAATGGTTCTGGCCTGATCTGCAATTGCTCTGGTAATGGCCTGACGAATCCACCAGGTAGCATAGGTAGAGAATTTGTAGCCCTTGCGATAGTCGAATTTCTCCACCGCTTTAATAAGACCTAAGTTTCCCTCCTGAATCAGATCCAGGAACAGCATTCCACGTCCTACATAGCGTTTTGCAATACTAACTACAAGTCGAAGGTTTGCCTCCGCCAGACGACTCTTTGCAGCCTCTCCTGTTTTTACAATTGGCAACAACTCCTGTACTTCCTGCTGAAGCTCCTTTTGTTCTTCCTCTGAGGCTTCTCTCATTCTCTCCTTTAAGATAATGATTTTCTCTGAGGCAACCTGACCTTCCTCCATCTCCATGGCAAGAGTGGTCTCCTCCTCTGCTGTTAAAAGGGGAACCTTTCCAATTTCCTTTAGGTACATACGTACCGGATCTTCCACGCTGACGCCTTCCGGTACAGAGAGGTCGATTTTCTCTACCTCTACTTCCTCATCCTCATCGGTAAGAATGATATCCCCATCATCATCCTCTTCCGTCATGCGAAGTACATCGATTCCTGCCTGATCCAAGGCCTCGAATACTTTCTCAAACTTATCCGGATCCATAGGCATATCTTTGAAAAAGTCATTGATTTCCTGATATTCCAGGAACTTCTTTTTCTTTTTTCCCAGCTCCAGCAATTCCTTTATTTTTGCTTCAAACACCGCGTTATCTGTCACTTCTACAGCTACATTTTCATTTGCCACTGTTTTGTTTGTCATTTTCCCATTTCCTCTCAAGTTATTTACATCTGATATAGTTTCTTTAACTGCTCCAATGCCCTCTTGTCCTCTACAATCTGCATAAGCCCCTTCATGTCCGAAGGGTCCAGGTGTTCTGAATGATATTTGATACTGTTTTCTTTGATTCGAAGGATGGTCTCCTTAATGGCCTTATCCATATCATTCTCTGTTTCAACCTGATGTATTCTTGCATTAAACAAGCCTGCCACCTCTTTTTGTTCCTCCTCATTTTCAAACATGCTGATGATTTTGGCAGGATTGACATTTCCCTCATTTTCATATTGGCTAAACAACTCCCTTGCCACTCTCTGGTATAACTCCTCCGTAAAATCATCCGGAGAAATCAATCCCTGAATCGTTCCAAAAAGTGTGGTTTTTTCAATAAGCCAGGTGAGGAGTAGCTTTTGAGACTGCTTCATTCCGTCTTCCTTTTTTCGTTCCTGGATTCCGGATTTTAGTGGTTCCGGCGATTGTACAATCCCACCCTTTTTTAATCCAATCTGATTCACAAGCCTTCTTAGTTCTTCAAACCCGATGTGGTATTTCTCAGCCACCGCCTGAATATAATTGTTCCTTTCAAGCTCTTCCTGGAAATCTGAAAGCATCCCCGCTACTTCGCGATAAAAGGAGGTCTTTCCCTCCGGGTCAGACATATCGTATTTGCCTTCGGCAATACGCACCTGAAAGAGAAAGCTGTTTTCCGCTTCCTCAATACGCTTCCGGTATTCCTCCGGCCCAAGATTTTTCATAAACTCGTCCGGATCCTTGTATGGGCGCATATTAATCACCTTTGCGGTAATACCCACCTCTTTCAAAATCGGTATGGCTCGTAAGGCCGCCTTCACTCCGGCTCCATCGCTATCATAGGTAAGATATACCTCCTTGGTATATCGCTTCAGTAGATTGGCATGTCCACTGGTAAGTGCCGTTCCAAGGGATGCTACCGCATTGTCAAAACCGGCCTGGTGAAGGGAGATCACATCCATATACCCTTCACAGAGGAGGAGATAGTCCTTTCTGGAGGTTCTGGCAATATTAAGCCCATAGAGGTTTCGGCTCTTATCAAAAATTCGGGTCTCCGGGGAGTTCAGATATTTGGGTTCCCCTTCTCCCATAACACGGCCACCGAAGCCAATTACCTTGTTGTGCACATCCATAATCGGAAACATTGCACGATTCCAGAACTTATCTCTACCGCCTCTTGCTTCATCAATGGTAACTACCCCGGACTCCTTTAACAGCTCGTCCGAATATCCCTTTGATTTTAAGAAACGATATAAATCATCGCTGTACTGATCCGAATACCCAAGTCCAAATTTCTGCATGGTCTCTTCGGTAAGCTCTCTGTTTCGAAAGTACTGATAGGCACGTTCTCCTCTCTTGCTTCTAAGAAGAGAGTAAAAATATTTTGCACTTTCTTTGTTGATTTCTAACAGTTTTGTTCTCTTGTCCGCTTCCGCCTTCTGAGCCGATGAGAGTTCTTGCTTTGGAAGTTCAATCCCCACTCGTGTCGCTAGGGTTTCCATGGCTTCCCCGAAGGTAAAATTCTCGTATTGCATCAGGAAGGTAAATACATTTCCCCCTGCTCCGCATCCAAAGCAATAATACATCTGTTTGTTCGGTGACACGGAAAAAGAACCCGTCTTCTCATTATGAAACGGACAAAGACCAAAGTAGGTACTTCCCTTTTTCTGTAACCTGACATATCCTCCAATAACATCCACAATGTCATTGCGGGAGCGCACCTCTTCAATCAATTCATCTGAAAAGTATGGCATAATTCCCCTCTATTTCTATATTTGTATACGTATCTGATATTCTAATATCCATCTACCTGCCATGCCTCAGGCAAGAAAAACTTGCTAAAGCTTGCAATGGCAAACTGATCGGTCATTCCGGAGACATAATCACATACAATACGTCCCTCCGGTTCTCCTTCCTCCAAAAATCTTCTGTATTTGGTGGGAAGCAGTTCCAAATGCTCCATATAGTAATAGTAAAGCTGCTCCAACATGAGCTTAGCCTTCACTTCTTCTCCTTTTGCAACCGGGTTCTTGTACACATTGGCATACATGAAGCCTCGAAGCTCCTGAAGCGCCTCATAGGTCTCCTTGGACATTACAATATCTCCGGTTCCCTGACTGTTGATAATAATATCGTGAATCAAATGATCCAATCTTGTACGCACCGTAAATCCCAAGGTCTTGCGAAGCTCAAGAGGAATATCCTCCTCACATAGGATTTGTGCGCGAATGGCATCATCAAAGTCCGAATTCACATAGGCTATCTTATCGGCCAGTCTTACAACCTTTCCCTCTAAGGTATGGGGTTCTGTCTTCATCTGATGGTTGAGAATTCCATCTCTTACCTCCCAGGTCAGATTCAGTCCTTCCCCGTTTCTTTCCAATTTGTCTACTATTCGAACACTCTGCTCGTTGTGTTTGAATCCCCCTTCATAGATTCCATTTAACACATGCTCTCCTGCATGTCCAAATGGCGTATGTCCCAAATCATGACCGAGGGCTATGGCCTCTACCAAATCCTCATTGAGCTTTAATGCCTTTGCTATGGTTCTCGCATTTTGTGAAACCTCTAAGGTATGAGAAAGTCTGGTTCTATAGTGATCTCCCTTTGGAGTCAAAAACACCTGTGTCTTATTTTTCAGGCGGCGGAAGGATTTGCTATGTAAAATTCGATCTCTGTCTCGTTGAAAAACAGGGCGAATATCACATTCCTCCTCTTCCTTTTCTCTTCCCTTGGAATCAGCACTGCAACACGCATAAGGGCTTAGATATTCCCTCTCGTTTTGTTCAATCTGCTCTCGTATGGTCATGTTCTTCTCCTTTGCATAGTCCTATGAAAGGTCTACACTCTAAACATTCTGCATTTCCTTGCAATATCCTTTTTCATTTTGGGATATTTTAAAAAATTTTTAAAGGGCTTCGTATTCCTCCGGGTTACCTGCATCGTATCCTCCAAGGGTATTGAGAAGCTCTTCCAGTAAAATGCCCTCTATAGGATTCTCATAGCTTCCAAAATAGAAAGCATTGTCCTTAACAAAAATACAACCAACCCATTTTCCACAGATTACCTCATCCCCAAACGCTTCCTTGGGTTCCTGATATCCGCGGATGGTAAAGTAGGCATCGTAGTCTTCAAAATCCTCGATTCGATAGCTTACACTTGGATATGCCTGCCTCAAGGCTTCTACCCACTCCCTCGTACAGACGCAGTATCCGGTTCGGTCTTTGCTGTAGGAGGTCTCTGACAGCCACTCCTCATCCCAGAGTACATACAAAGAGGAGTCCCTCCACTGTTCCTCTTTCTCCACCAGGGATGCCAAACGGAATGCCGATTGGTCCACTCCTGACATTTCCAGTGTATCAAGATTTCCATCCAAGCCTGCATACAAAAGGTTTTTCGTGTTTTGTCCAAACCAGCTGTCCAAATCCTGATCCTTATAGGTAATGTAACCCAGGGCTATACCATTTTCCTCATAGGACAACATCTCTGTCATAGGAATATAAATCTGGCCGTTGTATTCCATAGGCGCAAAGTTGGTGTCACCGGTTAAAAACTGTGCCACCTTTTCATATTCCTCTTCCTGGTCTTCCGGTCCAACATTTTCATCCTCTTGTCCACTATCCTCTAAATATTCTGTCTGTGTATCCGGTTCTTCCCCTATAGACAGCGGTTTTTTATGCTTATCCAACACGTCATACCAGGAAACCACAAGCAGCACAGCAGTCAAAATACCCGCAATTACAAGCAGGATATTCTTATATTTTCGAAGAGTCTCATGAGGTCCGTTCCTCATTACGCGAAAAGCAAGGACTATCGTCGTCACCGACACCCACAAGAAAAGAAGTGCCGCAATCACAATAAAGACTCCTGCCTGCCAACGTTCCTCTGTGACGCACATATTCATGGCATCACTGACATTTGCAATAAAGGCTCTCTGCTCCTTTGGAATCCATCTGCAGCAAACTGCGATAATCAGCTTTCCAAACAGCCAAAAGACAATGCTTTCCCCAACAAGGTACCATATGGCCCATTTTTTCTTTTGAATAAAAACCATGGGGAAAAGACAAATAATATAGGACACCATAAAAATCATCGCAAAAATGTGAGCCCACTGTTCTACCAGCGTGGTACCGTAAATCGCCTCCAGGTACTCCTTTAGGGACAGTCCTGCTCCCTCTCCCCATCCCCAGAGATTGGTGAATACCATGGCTCCCTTGATGGAAAACCACAATACGAAATACTCCAGCAAATATCCGGCAAAAGTCCTTCCCACAAACAGACCTGTGGTTTCTGTTTTTTCCCCTTTTTCCAGAGCACGTCCGTTGACTCTTGCCCATGCAAAAAAGAAGGCTACAAGCATTCCTACAAAGGAAGGAATCCCGCCCATAGTACCCAGCACAAGATTCAAAAAGTTCATTACCACAGCAGCCATCACCAGCGAGAGAAACAGGTGCATCGGAGAGCTTTCAAATTTTGTTTTCATGGCCTTTTTCATGGATGTTATCCCCCTGGAAAATACGCATTTGCTTAAATGTATGCGATAGTATGCATAAAGTCAAGAAATCCCTGCAATTTTCTCTACTTTTTTCTCTATTTCTATGTTATAGTTTAGAAGCTGTGTTCTTACACAGAAATAAACAATTGGAGGAAAAAATGAATAACAAAGAAGATTTTAAGCCGTATATTCCGGCTGACAAAATCACACCTGAGTTCACCTTTGCTTCCATCTTCATGGGGGTTCTTCTGGCCATCATCTTTGGAGCAGCTAACGCTTACCTGGGTTTGCGTGTAGGAATGACGGTTTCCGCATCCATTCCTGCTGCAGTTATTTCCATGGCCGTAATCCGTGTGATTTTGAAAAAAGACTCCGTCCTTGAGAGCAACATGGTTCAGACCATTGGTTCTGCCGGTGAGTCTTTGGCTGCAGGAACCATCTTTACTCTTCCTGCTTTATTCCTATGGGCCAGCGAAGGAGTCATGGACTCTCCTGATCTAATTGAGATTACTGTCATCGCCCTCTGCGGTGGCTTACTTGGAGTTCTTTTTATGGTTCCGCTTCGTAACGCACTTATCGTAAAAGAGCATGGGGTTCTTCCTTATCCGGAGGGAACCGCCTGCGCAGAGGTTCTATTAGCCGGAGAAGAAGGGGGCGCTTCTGCAAAATCCGTATTCCTGGGTATGGGAATCTCTGCCGTGGCAAAGCTCTTAGTTGACGGCTTTGGTGTCATATCCGGAGTCATCGTCGCTCCGATTAAAGCTTTAAAGACCGAGCTTTCCATGGAGGTATACCCGGCACTGTTTTCTGTGGGATACATCTGTGGTTTCAAAATCTCTGCCTACATGCTTGCAGGTGGTCTGATTGGATGGTTTGTATTGATTCCAGCCATCGTCACCTTTGGTGGAGATACCATCCTTTATCCTGCAACGGTCAGCATCAGCGAGCTTTATGCTTCCGGAGGAGCAGGAAACATCTGGGATAGCTACATCCGCTATATCGGTGCAGGAGCCGTAGCTGCCGGTGGAATCATCAGCCTATTCAAATCCCTGCCACTGATTGTAACCACCTTCCGGGATGCAATCCGTGGTATGAAGGGTTCTAAGAAGACCAGCAATCTTCGTACCGACGCCGATCTTCCAATGAACTTCATCGGAATTGGTGTCATCGTAATGATTCTGATTCTCTGGGCACTTCCTCAGATTCCGGTATCTTTGCTTGGAGCAATCATCATCGTGGTATTCGGTTTCTTCTTTGCAACGGTCTCATCACGTATGGTAGGTCTCGTAGGAAGTAGTAATAACCCGGTTTCCGGTATGGCAATTGCCACACTGCTGATTTCAACCGCATTACTAAAAGCAACCGGCGACATCGGTGCTCACGGAATGCAGGGTGCCATTGCCATCGGATCCATCATTTGTATCGTAGCAGCTATGGCCGGCGATACCTCTCAGGATTTAAAAACCGGTTATATTCTCGGAGCCACTCCTAAGAAACAGCAGATGGGCGAGATTATCGGTTCCATTGTATCTGCTCTCACCATTGGTGGTGTCCTTGTTCTTTTGAACTATTCCTTTGGATATGGTACTGCCGCATTACCTGCTCCACAGGCTATGCTTATGAAAATGATTGTAGAGGGTGTTATGGATGGAAACCTTCCATGGGCACTTGTATTTATCGGAGCCTTCATCTCCATCGCATTTGAGCTTGTAGGTATCCCTGCACTTCCGGTAGCCATCGGACTTTATCTTCCACTTGAGCTTAGCACAACCATTGCCATCGGTGGTGTAATCCGTCTGGTAACGGACAAGCTTAAGAAAAAATCCGGAAACGAAGAGAAAAATGCAGATGCAGGGAAAGGAATCCTCTTCTGTTCCGGTATGATTGCAGGAGAAGGCCTTGTAGGAGTTCTGCTGGCAGTCCTCACGGCAGTAAAGGTAGCTGACAAATTGAACTTCTCTGGTATCCTTCACTCTACATTAGTTGGACCGATTGTCCTGTCACTGCTTCTTTGCGCATTTATTATCAAGACAGCAATGGATTCAAACAATAAAAAAGCCCAATAACTATCGTACCGTTTTATGAGGATGAATCTATGAAACGAAATGTTACAACAAAAAAGGATGGGGTCAGTGATAATTTCCTGACCTACATCCCCATTCCCAATCCCAAATATCCTTTTGAGGTGAATGAAAAGCAGGAAGTAACCATCCTTCAGGAACACAGAGGTCCTTTTTACTTTCTTACCCAGAAGCTTATGAAAAAGCCCCGTTATACCCAGATTCATTTGGACGAGATGGGGAACTATATCTGGCCCCTTATGGATGGAAAGAACGATATCATCGCAATTGCAAGTGCGGTAAAGGAGCACTATGGTCAAAAGGCTGAGCCTCTTTATCCAAGAATGGCCCAGTACTTTCAGACATTAGCTTCCTATGAATTTGTAATCCTAAATAAACCGGAATAAAAAGCTTGGGGACGTATCCGCTTATCATCTCCTGTCTGCTTGACAGGAACAGATAAACGGATACGTCCCCAATTTATTTGATAATATTATAGCTTGAATTTTCCTACCTGTTCCGAAAGCTCTTGGGCTACGGTAGAATTTCCGGATGCCTCACTCTGAATATCTCCAACGCTGTTGGTAAGCTCAGATGACGTAACAGAAATATTCGCAATTCCTTTTGCGCTCTCCTCCACAGCCACATTTACAGCACCAATGGATTCCTTAATCTCCTCCATGGTATCGTGAAGAATTTTGGAAGTATTGGCAAACTCCACCATGATATCATTCATGGAGCTTGCATCCTGATTGTAATCCTCACTCATTCCCACAAGACCTGTATATCCATCTACCGCGGTATTCTCCGCAAATTCAATCATCTTCTCAGCTTCAAGTGCCAATTCGTTAACCGTATTGATTACGGAAGCACTGACTCCTCGAATTTGCTCAGCAACCTGTGCCGAATTTCCCGCAAGCTTTCCAATCTCATCTGCCACTACCGCAAATCCCTTGCCCGCTTCTCCGGCTCTAGCAGCCTCGATGCTGGCGTTGAGTGCCAGAAGGTTGGTCTCATCGGTAATCTCAATAATGGTGGCCGTCAATGAAGAAATCTGCTCCACCGCCTTGGACTTTTCAATTCGATCTCGAAGTACCTCTGAAATCTCCGCTGTCCTTCTGTGGGCATCCGCTTCCTCATCCTGCGCCTTTGCTTTGGCACTTAGGGCTCTGTCTGCCATCTTGGAAGAATAATCCCTTCCATCCTTGGCACGGTTTGCCATCTCCCCTACCGATTCATTGATATCGTTGATCATGCGACTGATCTCACCCAGTGAAGAGGTGGTCTCTTGCATTGCCGCACTCATCTCCTCCATGGTAGAAGATACATCCACAATCCCGGAATCAGCCACTCGGATACTGTCTTCCATTTTCTTACTTGCCGTCATCAGACTTTCAGAATTATGAGAAATGCCAATCATAATCTTGCGGATATATTCCAACAAATCATTCACGTTATTTGCAATCAGCTCCAGCTCGTCTCCGGTACTAACCTCCAGCTTCTGCGTCAAATCGCCTTCTTTATGTACCAGCTCATACAGCTTATCATTTACCTTCGTCAGTCCTCCGGTAATTTTACGTATGGTAAAATTCAAGAGAATAATCGCAAGTGCTAAACCAACAGCTCCCATAAAAATTACTCTGCTGATGGTCTTTGACATCTGCAGCTTAATATTTGTGGCATTGTAATCACTGGCTAAAACTCCTACAACCTCTTCTGCCGGAGTCTTAATCGGAGCGTATACCGTAATGTAATCCCCTTTTTCGTCAGACACAATCTCGTTGTTTAGAATCTCTTTTCCCTCGAAGGCCTGTGCCAGCTTCCCGTAATCACCAAAAACCGTTCCAGGGGCATTGGGATTCTCTGTATCCGTATCCACCCCGTAATATATGGTGGAGCCATCTGTGTACAGGGTATACAGATTGGCGATTCCACAGGCATCCTTCTGTTGTCTCAGAATCCTGTTGATATCATAATATGCCTCCGTATATTCCGAACCCTCTTTAATGTCCGGAATCAGCGAAGCATCTATGCTGGCCATTGCCATATCCGTGGACATCTTGGCCATCTCCACACCCATGGAGCTCAGACTATCCTTCAACTGCAAATAGGAATTCATTCCCATCAAAGCTGCCAACAGTACTACCACAATGACTGCCGGAATCATTATTTTCGCCTGAATGTTCAGCCCTCTTGTCTTAACCTTCTTCCGTTTCATAAACACCTCCATACACTTGTCTCCATTATACTACAGGGCATTTTCAAAAACTAGTCCCTTTGGACTAATTTAAACATTTTTCTATTGCCTTTATCAATTCACTTTTACGAATCGGTTTCGCAACGTGATCGTCCATTCCCGAATCCATGGCATCCTGTCTGTCCTCCTCAAAAGCATTTGCGGTTAACGCGATAATCGGAATACTGTTATGAGCCGGATCCGGAAGATTTCGAATCGTCTTTGCTGCCTCGTACCCATTCATTCTCGGCATCTGGATATCCATGAGAATCAAATCATAATATCCCTTTTCTGACCATCTGACCTTGTCCACAGCAATGTCGCCATCCTCTGCTTCTTCCACTACAATCTCCACCTGTTCCAGCAATTCTCTGGTGATTTCCCTGTTTAAGGCATTATCCTCCACCACAAGAATCCGTTTGCCTGATAGACATACATCCTTCGCCTCAAGATCTTGATTATCTGTCAAATCAGCCTCGGTTCCAATCCGGTAATTACAG
>JALEPP010000009.1 GCA_022767075.1 Agathobacter sp. | reverse complement strand
TTTATGCCTGCAAGTGCCATTTCTCAAGGGGGTGTTCAAATGAACCCCCTTTGAACACCCCTAGGGGAAATAAGGTTAAATTGTATCAAGTTCAGTGTTCCAACGAATCCCTGTAACTGTGGCTATTATCCCGATATGCAGAAGTGCCGCTGTACCCCACAATCCAGAAAACGATATTTTCAGCGAATTTCTCAGCCTTTGATTGACCGAATTGATATCTGCGTGGAAGCACCTCCACTTACTTACGGAGAGCTAACCGGAAGAAGTGTCAATGAAACCTCATCCACCATTCGAGCCAGAGTAGAACGCTGTCAGAAAATACAATTGGAGCGCTATGAGAAGGAGCCGTTTCATCACAACAGCGAAATCCCTGCTTCAAAAATGAAAATCTATTGTGCCCTGGGGGAAAAACAACAAAAGTATATGGAAAACATCTATGAATCCATGGCTTTGACCGGGAGAACCTACCATAAAATATTGAGAGTGGCCAGAACTCTTGCTGATATGGATGGAGAGGAGATGATTCGATTAGAGCACTTAAGCGAAGCCATCTGCTATCGGAGTATCAATGAAAAGTATTGGGGAAGGGAGGCATAGACATGGAGTATCAATATTGGTTTTCGAATCTGAAGGTGTCACAGGGTATAAAACACAGGCTGCTTGAGGAATTTGGCAACGCAAGAGAAATCTACTATGGGATAGACAAGCTGCAGGAGCATTGCTTGAATCAGGAGCGTTCATTTTATATAGAAGAAAAAGATTTTCTGGCTTTAAAGCAGGGAAAGGAACAGTGGAATCTTGGCAAAGAATGGGGAAGCTTTGAAGAGCTTGGCATCAATTTCGTTACCCTGGAGCAGGAGAGCTATCCCAATCGGCTTAAGTACCTTAGCGATGCGCCCTATGGACTCTACTATCTGGGGGAATTGCCAAAGGAGGATTTGCCCTGTGTATCCATTGTGGGTGCCAGGGGAAGGAGTGCCTATGGCAGCGAAGTGGCCAAAAGGCTTGGCAGACTGTTAGGAGAGCAGGAAATTGCAGTGATTAGCGGCATGGCAAGAGGAATTGATTCGGATGCCCACTGGGGTGCCCTGGAAGGAAAGGGAAAAACCTACGCTGTGTTAGGCTGTGGGGTGGATGTGTGTTATCCTGCCCAGAACCGGTATCTGTATGATAAGATTCTTGAGCAGGGTGGCATTATCTCTGAGTATCCACCGGGTACCCAACCACTGCCAAGGTACTTTCCTGTGAGAAATCGAATCATATCAGGTTTAAGCTCTGCTGTGGTTGTCATTGAAGCAAGGGAGAAGAGTGGTTCCTTGATTACTGCGGATTATGCAATGGAGCAGGGGAAAGACGTATATGCCCTTCCCGGTCCCATTACAGCCTCCCTAAGCTGTGGATGTAACAGGCTGATTTCCCAGGGGGCCGGCATACTATGGAGTCTGGAGGAGTTTGTAAAAACCCTGTCGAAAGGAGAGCAGTCGGATTCCATTTCCTTAAGCTTTCGGAAAAATCTACTTGAAAAAGAAGAATTGTTGGTGTATAGTTTACTCGATTTTTGTCCCACGGGAATAGGAACCCTGGCTGAAAAGACCTCGATTCCCCTAGGAAGTCTGTTGCTTCTATTGGAGTCACTGGTTCAAAAAGGCTTTATAAAAGAGGAGGTTCCTAATTTCTTTACCAGGACATTATGAGAGTAAAAGGAGAGGTAGGAATGGCTAAAAATCTCGTTATCGTGGAGTCCCCTGCGAAAGTTAAGACAATTAAGAAGTTCCTTGGAAAGAATTATGAGGTGCTGGCCTCAAACGGTCATATCAGAGATTTACCAAAG
Organism: Agathobacter sp.; assembly: GCA_022767075.1. GTDB lineage: Bacteria > Bacillota > Clostridia > Lachnospirales > Lachnospiraceae > Roseburia. The sequence goes on along the minus strand of JALEPP010000009.1, from coordinate 902 downwards.
AGCAAGCTTGGAATCGACATCGAGAATGATTTCGAACCTAAATATATTACAATTCGTGGAAAGGGTGATATTCTTGCGAAGCTTCGTAAGGAAGTGAAAAAGGCAGATAAAATTTATCTCGCAACCGACCCGGACCGCGAGGGAGAAGCGATTTCCTGGCATTTGAGCCAGGCCTTGAACCTGGAAGGAAAAAATGTCAGTCGTATCAGCTTCAACGAGATTACCAAAAACGCCGTTAAGACCTCGTTAAAGAATCCACGAGAGATCGATATGGATTTAGTAGATGCCCAGCAGGCTCGCCGTGTCTTAGACCGAATGGTGGGTTACGAGATTTCCCCTGTGCTTTGGGCAAAGGTAAAAAGAGGCTTAAGTGCCGGACGCGTTCAGTCAGTTGCTCTTCGCATTGTCTGTGACAGAGAAGAAGAAATCAATGCATTTATTCCTGAGGAATACTGGACCTTGGATGCAACGGTTTCAATTGAGGGAGAAAAGAAGCCGGTTGTAGCCAGGTTCTACGGAAAAGAGAAGGAGAAGCTGGAGATTCACTCAAAGGCCGAAATGGATCACATCTTGCAGGAGCTTAAGGGACAGCCGCTTCAGGTGCTTCAGGTGAAGAAGGGAGAGCGTACCAAAAAGGCTCCCCTTCCTTTCACGACCAGTACTTTGCAGCAGGAGGCATCCAAGGCACTCAATTTTCCAATCTCCAAGACCATGCGTATTGCACAGCAGCTTTACGAAGGTGTGGATATCAAGGGACAGGGTACGGTAGGTCTTATCACTTATCTACGTACCGATTCTGTGCGTATTTCGGAAGAAGCAGATGCAATGGCCAGAGCTTTTGTGTCAGAAACCTATGGAGAGAATTATCTTTCTGCAGGGGAGGGGGTAAAATCCAAGAGCAA
>JALEPP010000060.1 GCA_022767075.1 Agathobacter sp. | reverse complement strand
GGTCGTGTAAATTTACTGTAGGAATTTAATAGACAGAGTAACCCCAAGATCTGTTTTAGAATTAAAGATTTCCCCATCATTATATTCTTTTTATATCGTTTTACAAACCCCAGATATGATTCTTTAAAGCAGCTATCTTTTTTATCTGTGGGTATGGAATACTATAGACTGGTAAATCTGCTAGTGCGCCAAGTCTTTGTCTATTAGCTTTTTCCATTGCTATCATTTCTGACGCTGAATATATCACTTCTTCCGCGCCTGCCACCTGTTTTAATTCCTTCTTTTGGAATCTTACAAGTTCAAGTATATCCCCTTGGTTATATCTATAGATTCTGAGCCTCGACATTTTATCAGCTCCAATCCTGCACCAACCTAAAGGACGCGAACTCATTCTGTCTGCATAAACATGACTCACATGCCCTTCAGCAGAACATCGTACATTTGTATCCTGTGATTTCATAGACAGCATTATTCCGGACCAGTTGCCAAGTATATATGCCTTAGCATGTTCGATTGCCTTACACTTTGTTTCCTTCTCTGTGACGGCAAGAATCTGATCAAACACTCCCTCAACCATCCACTTTTTCTTTTTATGAATAGCCCTGTAGATATCACTTCTGACATCATCAGCCGAATCTTCAAGATGCGATGTCGCAACTATGATGTACTTATGCATATGGTACTTATCCAATGCAAACTTTGACTTGGGTATTATCTTCTCACCTGTACGAATCCAGGGTGCTCCATCACCATTGATATATATCCTGTTTATCTGTTCAAAATCATATGCTTCATTTATGTAGTCTAATACCTCTGTCCATAGCTTTTTTATTTCTTCCTGACCATCATATACACCACCAAAATATTTGGTATTAATTAGCTTAGGACGTCCTTCTTCATCCGTATCTACTCCCTCATAGACATAGATAATCCTTGGCATAACTGTGTTATTTCGAGGCTTTTTTATATCACCTTTATGTTCAAGATACTGAAGTGATACATGATCTTCATCAGCATCAATATAAAGTGTTTTTAATTCTTTCTGTTCAGCTACTTTTAGAACTGGAAACTCGAGCCTGTGAAGCTTATTCATTACAGCTTCCTTACTAATGGAATCACCATTTATACTGGCATTGGCTCCACCTTTTCTATAACTGCTTTCAGAGGCTTCTTTTAGTATTCTTGCCTCTGCATCCTCAGTTATTCTTGCATGGTGCTCTAATCCCATCAGCTGATCCAACAGATAGCAGCTTTCACCTGTATCAGTATTCTTGAAAAGTGTCTTATGATATACAACTTCACCAAGACTCGTTATTAATGAAGTCTCATCCTTTCTAACAATGTACCAGCCTGGTCTTAAATCCTTCCTGATGCGAAGAAGTTCATCATAGGATTCCCATTCTTCAGCTATAATACTACAACCAAGTTTAGTAACCTCATCTGTTACGCCGTACACCATCTCAGCTATCTTCGTCAGGTCAGAAGTATAATTACTAAAAATATCTGTCAACCTATGTGCACCATCCTGGCAAAACTGTTGTATACTATTAATCATGAAAGCACCCTCCTTTGGATCATGTGTCGCAACTTAATCCTAACACAGGACCCGGTGCTTTCTTTATGTCTATTTAATTTTCCTACAAAAACTTTACCCTACGGAAAGGGAAAAATATGATATGATTTCCAAAACACACAGAAAGGTCGAACCATATGATTTTTTCTCTGGCACCAATGGAGGGCATAACCGGATACATTATTCGTGGTGCCTATGCCCATCACTTTAACCATATTGATAAATACTATACTCCCTTCATCCCTGCCGCAAAACGAATGAGCAGCAAAATCAGAAGAGACATTGATCCGGAAAACAACAAGGATTGTCTGTTGATTCCACAGCTTATTTCTAACAACGCAGAGGAAATCATCCACATGCAAAAACAGCTGCAGGACTATGGATACCACCAGATCAATCTGAATCTCGGTTGTCCTTCCGGTACTGTTGTGAGCAAAAAGAGGGGCAGTGGGCTTCTTGCGTATCCAAAGGAGCTGGATGCCATGTTAGACGAGCTTTTTTCCAAGGCCACCTTCCCCATTTCCATCAAGACCCGCATCGGCTTCAGCAGTCCCGAAGAATGGGAAACACTCCTTGACATCTACCGGAAATATCCAATGTCCGAATTAATCATTCATCCCAGAACCAGAGCAGACCTCTATGGGAACCACCCTAATATCGAAGCCTACAAAATGGCAAAAGAAGCCCTCCGGGACACCAATATTCCCGTTGTCTACAACGGGGATATTGTGGATTTGGAAAGCTACCGCAACCTTTTATCCAGCTGTCCTGACGTATCGGAAATCATGATTGGGCGAGGTCTGCTTCAAAATCCGGCTCTCACCATGGAATTGAGTGGCGAGGTGCTTCCACATCCCATGGAAACCCTAAGAAGCTTTCACGATGAGATTTTAGAGGGGTACCAGGCAGATTTTTCCGGGGACAAAGATGTGCTTATGCACATGAAGCAGCTTTTCTGTTATCTGGCGAAAAGCTTTCCTGTAGAGCGCTACCCGGATATTCAAAGTCTGGAAAAGAAAATAAAAAAGAGCCAGACTCTCAAGGAGTATAAACTCCTCATCAGCCAGCTCTTTTAATGCTATTTATGTCTTTCTACAAAATCTACGAATTCATCTTCCGGAAGAGGTCTTGAGAAATAATATCCCTGGATATAATCACAGCCAACCTCTTTTAGGAAGTTGTACTGCTCCAGATTCTCCACGCCCTCCGCCACAATATGAAAGCCCAGACTGTGGAACATCTTTAACAGCTTTTGGAAGGTTTCATGAAATTCCTCCTTATCCCACGTGGTCTGAATCATATACTTATCGAATTTGATCAGGTCAAACTCTGTGGTAATGAGTCTCTGGAGATTGGCATACCCGGTTCCATAATCATCCAGCGCCAGAAGGAATCCCATTTCTCTGAGCTTTCTTAGGTTTTCCGTAAAAATCTTTGGCTCACAGTTGGAGGCCGTCTCAGTAATCTCAAAGCAAAGCTTTCTATAATCAATCTGATATTTCTCCATAAGCCTTTCCAAATCCGGAATAAAGGTCCTCTGAAGACATTGAATTGTGGAGAGATTTACTTCGATGTAGGAAATGCCCATGGCTTCCAAATCGTGAGAAGCAATGAACTGACATACCTTTTCCAGCATAATATTTCCAATGGCAATGATTGTACCATTCTCCTCTGCCATAGGAATGAACTCCATCGGTGGAATGTAGCCTAGCTGTTGGTCCTTCAGACGAACTAAAGCCTCTGCTGACACAAAATTCTGATCTGCAGTGGTACAAATTGGCTGATAATGGACTTCAAAGGAACGATTTTTCATAGCTCTGGTCATTGCCAGCTCCACCTGGCGTTCTCTGACCTTATTCTTTAATCCAAACTCCGTTGCAGAAATAATTCCATAACGTTTATGCCTCATCTTCTGGAAATACAACATATATGAACGAAAGCTCTTCTCATCTTCACAGTGTAATGGATATGCCACCTCGGAAATAAAACAGGTGCATACCATTTCCATAGAGTTCACATTCCAAACCCGATCGATTCCCTCATATAGCTTCTTCTGAAGCTCTGCTGTATCGGTCTTTCTTTTATGCTTAACGATAATACCAAAACAGTTGTTAGTTATTTGATAAGCATCACCTACCGGTACGAAGCTCTGAACAAACTCCGCAATCTGGGCAATCAGCAATTCCGTATTATCCACACCATAGCTGGAGGACAGCATACTGTAGTCTGCAATCCGAACCATAATTAAAGAAAATGGAATCTTATTATGAATCAGCTTTTTAATATGGTCCGGTAAATGGACCTTATTTACAAGTCCTGTCCAGTTATCCAGAAGGTTCCGATCCTTATAAGCATTTAAAAAAAGAATGAGTATGCAAATACTTAACGTAAAACAGTGTATTAATAAGTCATCGGTCAAAAGCTGTACTATAATTGCAAACAGATTTATTCCCGAAAAGAAATAAACCAACACCTTATATACCAGCTTAAGTTCATGGCGATGAATCAACGCATATCCAACAGAGATTCCAAGATACAAGGCTGGTGCCACATAAATGAATAGGGAAAATAGTGTTCTTTCCAATCCATCTTCGGTATAATTAAACATCTGACAGGTCCACTGATTTGCAATTAAAATTGCAACCCCAAAGAAATGGGGCAGAGACAAAGCAATCCGAAACGGAAGTGTCAAATTATCCCTCAGACGGAGCTGACCAAACAAGTACAAAAACAAACACAGAGCTATCGTCTCCATTCCAATATAATAGAGGGTCAAAAAGCCCATCATAGTTCCTCTTGAAAACTGGAAATACGCTCCTGCCTCATATAACACATCCAGGATTGGAAGCACAATTGTAATAATTGTCATGGTAACAAAAATTGCGCTTAGTCCATCCCGAACATGCTTTTTTCTTTCGTAGTTGACCAATACAATCAGACTGATTATCAGGGCTGCAATGTCGAATTCTAAAATAGACATCCTGCTATCCTTTCTTAAAAACGAAAATCATATAGTCCAATTTTCCTATAACTCGAAACATATTACTATCAATTCCCTGAAAAATCAAGTATTTATTGAAATTACTTTCTTTATACGAAAAAATGATTCGGTTATATTTGTTAGTACCTTTTTCTCATTCTTAGTACCTTAGTAACATGGTATTTTTTGACATGCAAATATTTCCCGTTGCAAAGATAATAATCCCATGGTAAGATTCTACCTGTAAGTAAGAAACGCTTACAACGTTACAAAAGTTGTTCGACCCCCTATCGACAACTGATTGAATTGTAACCCTTTCCTTTATTCCCCTTATAAAAATATAGACAGTTTCTCCCAGGATCGTTCTGGAGAGAAGCAAACCGCACCGAAGATGCCCCCTAACATCTTGGGTGCTTTTTTATCGCATAAAAGCCCTACGATAAGCGGAAGAAGTGCAAGCTCGCTTGCAAACTTCTTCCGCGCAATCGGAGGGCCTAACGAAAAGCGAGAATCGTAGTTGCGAAGCAACGGGGAAGCTGCGTTAGCAGCGGATTCGAGCTTCTTCGTTAGGATATGCGATAAATCCCTTCGTCCGAAGCTACGGAGAAGCTGCGTAGCAGCGGATTTGAGCTTATCGTTAGGAGGGCCTAACGAAAAAACTTATATTTCCGAAAGAGCCTGTTCCAAATCCTCCAAAATGTCATCAATATGTTCTGTTCCAATAGAAAGACGAATAGTGCTCTGACTGATTCCCTGGTCCTTTAACTCTTCCTCGCTAAGCTGGGAATGGGTGGTTGACGCCGGATGAATCACCAGACTCTTCACATCTGCAACATTTGCAAGAATTGAGAATATCTTCAAGCTATCAATAAACTTAAATGCAGCTTCCTTTCCTCCCTTGATTTCAAAAGTAAAGATACTTCCTCCTCCATTTGGAAAATACTTCCGGTAAAGCTCATGGTCCGGATGTTCCCGCAAGGAAGGATGATTCACTTTTTCAACCTTCTCATGCTGGGTTAAGAACTCGATTACCTTCTTTGTGTTTTCCCCATGGCGATCCAGACGAAGTGGCAAAGTCTCAATTCCCTGTAATAATAAGAATGCGTTAAACGGAGATATGGTTGCACCGGTATCTCGAAGAAGAATCGCACGGATGTATGTTACAA
>JALEPP010000152.1 GCA_022767075.1 Agathobacter sp. | reverse complement strand
ATGAAATATTTCTAGCTTTTTTTGTAAAAGAGAATGGACTGTGCATAAGAAATCCTCTCGAATTATTAATTTTTGAGGAAAGTATAACATATCAAGAAGGAAAAGAAAATATTGACATTTGAGTTAAAAAGTAGTTTCCTTGCCAAACTTGTTGAGGGTCTTTCGTGAGGGTTTGACATAAAAAAACCCTCAAGTTGTACCCTCACGAAAACAGCCCCTCAACAACTTTGAATACCCAACTATTGTTTGGAATGGTATTGTACACCATCCCATATTTTTTGTAGGGCGTCATGGGGTTGAGTGCTTACGATTTATTTAAAGAGCCTGAGAAACCACCTCACAAATTCTTGCGGTCTTTGCAACTGGCAAACTGAATTTCTATATCCAGTATGACGCGGGGGCCCTGTATAAAAAATAAAATCCCCCACAGGAGCCCGAGGGCAGTCTGCGGGGGAAGGATTTACGGGAGAATTTCCATGAGCATTGCAATGCAGGGAATTGTGGGAATGGTGAATAATGTAGTAAGGAAGGTTCCTTTCGCCATGAATTCCTCATCACATTGGTGCTCTACGCACAGCATGGTTCCTGCTGTTGCTACAGGCATGGCTGCCATGAGAACGGCGATTTTCAGTGGCATACCGGATGTAAATGGGGTGAAGCACAAATAGGTTACCGCTGGGGATACCACAATGCAGAGGAAGGAAAGCAGATGTGCTTTCAGGTCTTGGAACATTTGAAGGAATGGCATCTCTGTAAGGGTGGCTCCGATAATAATCAGCGCTCCCGGAGTGGTGATATTGCTCACAAGTCCGATTGGTTCTCCGATAATTCCCGGAACGGAAAGCTTTGTCAATGCAAGGATAATGGATACAACAGAGGAGATTAGTGCAGGAGTAAGGAATAGTTTCTTAAAAGAAAGATCTATTTTACCTGAGTCATCATTTCCGCTGTGTTTTCTCAGCATGTAGACTCCTAAGGAATAAGCCAAAAGGTTGAATGGCATATTAAAAATGCTGGCGTAGAATACAGCATCTCTTCCGTAGATTGCCTCTGTTACAGGGAAACCAATGAAGCCTACGTTTCCAAACATCACAGCGAAAAATGCGACTCCTACCTGAGACTCCTTTAGACCAAGCACCTTTGGTGTCAGGAGAGCCAGGATAAAGAGAATCACATAACTAAGAAATGCGATGCCAAGCACATATATGATTTCACTGGTACCGGGAAGTGTGGTAGAATTGATAACAGAGGAAAGAATCGTGCATGGCATGGTAACGTATAGAATCAGCTTCGAGATGGCTTGTTTCACATCTCTGTTGATGATACCGGCCTTGGCAGCGATGTATCCGATTATCAGGATGAGAAATAGCTCAACCATTTTGGTAAAAATAGGGAAGAAACTCATAAGTGGACCTCTTTCTTGTAAATATATGGGAAAGCCTCTTATAAGGCTAAATTGCCCGTAAACAACGTGAATCATACTCCCTTTGAGATTTCTTCGCAAGGGAAAAGGGAGAAAAAATACAATAGAAAAACAATTTAGATACAAAAGATTGAGGATACATATAGGAAAGAAATTATCTTGAGAAGGAAAGTGAGGCGCTTGGAATGTATTATTGTGCAAAAAATGCTACCGTATATGGGGATGTGAGAATGGGAGAAGGTGTGAATATCTGGTATGGAGCTGTGGTACGTACCGGAAGGACTTCCAGAATTGAAATTGGAGCAGGAACCAACATACAGGACAATAGTGTGCTTCATGTGGATAAGGGTGGAGAAATGCTCATCGGCTCAGGGGTTACCATCGGCCATGGGGCCATTGTCCATTGCAAAGAGGTGGGGGACCATACCCTGATTGGAATGGGAGCAATTCTTTTAAATGGTGCGAAGGTGGGAAAGAATTGCATCATTGGAGCGGGCGCTGTGATTACAGGCAAAATGGATATTCCGGATGGCTCTATGGTAGTTGGTTCTCCGGGGGTAGTGAAACGCAGACTTACAGAAGAAGAGATTGCTCATAATGTTGAGAATGCCAGACACTACGTGGATGAAGCAAGGGAAGAACTGGTAGAGGTCAGGGATTCGGTTTCCTGACAGGAAGAAGAGCTACTGATAGAGAGAAGGGCCTTTGAGAGGTACGGAGAATTGTGCCGGAGTTTATTGATTTTTTGGATGGTGAATAGTATAATCAAAAGGCAGACTTTGTTATTATTTTGACAATTAAGGAACACTGACCGTCCCGGAGGTGATTCCCGAAGATAGAAATGGTCATGGCAAGGGCTGTATAGAAAAACACTGTATTCCGGGAAGGAAACGGTAGTAGGAGGAAATTAAATATGGATCACACACAGACACAGAGTGCGAAGGCACAGGGAAAGAAGCGCGTCAATGTCAAATACATGACAGAATTAGCGCTTTTGACAGCAGTACTACTAGTTATGGCATATACGCCACTGGGTTATTTTTACATCGGTGCAATGCCAATTACGTTGCTTGTAGTACCGGTAGCGGTAGGCTCCATTGTACTTGGACCAAAGGCAGGGTTATTTCTCGGACTTGTATTTGGAATTACCAGTGCGACACAACCTACAGGCTTGGCAATGCTTCCGATTATTCCGGTGCAGTCTCTCGTTACCTGTATTGTACCAAGACTTTTTGTTGGATTACTTCCGGCATTGGTATATCAGGGACTTAGTAAGATCTGCAAGAAGAGAACCATCACGACCTCGGTTGCATGCGTTGTTGCCCCAATTACTAACACCATTTTGTACTTAAGCTTCTTTGTGATTTTTCTTGGTGGCTATATGGCAAAGACACAGCCTCAGGTATACGGATTTATCGCAGAGAACGGCTTTTTCAAGAGCTTTGGTATTGTACTGGCAACAGTAGGTGTGAATGCGGTTGTGGAAGCATTAGCATGCCTTATTATTGCTGCAGCAATTTGTAATGCACTTTTGCATACTGTGAATAAGGACAGATAGAGATTAAGATGTGAAACAAGAGTGCGTAAGGGCGGCTCCTTTTTCCATGGCCATTTGTACATTCGGTGACAGGATTTGGTAAGCCGAAGGAAATGTATGGACCTGGAACAAAGGACCGTCTTTTGTGCATTATTAGAAAGTACCCTACATTAGTTTAATTGGATGGAGAGGAATCAGGGAATGAGAGAAATAGATTTCATGGAAATAGGTGGCTTTCAGGTAGGTCAGGCAGAGGATGAAAAAGGAATTACCGGAATCACCGTTATGCTTATGGACAAACAGTCTCCTACAGGCTTAGATATCAGAGGTGGAGGACCGGCGTCCAGAGAGACGCCCCTTTTGAATCCCGTGGCAGACTGCAAAGGACTCCATGCTATTGTATTAGGTGGAGGCTCTGCGTTTGCTTTGGATGCGGCAGGAGGCGTGATGCAGTATCTTGAGGAGAGAGGAATCGGTCTGGATGTGGGAGTGGCAAAGGTTCCCCTTGTATGTCAGTCCGATATTTTCGACCTGGGAATTGGGGATGCCAAGGCGAGACCGGACAAAGCACTTGCGTACAAGGCCTGTGAAAATGCCAGCTATGACTCTGTGAAGCAGGGAAATTACGGGGCAGGAATTGGCGCCACCGTTGGAAAATACAGGGGACCACAGTTCGCCATGAAGGGCGGTATTGGAACCTATGCTGTGGACCTGGAGGGCCTTAAGGTTGGAGCTATGGTTGTGGTAAATGCCTGCGGTGACATTTATGATATTGAGACCAACCAGGTGGTGGCAGGATGCTTAAAACCGGACGGAACCCTGGTAAATGATGAGACTGTTTTTTTCCAGGATGCCGCAAAATTGATGGTGATGGCAAGAGAACGGGCCAACACCACCATAGGAATTATTGTAACCAATGCAAAAATGGATAAAACAACCTTGAACAAGGTGGCATCTATGGCTCATAATGGATATGGAAGAGCCATTCGCCCGGTTCACACCATGATGGACGGAGACAGCATCTACGCAGTTTCAACAGGGGAGATGGAAGCAGATGTGAATCTGGTCGGCCCGTTGGCTGCATATGTTATGGGAAAAGCCATAGCAAGAGGCTGCGAGGAAGCGGAGAGCCTTGGGGGATTTAAGGCCGCAAGAGACCTGTAATTGGGAGATTACGGGTATGCTGATTGACTCACCCCGGATATGAGTTGAATAGAAAGTAACAAAATAGATTTGAGAGGAAACGACAATGCTCAAAGGAAAAACTGTGGTACTTGGCGTAACAGGAAGTATCGCCGCATACAAAATTGCAAATCTGGCAAGCATGCTTGTTAAACTTCATGCTGACGTGAATGTGATAATGACAAGGAATGCAACCAATTTTATCAACCCCATAACGTTTGAGACATTAACCGGAAATAAGTGCCTCATCGACACGTTTGACCGTAATTTTCAGTTCAATGTGGAGCACGTTGCCCTTGCAAAGAGGGCGGATATCTTTATGGTGGCTCCGGCCTCGGCCAATGTCATTGGCAAAATTGCCCATGGGATTGCAGATGATATGCTTACCACAACCATTATGGCCTGCAAGTGTCCGAAGCTGATTTCTCCGGCCATGAACACCAACATGTTTGAGAATCCCATTCTTCAGGATAATCTTAAGATACTCGAGAAGTATGGATATGAGCTGATTCAGCCTGCAAGCGGATACTTGGCATGCGGAGATACCGGCGCTGGGAAAATGCCAGAGCCGGAGACCTTGCTTCAATATATCCTTAGAACCATTGCAAAGGAAAAAGATTTGGCAGGAAAACAGATCCTGATTACTGCAGGACCAACCCAGGAGAAGATTGACCCGGTGCGCTACATTACCAACCATTCCACCGGGAAAATGGGATATGCCCTGGCGAGGGCTGCCATGCTTAGAGGGGCAAGGGTAACTTTAGTAACAGGCCCGGTTGCAATAGAACCACCAATGTTTGTGGATGTGGTTCCGGTGACATCAGCACAGCATATGGCAGACGCAGTCATCAGTCGCGCCCCACAGATGGACATCATCATTAAGGCTGCAGCGGTAGCAGACTATCGCCCGGTGAATCCGGCAGATGAGAAAATCAAGAAAAGGGATGGAGAAGAAGCATCCATTTCCCTGGAGAGAACCACGGATATTTTGAAAACTTTGGGAGAACAGAAAAAGGAAGGACAGTTCCTATGCGGATTCTCCATGGAGACGGAGAACATGCTGGAGAACTCCAAGGCGAAGCTTGAGAAGAAGAACCTGGATATGATTGTAGCCAACAATTTAAAGGTCCAGGGAGCAGGCTTTGGAACAGACACCAATGTGGTAACCCTTATCACAAAGGATACGATAAAGGAGCTTGAACTGATGTCCAAGGATCAGGTGGCGGATGCTATCCTGACTGCCATACTGGAAGGGTAACTTGTCTTAATACTCTTTGCACTGCATATAAATCTACAGTACAATCTGAGCAGACCATTGACCTTTGTCAAGGAGTCGGGCCATTCGTTGGCAGTGGAATCTTTATCATCCACGGGACAGTAGTTGCTATTACTGATTCGTGGGTGTTTTTTTATCTTCAGGCAGTCGCTAAAATCCCCCCACACATAGTAAGTGCTATAGAGCTATCCGTTGGGTAGAACGTTATCGTACGCACCTATGACAGGAAATGCCATAGGATAATATGATACGGGATCTACAAACTATATGATTAGGAAAGGTGGCTTTATTCGTATGAAAAAAGAAACAGGAACAATACAAGTGGCAGAAACTGAATTTACAAGAGTGGCAAATCGAGTTGCGTTTGTGACGATTTTTGAGAACGTATTGTTAGCTTTGGGAAAGCTGATAGCAGGACTCATTGGTCATTCCAGCGCTATGATTAGTGATGCCGTTCACTCGGCATCGGATGTGTTCAGTACCATTGTGGTACTGATTGGGGTGAAGCTTTCCTCCAAGGAATCTGACAAGGAGCATCCATATGGTCATGAGAGACTGGAGTGCGTGGCAGCAATTGTATTGGCGGTTGTGCTGCTTCTGACAGGACTGGGAATTGGCTATGACGCTATAAAGAATATCCTGGGGGGCAATTATAAGGAATTGACTGCACCAACGGTATTGGCACTGGTGGCAGCAATCATCTCAATTGTTGCAAAGGAGGCAATGTATTGGTATACCAGATACTATGCCAAAAGAATTGATTCCAGCGCATTGATGGCGGACGCATGGCATCATCGTTCCGATGCCTTGTCATCCGTCGGAGCCTTAATCGGTATCGGAGGGGCGATGCTTGGATATCCTGTGATGGATTCCATTGCCAGTCTTGTAATCTTCTTCTTTATCGCGAAGGCTGCTTATGATATTTTCAAGGATGCCATTGATAAGATGGTGGATCATGCCTGCGATGAAGAGACGGAGAAGGCAATCTATGATGCGGTATTGGAGCAGGAAGAGGTACTGGGAATTGACATGCTTCAGACCCGCATTTTTGGCAATAAAATCTATGTAGATCTGGAGATTCAGCTGGACGAAAATTATACTCTCAAAAAGGCACACGACATCGCAGAAGAGGTGCATGAACATATTGAGCAGAATTTCCCGAAGGTGAAGCACATTATGGTACATGTAAATCCTGCGGTTAAGGACCATTGAGTGGGGACGGGGACCGTGTATGGGGACGGGGCATTTCCACGGGGACGGGGGGCGTGCATGGGGACGCTTCCGTTTCCATGCACGCCCCCGTCCCCGTGGAAATGCTCCGTCCCCATGCATGCCCCCCGTCCCCGTGGAAATGCCCCGTCC
>JALEPP010000100.1 GCA_022767075.1 Agathobacter sp. | reverse complement strand
CATGGTTTGGATTCTCTGCAAGGAAGGTAAGGAGATCAAATTCCTTTGTGGTAAATGGCTTTTCCTCTCCGTTCACCCACACACGTCTTGCAGTCTTATCAATTTTGATTCCTCGGATTTCAATTACATCATTTTCTACAGTGTTACTTCCGATTAAGCGCTCGTATCTGGCAAGGTGTGCCTTTACTCTGGCTACCAGCTCACTTGGGGAAAATGGTTTGGTCACATAGTCATCTGCCCCAAGGCCCAATCCACGAATCTTGTCGATGTCGTCCTTCTTTGCAGACACCATCAAAATAGGTGTGTTTTTCTTTTCTCGAATTTCCTTACAGATTTCAAACCCGTCTACTCCCGGCAGCATCAAATCCAGGATAAAAAGGTCATATTCCTCGGTTAAGGCTTTGGAAAGTCCCTCTGTTCCGTCATTGGCGATTTCCACTTCGAATCCACTTAACTCCAAATAATCCTTTTCCAAATCTGCAATTGCTTCTTCATCTTCCACAATTAATATTCTACTCATTGTATACCTCCTGATATTTACGAAGCACAAAATACATCACAGTTCCAGTATCTTCTTTACTGGTTGCCCATATTTTACCACCATGGTCTTCGATAATTTTCTTAACAATAGAAAGTCCTATTCCACTTCCTCCGGTGGCTGAATTTCTGGATGCATCAGCCCGATAGAAGCGGTCAAAAATGTACGGAAGATCTACTGCCGAGATTCCTCTACCGTTGTCCTCAATCTCCACTTGAATAAAGTCTCCTACATCCTTTACACGAATGTTAATCATTCCCTGTGACTTATTCATGTACTTAATGGAATTTCCTACAATATTGTGAATGACTCTTCGAAGCTGCTCTGGATCAGCAATGATTAGCACATCATTATCAACATAATTGTAATAAGCAAGTCCAATCTTTCTGGATTCCAGATCTAATCCGATTTCCTCGATACAGTCATCAAAATATTCTGTGGCATTTATTTTTGCAAAATTGTATGGAATACGATTCGTATCAATCTTTGCGTATAGGGTAAGCTCATTAATTAAAGTATCCATCTCATTTGCCTTATTGTAAATGGTCCTGATATATTTATCCAGTTTCTCCGGCGTATTGGCAACCCCATCCATAATCCCTTCCGCATACCCCTTTACCGCGGTAATCGGAGTCTTAAGGTCATGGGCAATATTACTGATAAGAACCCTGTTCTCTTTCTCATCCCGGATTTTCTCCTCTGCATTGTCCTTCAACCGCTGTCTCATGGCTTCGAAGGATCTGCAAAGCTCTCCCATCTCATCCTGGCTGCTAACGTCAACCTGAAAATCCAGATTTCCTTCCTTGATGTTATCCGATGCCATCTGAAGCTTGCGAACCGGAGTTACCAGACTTTGATAGATCCATATAATCATCAGCATGGCAGTCAAAAACAAGATCAGGAAAATCGCCACCACTGCTTCCGATACCAGATTTCGCACCTCCGGCACCACACTCTTCGTACTGGTAATAATAAATGCGCTGCCCTTATCCCCATCGGAAAATTGAAAGTCAATCTGCTTAATCAAGACCTGATCCTCAGCATCAATATAGGTACTGACACTACCCTCCGTCTCCTGGGCACCATAGTCCGGATAATCAATAAAGAGAGCCGAATCCTCCTGTCCTTGGAAAATAAGCTTCTGGGCTTTTCGAATCGTCAAAAAGGAGCTCTTCTCATGAAGCCTTTCCTGAACCTCCTGAAGAAATTCCTCATCCGTAAATCGGTCCGGATCCGTTTCTGCAACCCTCGTTAAGTCCTCAAAATCCTCCTTTGTGGCTCGGTTAATCAGTTGAAGAGTGTTGGTCCAAACATAGTCCTTTCCGTTTTTAATTCCGTAGGTAGCCTCAATGTTCTTCACCTGAATCTGGCTAAAGCCCCATATGGTCAGGGAAGCCAGAAAAATCGGTACAAAAAGCATGATACAAAATGAAATTACTAACTTTGTCTTTATCTTCATATGTTCTCCGATCTATGTAAAACCCTATAAAAAAGAGTGCACCCGAGCACTCTTTACGCGCTGATGCACGCATACTTTAGCATGCATAATTCCTCTGTGCATCAGTCGCATAAAAATGCCATAGAGCGAGCCTCCACTCTATGGCATTCGATCATGATTCGCTCACACAAGCTCGCTTGTGCTCATTATACCATGAAATTATCCTTGTCCCATTTAAATTATCTAAAATAATCGTAAATTTTCTATAAATTCTGATTATAGATATTTTTTAAGTACATCTACCTTATCGCAAGCCTCCCATGGAAGGTTCAAATCGGTGCGTCCGAAGTGTCCATATGCTGCAGTTCCTCTATAGATTGGACGGCGAAGGTCTAACATCTTGATAATTCCTGCCGGACGAAGATCAAAGTTCTCACGAACAATTTCAACTAGCTTCTCGTCGGATACTTTACCGGTACCAAAGGTATCCACCATGATAGAGGTAGGTTTTGCAACACCAATTGCGTAAGAAAGCTGAATCTCACATTTGTCTGCAAGTCCTGCTGCTACGATGTTCTTTGCAACATAACGAGCTGCGTATGCTGCTGAACGGTCTACCTTTGTACAGTCCTTTCCTGAAAAAGCTCCACCGCCGTGACGTGCCATTCCACCGTAGGTATCTACGATAATCTTACGTCCGGTAAGCCCTGCGTCTCCGTGAGGTCCACCGATTACGAAACGGCCGGTTGGGTTAATAAAGAATTTGGTGTCAGTGTCAATCAATTCCTTTGGAAGGACCGGATCAAACACATATTTTTTAATATCTGCGTGGATCTGTTCCTGTGTAACCTCCTCATCGTGCTGAGTGGAAAGCACAACCGCCTCAAGACGAACCGGTTTTCCGGCCTCATCATACTCTACGGAAACCTGTGTCTTTCCATCCGGACGAAGGTAGGTAAGAGTTCCGTCCTTACGAACCTTTGCAAGCTGCAACGCAAGCTTATGAGCAAGTGAAATCGGATAAGGCATAAGCTCCTCTGTCTCGTTTGAAGCATAGCCAAACATCATACCCTGATCTCCGGCACCGGTATCCAGATCATCTACAAGAGATCCTTCTCTTGCTTCCAAGGCCTTGTCCACACCCATAGCAATATCTGCAGACTGCTGATCAAGTGCTACCATAACCGCACATGAATTTCCGTCTAAGCCTTTCTTTCCATCGTCATATCCGATTTCAAGAACCGTTTTACGAACAATAGCCGGTACATCAAGCTTTGCCTTTGTGGTAATCTCACCGGTTACCAATACAAAACCGGTACAGCTTGCTGTCTCACAAGCCACACGGCTCATTGGGTCCTGCTCCATGCAGGCATCTAAAATCGCATCAGAAATAGCGTCACAAACCTTATCAGGATGTCCTTCTGTAACAGACTCTGAGGTAAATAATAATTTTTCCATAGATACTCTCCTTTCGTACTCTCTTGTTATCTGGGGAGGCAACCCTTTCCCGGATAACAAAAAGTCCGCTTTGCTGAACAAAGCGGACAAATTAACATAGGTAATCTAATCCTCTTATTGTTCGATTGCTCGCTCAGGTTGGCACCTTCCGACTTCGGGGTTGCCGTGACTTCACAGATCCTTTGTATCTCCATCACTCTGAATAAGAGAAGTTTACAATATACAGTTGTTTTCCAAGGACAAAATATACTACCTTTTTCCTATCTTGTCAAGAAACTTTTAAGATAAATTTCTGAAGCTCTTTATCTGAACAGACTTTCTCCATCTGCGCACCAATTCCACGAAGCTTTCCTTCAAAGTCCTCGTATCCGCGTTCTACATAATGGATATCATCAATGATGGTTACGCCCTCTGCACAAAGTCCTGCGATAACCAGGGCTGCCCCCGCACGAAGATCCGGTGCGTTTACTCTTGCACCGGTATATTTCTCAACACCGGTAATAATGGCGATATTACTTTCCACCTTAATGCTGGCACCCATTCTGGTAAGCTCATCTACATAGCGGAAACGATTCTCGAAAATACTCTCCGTAATGGTACTGGTTCCCTCTGCGATAGCAAGCACAACTGCCATCTGAGGCTGCATATCTGTCGGAAAACCAGGATATGGCAACGTGGTCACCTGTGTATGGGTAAGCTTTCCACTGGAAATAACCCGAACTGCATCATCAAATTCCTCGATGGTACAGCCAACCTCTAATAATTTGGCAGTAGTAGCCTCTAAGTGCTTAGGAATGACATTCTTTACAAGAACATTACCACCTGCTGCTGCGGCCGCAAACATAAAGGTACCAGCTTCAATCTGATCCGGAATAATGGAATACTCTGTTCCATGAAGCTTATCCGTGCCCACAATACGAATCACATCGGTACCTGCACCACGTATACTTGCCCCCATACTGTTTAGGAAGTTGGCAAGATCAACAACGTGAGGCTCTTTTGCCGCATTTTCGATTACAGTTTTTCCCTCTGCCATCGCTGCCGCCATCATGATATTCATGGTGGCACCTACGGAAACCTTATCCAGATAGATATGAGTTCCCTTAAGCCCGGTCGCCTCTGCACACACAAGGCCATGGGCAATGTCCACATCAGCTCCCATTGCACGGAAGCCTTTGATATGGAGATCGATTGGTCTGCTTCCAATCTCACATCCACCAGGCAGTGCTACCTGTGCTTTTTTATATTTTCCAAGAAGTGCTCCAATCAAATAGTAGGAAGCACGAATTTTACGAATATATTCGTTATCTACCGTTACATCCTGAATAGATGAACCGCTAATCATAACCTTGTGAGCATCAACACGCTCAACCTTTGCACCGATTTCCTCTATCGCCTGCAATAACACGTTGATATCTCTTACATTTGGTAAATTCTCTATGGTAACGGTCTCATCTGTCATAACAGATGCAGCAAGAATGGCAAGTGCTGAATTCTTAGCTCCACCGATCTCTACTTCGCCATATAAAGGCGATCCGCCTTTAATAACATACTGTTCCATTTGACACCTCGATGTACATCTTTTTAAGACGCACTACAATTGATTATATACATGAACACGTTATTATAATCAGTTTTTACGTCCTTTGTCAAGGCAACCATGTGTTTGCATCTCCATCATACTATCAGTATATTCCTGGAAAATCTGATGGTTATTGCATATTTTTAAGTTTTTGTACCAAAACATCGACGGTTTCTTCCACGCCCAGGCCTTCTTCATTTACGGTAACATCTGCATATTTCTCATAAAGCGGAGTTCTCTCCAGATATAAATCCTTCAACGTCTGACCCACACGAAGAACCACACCTCGCCCCTTGATATCCGCAAGGCGTTTTTCCAGCTCCTCAAAGGAAACCTCCAGATATACTACCTGTCCAATCTCCTTTAGATGCTCCATGGCTTCTTTTCCGTATACAACACTTCCACCTGTTGCAATAATCGTTTTGTCCGTATCCAAAGAAGCATTGACACGATTTTCCACCCGGATAAATCCGTCTGTTCCCTTCTCCTCGATAATCTCGTGGAGCAGCTTGCCCTCCTGCTCCTGGATTACCAAATCCGCATCTAAGAACTGATATCCCAGTACCTTTGCCAGAATGACACCCACGGTGCTTTTTCCGACTCCCGGCATTCCAATCAGTACGATGTTATTTTTCATAACGTTATTCCTATCTCTTTCTTACTGCTCTGTAGTCTCTACAGATTCACTTTCCTCGCCCTTTAAGGTGAGAGAGTTTTTAAACTGAATCTTTTCTACAAGACTTTCTTTTACGCTCCACTCAAGCTCGTCTTCCCAAGCCTTTAATACCTCCTGATACTTGGTATCCTGTCTGCTGGCGATAATGGATTCGCGATTCTGTGCCGTTGCTTCTTCATCGGTATCCTTATCGATACGAACAATATATGCATAGTTATCAGAAGTAATGACATCTGAGATCTCCCCTTCCTTCAAGCCGTCTAAGGCATTGCGAAGAGCTTCCTCTAACTGATCATCCGCATCATAGGTGGATTGTGTAACATTGTAGCCAGCCTCCTGTGCTACCGTCTCCAAATCAGCCGGTTCCTGGATTTTATCTGACACAGCCTGAATTCCTGTAATAATCTCCGCTTTCTCCTCTTCGGTGTATTCCGTATACTGATGCTGCTCATCATAGCTTCCCGCGATCCCTACACGAAGAATGGAATATGCTCTCTTGTTGGCTTCCTCATCGGATACATTGGTATCTACTTCACTAATGATAGCTTCATACATCTTCTGTCTCTCAGTGTACAGAGTAAGCATCTCCTCCACAATTTCCTGAGTTGCTCCCATTTCCGCTAATGCCGCTTTGTCATTGTCTGACATAAATTTCTCTGCTGCAGCCTTAATCGCAGCCTTCTCATCCTCCGTAAGCGCTACGTTATAATCCTCCAGGTGCTCTGCTACGGTGTACATTTCCCGCACGCTCTCCATAACAGAATTCTTTAAGGTATCCTGCATATTGGTTCCACTGCTGTATGGATCTTGACTCCATGGATCCTCTCCAAGGGCAGATACATAATAATCCTCCACAGAAGCCTGCTGATAACGACACATAAAATTTACAACGCCTGCTTTGATTTCTTTGTCACCTAATGTCGCAATGGTGTCATTTTTATTTACTGCTGCACATCCTGTCAATGCAGATACTCCAAGTGTCATTGCAAGTAACAATGACGCAATTTTCTTTCCTCTCATAGTTCCTCCTAAAATGTTTCGTTAACTTGAATTATTATAGTTCTTTTTCTAGGTATTGTCATCCTTTTTCGGCAGAAGGTTTTCCTCTAAAATACCCAATATCCTATCGAAAAGGTCTAAGGTTTCCATGTTCCTATCTCTGGAATTGATTCCAATGGTATAACAAAAATATGGAGATTCTGTGTCCGGAACAAATCGCATAGATGGAGACAAAACCTCTATCACCGCAGGAATCCCCTCTGGGCGGATAGCTGCCTTCTGGTACATCTGCATGCGGATTTCCTGCCCCTTTTGGGTAATCTCAGTAATGTATAAACGATGAGCTCTGATTTTCACTCTTGCTACATACAAGAGATTCATTACAGATTTTGGCGGTTCTCCAAAGCGATCAATCAGCTCATCCAGCATGGCCTCTACCTCATCTTCGCTCTCAAGACTTGCAATGCGCTTATACACATCAAGCTTTTGCATCTCATTCCCAATATAGGTTGGCGGAATAAACGCTGTAACCTTCACATCCACCGCAGTGTCAAAGCTTTCCTCGGTACTTTCACCCTTGGCCTCCTTCACCGCTTCCCCCAGCATTTTACAATACAGGTCATAGCCTACGGCTTCCATATGGCCGCTCTGCTCCGCCCCAAGGAGATTGCCTGCTCCACGAATTTCCAGGTCTCGCATGGAGATTTTAAATCCACTTCCAAGCTCCGTGTACTCCTTGATTGCCGCCAGTCGCTTTTCCGCCACTTCCTTAAGCATTTTGTTTCTTCGATACATCAAAAATGCATAACTTGTTCGATTGGAGCGTCCTACTCGTCCTCTCAGCTGATATAGCTGCGATAGGCCCATATTGTCCGCATCATGAATAATCATGGTATTTACGTTGGAGATATCAAGTCCCGTCTCAATGATGGTTGTGGAAACCAATACATCAATTTCCCCATTGATAAAGCCATACATAATTTTCTCCAGCATAGCCTCTTTCATCTGTCCATGGGCAAATGCCACATTGGCATCCGGCACTAAAGCCTGTATCCTTTGTGTCATATCATCGATATCTTTTACCTTGTTATACACATAGTAGACCTGTCCCCCTCTTGCCAGCTCTCGATGAATGGCCTCTCTTACCATCTCCTCATTGTATTCCATGACATAGGTCTGAACGGGAAGTCTGTCCATAGGCGGCTCCTCTAAGACACTCATGTCTCGAATACCAATAAGGCTCATATGAAGGGTTCTTGGAATCGGAGTTGCAGTCAAAGTAAGCACATCCACATTGTTCTTCATCTGCTTAATTTTTTCTTTATGAGTCACCCCAAAACGCTGTTCCTCATCCACGATTAAGAGTCCCAGATCCTTGAACTCCACATCCTTACTTAATACCCTGTGAGTTCCAACCACGATATCTACTGCACCCTTTTTCAAATCCTCGATGGTCTTTTTCTGCTCTGTGGCAGAACGAAATCTGCAAAGCAGCCCCACATTCACAGGATAATCCTTCATCCTCTGGGAAAAGTTATTGTACACCTGCTGCGCCAAAATAGTCGTGGGAACCAGATATACCACCTGTTTTTGTTCCTGTACAGCTTTAAACGCAGCCCGGATTGCAATCTCCGTCTTGCCGTAGCCTACGTCTCCGCAAATGAGTCGATCCATAATTTTAGAGCTTTCCATATCACGTTTCGTGTCCTCAATGGCACGAATCTGATCGTCCGTCTCCTCAAAAGGAAACAGCTCTTCAAACTCCTTCTGCCACACCGTATCCGGTCCGTATACAAACCCCTGCTCCTTTTCCCTCACGGCATATAGCTTCACCAAATCCTCAGCAATCTGCTTCACAGCACCTCGGACTCTTGTCTTTGTTCGATTCCACTCCTGTCCCCCCAGCTTATTGAGCTTTGGTTTCTTGGCATCCTTTCCCGCAAACTTTTGAATCAAATCCAGCTGGGTTGCCAGAATATATAAATTAGAGCCTCCCGAATACTCTATCTTAATATAATCCTTTACGGTGTGATCCACTTCAATCTTCTCGATTCCTCGATATACTCCAAGTCCATGATTTTCATGAACCACGTAATCTCCCACCGCCAAATCGTTGAAGGAAGCAATCTTTTCTCCTTCATAATTTCTATGATGCTTCTTTTTCTTCTTCTCCGTCCAGAAAATATCCGTATCTGCAATCACCGCAAAGCGAATCATTGGATACTCAAATCCTTTATGGATTTTTCCATAACATACCATGATTTCTCCCGGCATCAGCACGCGGTCATAGTCCTCCGAATAGAAGGCTGTCACTTCCTCATTCATCAAGTCATCCGCCAGGCGCTTCGCTCTGGTTCTGGAGCCACTGAGCAAAATCACCCGATATCCATTCTTCCTGTAGGCCTTCAGATCCTTCACCAGAAGCTCAAAGCTATTGTTATATGGATTCATATTCCTTGCATGAATGCTGAACTGTCCAAGATTTGTTAAACCATGGGTTTTCACATCTAAAGCATTCATTGCCATAGCAGGATAATGGTTTAACTTTCCCAAGACCTCATTCACCGTAAAGAGCTCCTTCATCTGTCCGGGCAAAATGTACCCCTTCTCCAAACGGTTTTTCATGCTCTCCGTAAATTCCATTTCTACCAGCTTGCCCTGTTCTACACATCTGGTAGTTTCATCCAAAAATACTTGTGTATTCTCCGGAGAAAAATAATCCAATAGCCCAATTGGTTTTTCAAAAAAATACGAAAGGAAGGCATCCATTCCGGCAGTCATAGAAAGCTCGGACCACTCTTCCGCCAGCTCCTCCACCATAGATAGGGTGCGATGTGCCTCCTCGGTTTTCATTTCCTTTCTCAGCGCATCAGAGACCTTCTTTGCTTCCCTTCGCATAGCCTCGATGCCCTTTGCCTTCCGCACATCATCAAGCACCATTTCACACGCTGGATAAATATAAATTTCATCCAAGGCCTCAATGGACTTCTGGGTCTCCACGTCAAAGCTTCGAATGGCATCGATTTCATCTCCCCAAAGCTCAATACGAACCGGGTTCTCCTCCGTCAGAGGAAAAATGTCTATAATCCCACCTCGAACAGCAAACTGCCCTCTGGAATCCACCTGATACTCCTTGCAATATCCAAGTTCCACCAGCTTGCTTTTCAATTGATCCAGGTTCACTTCCTTTTCCGGGGCAAGATGTATGATTGCATCCCACAAAAGCTCTGCCGGAGCCATGGTGTTCATCAGCGCATCAAAGGTTGTGATTACGGTACTGTATTTGTTTTCATAAATAGCCTTTAATGCATTGATTCGCTCAGCAGCCAAAAGGTTCCCTCTTACGTCTGACTGATAAAACAACACGTCCTTCCCCGGATAATACACGGCGCTTGGGTCGTAAAAGAGATAGTCCTCCAACATTTCTCTGGCTTTTTGCTCACTAAAAGTAACGATGATCTTGTTTTTTCTACCATCGTTCACTGCATACATCATATGAGGTTTTTGGGAGTCGGTGCAACCGGACACACTGATTAATCCATTCTTTTTGTCCAGCAATGCCTCCATCTCAGCAAATTCGCCAAACTCCCTCAGTGGTTCTACAAATGCCTTCATTTTCTAATCAATCTTTTACCTTAATACTTCTTTACATTATAGTCATTCATTGCCTTGTCAATTTCATCATGTATCATCAGAGACACAGCCTCAATGGCATCGAGTTTTGCCTCTTCCACACGTTCCTTGTCTTCTCCATCCAGTACGCCCATTACATAGTCCGCAAGATCCCATCCCTGGGGTTTCTCGCCAACGCCTACACGTACACGCATGAAATTCTGGGTTCCGGTATGTGCAATAATGTTCTTAATTCCATTATGCCCACCAGCGCTCCCTTTCTTACGCACCCTGATATTTCCGGGAGCCAGTGTAATATCATCATATACAACCACCATCTGAAGCTGTGGATCCAGCTTATAGAAATTCAAAGCCTCAATTACGCTTTCACCACTTCGATTCATATAAGTAGTGGGTTTCAAAAGCATAACCTTCACACCGTCAATCATTCCCGTACCAACCAGTCCTTTGAACTTCTTATCCTTCACATCTATATGATATTTCTCCGCCATCTTATCAATGACCTGAAAACCAATATTATGTCTCGTCTTCTCGTATTTCTTATCCGGATTACCTAATCCAACTATCAAAACCATTTGTACATCCTCCATCGCCTCATTATCCCATGGAAGTATGCTTCCGTCAACACGTGGACGCTGTTTCGCACACAGAATAAACGATAATTATCTAACAGAATGTCGATAAAAAAATAGCTGTGCTTCTAATCCCTGGATGAAGCACAGCTATTTCGTTAATCAGTTAATGTTATTCTGCTTCTAATTCAGCCTTATACTTGTCGAGAATAAGAGTCTGAATATGATCACGGGTAGCAGAATTAATTGGATGCGCGATATCGCGATACTCCCCATCTGTTGCCTTTCTGCTAGGCATTGCAATGAAAAGACCTTTTTCACCCTCGATGACTTTGATGTCATGTACTACAAACTCATCGTCTATTGTGATGGATACTACAGCTTTCATTTTGCCTTCTTTGTCTACTTTTCGTACTCGTACATCTGTAATTTGCATGCCTTCTCCTCCTTAGGTCTTATCACTATAGCGTGTAGCGGTCATTGTGCTCGGATACGATTTTAATTTCGCCGTTTTCTCCACAATAATAGGTGTTCGCCTTTAAGGTTCCCCTGCTCTCTACGATGCAATTCTCTACATGTGCATTATCCCCAATATATGCATCGTTTAGAATGATTGAATTTTTAATCACGCAGTTCTTTCCAATAAATACATTCTTAAACAGAACCGAATTCTCCACCTTGCTATTAATAATACATCCGCTGGAAATCAAGCTGTTCTTTACTTCCGATCCGGTGTTGTATTTTGCAGGTGGCAAATCATCCACTTTTGAGAAAATACGTGGCTCACTGCGGAAGTATCTTCTTACATCAGATTTTAAGAAGTCCATATTAGTCTGGTAGTAAGACTCTGTGGAAGCGATATTACTCCAGTACTCTTTCGTCTTGTAACCATAAATTTTCTTAACATTCTTGTAGCGAATCAGAATATCATTTACGATATCATAACGACCCTCTTCTGCCGATTTCTCCAAAAGTTCAATGAGCTGACGTCTGCGAATCACATAAACACCTGTAGAGATGGTGTTGGACTGTGCCTTTAATGGTTTTTCCTCAAAATCGATGATTCTGGAATCCTCATTCATGCGCACAACACCAAACCTGCTGAAGTCTGTTCCCTCCGGCATATCCTTGCAGCTGATTGTGATATCTGCCTTTTTCTCAATATGATAATCGAGCATAGCATTGTAATCCATTTTATAAACGCAATCGCCGCTGCAAATGATAACGTATGGCTCATGACGACGTTTTAAGAAATCAATGTTCTGATAAATCGCGTCTGCAGTTCCTCTATACCAGTCGCTATTTTCGGAGGTAACAGTAGGTGTAAAAAGATACAGTCCTCCTTGCTTACGACCAAAATCCCACCATTTTGATGAGCTTAAATGTTCATTCAAGGATCTGGAATTGTACTGGGTCAATACTGCTACTGTCTGAATTCTCGAGTTACTCATATTACTTAACGCAAAGTCGATGCAACGAAAACTTCCGCCTACCGGCATTGCTGCAATTGCACGTTTCTTGGTTAAGTCCTTCATACGGTTGGAATTACCACCCGCTAAAATTATACCTACTGCCTTCATACTCTGTCACCTGCCTTAATAATCACTGCTCCACTTGGAAGTTCTCCGTTTGGATAATCTTCTGGGGTGGTTTTTCCTACAATGGCTGTATTCTTTCCAATTCTAACGCCACTTGGAATCTCACTAGCTTCTCCTACAACTGCGAGACCGAATGCATATACGCTCTCTTTGTAGGTGTTTGGAGCCTCTTCCCCACAACCTAATACAGTGTTATTTCCGATCTGGCAAGCTTCTGCCACAATAGATTTGTCCATAATGACACCTTCACCGATTGTGGTGTCCTTCATGATGATGGAATCCCTTATGACACTTCCTTTGCCAATATAGACATTCGGCCCAATTACAGAATTAATTACTTCTCCGTAAATCTCCGAAGCTTCGCCCACAATACTTCTTTCCACACGAGCTTCCCCTGATATGTACTGTGGCTCAATGGTATCACTCTTGGTGTAGATCTTCCAATATTCCTCATAGAGGTTGAATTCCGGAATCAGGTCAATAAGTTCCATGTTGGCTTCCCAGTAAGAGCCAAGGGTTCCTACATCCTTCCAATATCCGTTGAATTCGTATGCAAAACAACGTTTGCCATTGTCAAAGCAATACGGGATAATGTGCTTTCCAAAGTCACATCCGTTTTGATCCTTCATGGTAATCAGTGCATCGCGAAGTACTGGCCAAGAGAAAATATAGATACCCATAGAAGCAAGATTGCTGCTAGGATGCTCTGGTTTCTCCTGGAATTCGGTAATCTTCTTATTCTCATCCGCTACCACAATTCCGAATCTGGATGCCTCCTCCATCGGTACAGGCATGGTCGCAATGGTAACATCTGACTGATTTTCCTTATGGAAATCAAGCATTACCTCATAATCCATCTTGTAAATATGGTCTCCTGAAAGAATCAATACATACTCCGGATTGTATTGCTCCATGTAACGGAGATTCTGATAGATGGCATTAGCTGTACCTGTGTACCACTCGCTATTATCGCTTTTCTCGTATGGTGGTAATACAGTTACTCCTCCATTATTGCGATCCAAATCCCATGGAATACCAATTCCAATATGAGTATTTAATCGCAGCGGCTGATACTGTGTCAGCACGCCAACTGTATCAATACCCGAATTGATACAGTTACTCAATGGGAAATCGATGATACGGTACTTTCCGCCGAATGAAACCGCAGGTTTTGCAACGTCCGCTGTCAGAACTCCAAGTCTGCTGCCTTGACCACCAGCTAAGAGCATGGCTATCATTTCTTTTTTAATCACGTCCTTCACTCCTTGTCTGTTCAAAATTTGTATATACAAATTATACCATAGCACCACTGTTATCACAATGTTTTTCCTATCATTTTTAATTGCAAAAAGACTTTCCATTTTTTCCCAAGTAATATGTATGGTTCATAGTTTGCTAATCAGTGGAATAAGTGTATAATAATAGGAAAAAACGATATAGGATGGTATGCGTACTATGTATCAAATAGATTTTAAATGCCCGATTCATGTTTACTTCATGGGTATCGGAGGCGTCAGCATGAGCGGCCTTGCCGATATCCTTCATACAGAAGGCTTCACCATTTCCGGTTCTGACAACAAGGAATCCGATTATACAAGAGAACTCTCCGCAAAAGGCATCTCTATTTTATATGGACAAAAGGCAGAGAATATTACAGCGGATCTTGATTTAGTTGTTTACACCGCAGCAATCCGAGATGACAACCCGGAATTTTTAGCAGCCAAAACCATGGGAATTCCAATGCTTACCAGGGCAGAGCTTCTGGGACAGATTATGGAGAACTACCAATCCTCCATCGCAATCTCAGGCACCCATGGAAAGACAACCACCACCTCCATGATGAGTCAGATTCTTTTGGAGGCGAAATCGGATCCAACCATCAGTGTCGGAGGAATTATGCCGGCCATTCAAGGAAATATTCGCGTCGGCGGTTCTGAACACTTTATCACGGAAGCCTGTGAATACACCAACAGCTTCCTGCATTTTTATCCAAAATATGCTGTCATTCTTAACGCAGAGGCAGAGCACCTGGATTTCTTCAAGGATTTAGCCGATGTGCGCAATTCCTTCCATAGATTTGCACACAACGTAAAGGAAGATGGTGCCATTATCATCAACGGGGAGATTCCGGATTACAAGGAGCTGGTATCCGATGTCCCATGCAAGGTGATTACATACGGTCTATCTTCTGAATGTGATTTTTATGCCACCGACATTTCCTACAACGAAAAGGCCTGCCCAAGCTTTACTATTATGACCCACGGCCAAAAGCTCATGGAGATATCTCTCAATGTTCCGGGAACGCACAATGTATCAAACGCTCTCGCATCGGTTGCCTTATCAGAGGAGATGAAGCTGGACCACACAGCTGTCATTGCCGGCCTTGCCAAATTTGGTGGTGCCGAACGCAGATTCCAGTACAAGGGAGTCGTAGACGGAGTCACAATCATTGACGACTATGCACATCACCCAACAGAGATCCATGCCACCCTGAGCGCTGCAAGGAA
The DNA here is from genome assembly GCA_022767075.1 of Agathobacter sp. Taxonomy (GTDB): domain Bacteria; phylum Bacillota; class Clostridia; order Lachnospirales; family Lachnospiraceae; genus Roseburia. Next base: position 36,137 of record JALEPP010000100.1, on the reverse strand, counting down.
TTACCCGCACAAACGTCTTGTGTTAGTATTCCAGCCACACACTTATTCCAGAACAAAGGCATTTTTGCAGGAGTTTGCCGATGTCCTTTCCATGGCAGATCTGGTTATCCTTGCGGACATCTATGCAGCCCGGGAAAAGAATACCTACGGTATCACCTCCAGGGATTTGCTAGCCAAGTTAAAGGAAAAGGGCACCCAGGCCTATTATTTTCCTTCTTTTGAAGAGATTGAAAAATTTTTATTAAAAAATTGTATGAACGGCGACCTGTTGATAACCATGGGAGCCGGAAACGTTGTAGAAATCGGCGAATCTCTTCTTGGTAAATAGTTATCCACGTTATCCACATAGTTTCCCACTTTTTTTGTCGGAAACCATGTGGATTTTTTTGTGGAACTTTTCCACAGTTATCCACATGTCAACTTTTGTCGAAATCCTTGTAAACCTTACATTTTTCCAGCTCTTTTTCCCATTTATCCACATTATCCACAATTTTTCGTGAATTATGAACGTCAAGTTTTCCAATAGGGGGTGTCCTTTTCACACTGCTCTTTGTGTGCTATAATCCAAACGTAATAAAAGGGAGTGAGGATGAATTATGACAACCATTGCACTGTCCAGTGAAGTTTTACCGGACAATACACTTGTTTCGAATTATTTTATTGATTCCATTATGCCCTGTTCCAACGGGGAATTCGTAAAAATATATCTGTACTTATTACGTGCCTTTGGGGCCCACCTTCCAATTTCTCTTTCCGGGATTGCCGACCTTTTTGAGCAAACGGAAAAGGATGTAATACGTGCATTGAACTACTGGGAGAAAAACAAGCTTATCACCTTAGACAGGACATCCTCCGGAGACATCAGTGGCATACATCTGATTTCTCCATATGGAGATCACAGCAGTCATAATGCTTCCGGCTCTTCTGACGCGAAAGGAAAGGAAAGTGCACCAAAGCAGCCTCGAGCAAAGGCTGTTCCTCCGTCAGAGGTTACGGCGGAGAGAAAATCCTACACCGCAGACGAAATTATGGAGTTCCAGAAGAACCCTAATATTTCAGAGCTTGTATTTATTATGGAGACCTACCTGAAGCATCCTCTTAGCAGCAACGACCTCAATACCGTATTATTCTGGTATGATGTCCTGGGCTTTGGCACAGACCTGATTGAATACATGGTAGAGTATTGCATCAGCAAAGGACATTCCAGCATCCGCTATATGGACAAGGTTGCCCTTGGATGGAAGGAAAGCGGTATCACCACTGTAGCCAGAGCCAGAGAGGATGCTCAGGCTCACAGCAAGGTTTACTACGCTGTCATGAAGGCCTTTGGGATTACGGGACGCAACCTGGTTGCTGACGAGACCAATTTTATCAAGAAATGGTCATCGGAATTTGCCTTCGATACAGAGCTTATTGCTGAGGCTTGCAACAGAACCATGGCCGCCATTCATCAGCCTAGCTTTGCCTATGCAGACAAAATACTGACCACCTGGTTCGACAACAAGGTACATACCATTCAGGATGTGGAAAAGCTGGATACCAATTTTGTTAACCAGAAAAATGTCAAGGCCACAGTGAACGCTGTAGATTCTACCCCTAAGAATCGTTTCAACAATTTTGAACATCGCAATTATGACTATACAGAGATGGAGAAAATGCTACTAACCACCTCTGTGCAGTCCTAACATAAGGAGAAGGATATGGCTCTTACCAACGCCCAGTACGATGAAATCCGTCGCAATTATGACGCCATTCAACTTCATAATCAGAACACCCAACAGAAACGCTTGGAGAAGGCCTTTGCCGAGAACCCAAGGCTACAGGAGATTGAGGGTTCCATTGCTTCTATCTCTGTAGCTCAGGCCCGAAAGCTTTTGGATGGAGACCGGACGGCTCTTGATTCCCTAAAAAAGCAGCTGGCAGACCTTCGGGAAGAAAGACAGGCTATCCTTGCCTCCCTGCCCTATCCGGAGGGCTATTTTGACCCAATTTACAACTGCAAGGATTGTAAGGATACCGGTTACGTAGATGATCTTGGTACCAAGTGCCACTGCTTCAAGCAGGCAATCATCAACACCGTTTACGCCCAGTCCAATATTCGTTCCATATTGGAAAAGGAGAACTTCTCTACCCTTTCCTACGAATACTACTCAGACACCAACAAAAATCCCATTACCGGGCTTTCTGATTTGGACACCTTTAAAGACGCTGTTAATAAATCCAGGGCTTTTATTGAGAACTTCGAGCATAAGCCGCAAAACCTTTTCTTTTTCGGCAATACAGGTGTTGGAAAGACCTTTTTATCCAACTGTGTAGCCAAAGAACTTCTGGACCGGGGATATTCGGTTATTTACTTTACAGCCTTTGAATTATTTGATATATTAAGCAAGGGAATTTTTGAGCATGATGCGGATGCTATTGCAGCCCATCAAAATATCTTTGATTGTGACCTGCTCATTATTGATGATTTAGGCACTGAGTTGTCTAATAAATTTACAACGTCACAATTATTCTTAATCATCAATGAAAGGATATTGCGTCAGAAGTCCACAATTATCTCTACCAATCTTGATATGGGTAGAATTGTCGACACCTATTCTGAACGTACTTTTTCTCGCATATCCAGCAACTATACCATAATGAAATTGTCGGGGGACGATATTCGTATTCAGAAAAGATCTAGATAACAATGTGTTTTACGCATATACTTTTCTATTTGCGTCAATCATATAAACCAAAGTATCACATGGAGGAATCTCATGCCTAACGATGAAAGAATTTTAGAAACAACCCCAGTTGGCTCACTTGGTCTGATCCCTACAGACAGTTGCAAAGAGCTCGGAGACAAAGTCGACTTCTACTTGAAACAGTGGAGAGAGCACCGCGAGCACGAGCATCATAATGAGGCTGCTTTCAAGGATTACTACAAAGACAGCTATGTCATTCACCCTTACACTCCAAGATTCGGTTCCGGAGAAGCTAAGTGTGTTATCAATCAGTCTGTACGTGGTTATGATTTATATATCATGGTTGATGTTACCAACCACAGTCTTACTTACAAAGTGTGCGGACAGGAAAATCACATGTCACCAGACGATCACTACGCAGACCTTAAGAGAGTCATTGCTGCAGTAGGCGGAAAAGCTCGTCGTATCACTGTAATTCTTCCATTTTTATATGAAAGCCGTCAGCATAGACGTACCGGACGCGAGTCCCTTGATTGCCCGATCGCATTACAGGAGCTCGTAAACATGGGCGTAGACAACATCATCACCTTTGATGCCCATGATCCACGCGTCGTAAATGCTATTCCATTAAATGGTTTTGAGAACGTAATGCCTTCTTACCAGTTCATCAAGGGCATTTTAAAGAACGTTAATGACCTTAAGATTGATTCCGACCACTTAATGATCATTTCTCCTGATGAAGGCGCAACCAACCGTGCTATCTACTTAGCAAACGTTCTTGGAGTCGACATGGGAATGTTCTACAAGCGCCGCGACTACAGCCGTATCGAGAACGGTCGTAACCCTATCGTAGCCCATGAGTTCCTTGGCTCCAACGTTGAGGGCAAGGATGTACTAATTATTGACGACATGATTTCTTCCGGTGAAAGCATGATTGATACCGCTAGAGAGCTCAAGAAACGCAAAGCAAACCGTATCTTCGTTGTCTCTACCTTCGGTCTCTTCACCAATGGATTTGCTTCATTTGACAAAGCCTACGAGGAAGGTCTTATCTACCGTGTAGTAACCACCAACCTCATTTACCAGTCACCAGAACTCCTTTCAAAAGAGTACTACATTAGCTGTGACATGAGCAAATACATTGCATACCTGATCGACACCTTAAACCACGATGCTTCCATCAGCGATCTCCTCAACCCATACGATCGCATCAAGAACTACATCGCGCGCTACCAGCAGAAACAAATTGAGGACGGCATTTTCGCCTAAGCTTTCGAAGTTCTTCTTGAGCCCTCATTCATTACGAAACCATACAGACTGTGACTCGGTTTTTCGGGCCACAGTCTTTTTTGCCCTTTTCTTGGATAATTCCCCATCTCTTGTCTGCCCCCCCTCTCTTAATCGTATCAGCCCTCCCCTCCCGGTCTGGGAATTCACCATCAACTTTTTGCCGGATCTCGGACGCAAGAATTTTCGCAGTGACTTTTTGCCTCCTTTGATAATTCGAGTTCGGCAAAGTTGGGACACTGAGGCAAGAGTATTCGCCAGAAGAAGGAACACGGTTTCGCGACAAGCCGTTGCTCCTCTTGGAGGCGTCCTGAACGATAGATCGGGGGCGGTTCTGTTTGCGGCTCGAAGAACGACAAACAGGTCCTAGTCGTCCAGGGGACGACTGCTTTGGACGGACCGGAGCGGAGCGGAGACCGCCCCCCGAAATAAAATTCGTGAAGGCGCCTCCTTAGAGGAGCAGGCGCGAAGCGACTAGTGTCCTTCTCTGGCGGATACTCTTGCCTCAGTGTTCAAACCTTGCCGTACACGAAAATAAGAGGCAAAAAGCTCACTGCTGAAAATTTCTATGCATCCTCGATAGGCAAATAAGTTGATTGGTGAATTCCCAGACCGGGAGGGGAGGGCTGGATACGATTACGAGAGGGGAACAGACAAGAGATGGGGATAGTGGCCCCCTGAAAAGGGCAAAAAAAGACTGTGGCCCGAAAAACCGAGTCACAGTCCGTATGGTTTCGTATGAATTAAACGAGCTCAAGAAGAACTTCTAAAGCGCCGTCACCTTTACGCTGACCAATTTTTACGATACGAGTGTATCCACCGTTGCGATCTGCGTATTTTGGTGCAATCTCATCAAATAATTTGTTTGTGAGATCAACTTCTTTGGTGTTTTTCTTCTTTCCAGCAGCTGTCTGTGGAACTTCTTTTACCGAGTAAAGAACTTTGAGCATCTGTCTACGAGCGTGAAGACGTGAAGGACGATCCTGCTTGAGTGTCTTTTCTACTGCGTCGTATACAGTAACTTTCTTTCCATCAACAACTTCTTTCACTCTCTTACCATCTTTGTCTTTACGAGCAACCTTAGCTGTTACAGTAACTTCATCGAAGTTGTCCTTCTCTTTTACTGCTGAAGCGATAAGTCCTTCAGCGATCTTACGAACTTCTTTTGCTTTAGCTTCAGTTGTAACGATTCTTCCGTTAGCGATAAGAGCTGTTACCTGACCTCTTAATAATGCCTTTCTCTGGCTTGAGGTTCTGCTTAATTTACGATACTTTGCCATTTTAAAATCCTCCATTTCGTGGTACACCGGGAATTGCACTTTGGTCTTAGATTCCGGGTGTTGTTTGTTGCCACTCAGGGTAAAGACATAAGCCACGCCCTTTGGACTTACTGGTTCTGCCCATCTGAGTTATTGTCTAAGCTCCTCAGGGAAGGATTATTCCTCTCCCTGATTCAGCTGTAAACCTAATTCTTTTAATTTTGCTAATACTTCATCCAAAGACTTGCGACCAAGGTTACGTACCTTCATCATATCTTCTGAAGTCTTGTTTGTAAGTTCCTCAACAGTGTTGATTCCTGCTCTCTTTAAGCAGTTGTATGAACGTACAGATAACTCTAACTCGTCAATGTTCATCTCAAGAACTTTTTCTTTTGCATCATTTTCTTTCTCAATCATAACCTCTGCCTCGATTGCAGTCTCAGAGAGGTCTACGAAAAGACTTAAGTGCTCAGAAAGAACTTTTGCTGCAAGAGATACAGCCTCATCCGGCTCTAAGGTTCCGTTTGTGAATACATCTAAAGTAAGTTTATCATAGTCTGTAATCTGACCGACACGAGTATTTTCGATAGTCAAATTTACACGCTCAACCGGAGTGTAGATAGAATCTACAGCGATAACTCCGATTGGAGTATCGTCTGTCTTATTCTTGTCTGCTCCTACATATCCTCTACCTTTTGTGATAGTAAGTTCCATGTATAACTTGCTGTCAGCACCACCATTTAAATGGGCGATTACTAACTCAGGGTTCATGATTTCAATATCAGAATCTACCTGGATGTCAGCAGCAGTAACAACGCCTTCACCTTCGAATTCAATATAAGCAACTTTTGGTTCATTTGTAGAACTATTATTTCTGATTGACAGATTTTTGATGTTCATGATGATCTCAGATACATCTTCCTTTACGCCAGGAATTGAACTGAACTCATGTAATACGCCATCGATTTTAACCTGACTAACAGCTGCTCCCGGTAATGAAGAAAGCATAATTCTTCTAAGTGAGTTACCAAGAGTTGTTCCGTAACCTCTTTCCAAAGGTTCTACAACAAATCGGCCGTATTTTTTGTCTTCTGAAATTTCTGCAATTTCAATTCTTGGTTTTTCAAAATCGAACACTACAAATTCCCTCCTTCTCGGGTATCGTTGTTTGGATGTTAATTAATACTATCTATTATTTAGAGTATAACTCGACAATAAGCATCTCATCAACCGGAACGTCGATCTGCTCACGGTTTGGCAACTCTTTTACAGTTCCCTGTAACTTCTCGATCTCGCAGTCAATCCATTCCGGAACGATTCTTCCAGCAGTAACATCAAGAATGTCTTTCATTCTCTGGATGTTCTTCTTAGACTCTTTGATTTCGATAACGTCACCAGCTTTTACTAAGTAAGAAGGAATATTTACAACCTTGCCGTTTACGGTAACGAATTTATGATCAACAATCTGTCTTGCTTCTCTTCTTGTACGAGCCATTCCCATACGGAATACTACGTTGTCAAGTCTTGACTCAAGAATGGTCATGAGGTTAGAACCGGTCATTCCCTTCATTCTGTCAGCCTTCTCATAGTAGTTATGGAAAGGTTTCTCTAATACACCGTAGATGAATTTTGCTTTCTGTTTCTCGCGAAGCTGAAGACCGTACTCAGACACCTTCTTGTTCGCTCTCTTTAAGTTTCTTTTTGACTTCTTGTCATATCCTAAATAACTTGGCTCAAGACCAAGTGATCTACATCTTTTAAGTACTGGTGTTTTATTAACTGCCATCTTAATCTAATCCTCCTAATTAAACTCTTCTGCGTTTTGGTGGACGACATCCGTTGTGTTGAACTGGAGTTACATCTTTGATGCTTGTAACATCAAGACCGCAAGCTGAAAGCGCACGAATTGCTGCTTCTCTTCCTGATCCTGGTCCTTTTACCATAACGTCAACTGATTTTAAACCATGAATTAAAGCTGCCTTTGTAGCAGTTTCTGCTGCCATCTGTGCAGCGTATGGAGTAGATTTCTTTGAACCTCTAAATCCAAGACCACCAGCACTTGCCCATGATAAAGCATTTCCTTCAGTATCTGTAATTGTAACGATAGTATTGTTAAAAGATGCCTGAATATGTGCCTGTCCGCGTTCAACGTTTTTCTTTACACGCTTTTTAGTTGTTTTCTTTGCAACGTTCTTAGCCATATCTAAACTAACCTACTTTCTAAATAATCTAATAAATATCAGGTTGCTTACGAATTATTTCTTCTTATTAGCAACTGTTCTCTTAGGACCTTTTCTGGTTCTTGCGTTGGTCTTTGTCTTCTGACCACGAACAGGAAGTCCTTTTCTATGACGGATTCCACGATAGCATCCGATTTCCTGAAGTCTCTTGATGTTAAGAGCGATTTCTCTTCTTAAATCACCTTCTACAGTCATTGTCTCGTCGATAACTGCACTGATTCTCTTTACTTCATCATCTGTAAGATCTCTAACACGAGTGCTAGGATCAACGTTTGCTGCTTCAAGGATCTTGTTAGAGCTTACTCTACCGATACCGTAGATATAAGTCAAACCGATCTCTACACGTTTTTCTCTTGGTAAATCTACACCTGCGATACGAGCCATGTGTGTTTACACCTCCATAATTTTTCTAATAATGATAAATGTAACTTATACTTGCAACCGTATATCATATCCGAAAAACATACATGTACAGCTGCGGTTGCACGCCCTGAAATGTGTGCACATCCATGTTTTTCCATATTCTTCTGTTTTATTCAGCCAGATGCTGATGCATATTCGATACACATCACTCGGTATAATAATGTGTCTCCAGTTATGCTTCTGTCTATTATGAAACAGCGTCAATCACTGACACTGCAGCCGCACATAATAATTGGTTGGAAACATTCCAAAATAATCGTCTAAATGCCTTGTCCCAAACGCAACAATAGCAGGGTATACGATTCATTAACCCTGTCTCTGTTTATGCTTTGGATTTTCGCAGATAATTCTGATGCTTCCTTTTCTTTTGATGACTTTGCATTTTTCGCAAATAGGTTTAACTGATGATCTTACCTTCACAGCAAATCCTCCTTTCTTATTAAAAGTCCCCGTTTTACGTGGCTTTCGGCCACTTTCACGGCAAACTTTCCAAAAGTGTCCGTCTAACATTATACACAGACACTTATTGGAAGTCAATGATTTTTTTATTTGTCACGCCAGATGATTCTTCCCTTGGTCAAATCATATGGAGACATCTCGATGGTTACTTTATCACCAGGCAAAATACGAATGAAATTCATTCTTAATTTTCCACTGATGGTTGCTAAAATCTGGTGTCCATTCTCCAGCTCTACCTTAAAGAATGCATTTGGTAATTTCTCAACTACTACACCTTCCACTTCGATTACGTCTGCTTTTGACATTACTATTTCCTCCTAATCAATCACTTTCAATGATGTTGAAAAACAATTTCTAGAACAAGTCCAGATAGCCTGCCGCTTTTTCTTCCTCTGTCAGAGTCAGAAGCTCAGGCTTGCCATCCGTAATAAGGATCGTGTTTTCATAATGGGCTGATAATGACATATCCTCAGATATCACAGTCCATTCATCATCCATCCAAACCACATCTGCTGTGCCCATGTTAATCATAGGTTCTACCGCCAGGGTCATACCCGGCCGAAGCTTAATGCCTCTTCTAAGCTGTCTGAAATTCGGAATCTCCGGTTCTTGATGAAGCTCAGAGCCAATTCCATGCCCTACCAGATCCCTTACAACGCCGTATCCAAAGCTCTCTGCATAATCCTGAACAGCTCTTCCGATCTCATTGAGATGGTGTCCTGCCCTTGCTACCTTCATAGCCTCAAAGAAGCTTTGTCTGGTTCGATTGATAAGATCCTGCGCTTCCTTACTGATGTTTCCTACAGCCACGGTCCTGGCCGCGTCGGAATGATATCCTTTGTATATCACTCCTGCGTCCAGGCTGACAATATCTCCATCCTGAAGGATGCGTTTTGCATTTGGAATTCCATGAACAACCTCTTCATTCACCGATACACAAATGGATCCAGGATAGCCACAATATCCTTTGAACGAAGGTTCGCAGCCGTAGCTTCGAATCATTTCTTCTCCGATTCTATCCACATCAAGTGTAGACATTCCTGGTCTGATTTGTTTTCCCAACTCCTGATGAACCATAGCAAGAATACGTCCTGCTTCTCGCATCAATTGAATTTCTCTTTCGGATTTAATGGAAACCGCCATTCTTATGCTCCTAAAATTGCAACAATTGCATCAAATACCTGATCCATTGGCTGTGTACCATCTACAGATTTTAAGATGCCCTGTTTCTGATAATAATCAATCAATGGTTGTGTCTGGTCATGGTATACGCTAAGACGCTTCTGAACAGTTTCCGGCTTGTCGTCATCGCGAAGCACGGTATCGCTTCCACAGGCATCACATTTTCCCTCAACCTTTGTAGGGTTGAAGACAACATGATAGGTAGCGCCACAATTTAAGCAAGCACGTCTTCCACCCATTCTGTTTACGATATTTTCATCCGGAACGTCAACATCGATTGCATAATCCATTGTCTGTCCAATCTTGGTAAGAGCTGCATCTAAAGCCTCCGCCTGAGGAATGGTTCTTGGGAATCCGTCTAATACGAATCCGTTTTTGCAATCTTCCTGCTGGATGCGGTCCATAACCAAATCACAAGTCAGTTCATCCGGAACTAATGCCCCCTGATCCATATAGGTCTTTGCTTTCTTTCCAAGCTCAGTACCATTTTTAATGTTTGCACGGAAGATATCTCCTGTTGAGATATGAGGAATCTCGTATTTTGCAGCGATCTGCTTTGCCTGAGTTCCTTTTCCTGCCCCTGGTGCACCTAACATAATAATCTTCATACTTTTTCTCCTTTTTCGAAGTCTACTTCGATTCCACCTTATTTGCTCTTTTGTAAGCTGCGCATACTTACAAAAGCTGCCATAATCCATCGGCGTGATTACAACGAGATACACATCTTCGCCATACGCCGAAGGCATTTATGCACGAAAGGAGATACAGGCTTTGCTTGTATCTCCACTTATCGCACATGTAACTGCTAAGAATTAGTCAGTTAAAAATCCTTTATAGTAACGAACCTTCATCTGAGATTCAATCTGTTTTAAGGTTTCAATAATAACACCGACGATAATGATGATGGATGTTCCACCAAATGATACGTCTGCATTAAATACGCCGTTGAAGAAAATTGGAACGAACGCAATAATTGAAAGACCTACAGCTCCTATAAAGACAATGAAATTTAAGATTTGATTTAGGTAATCACTGGTTGGTTTTCCAGGACGAATACCTGGGATAAATCCACCGGATTTCTTCATGTTGTCTGCAATCTCTAATGGATTAAAGGTAATCTGTGTATAGAAATATGCAAATGCAACAATCATTAAAATGTAAACAATCAAACCGATTGAATAAACAGGCTGATCCGGATTACACCAGTTAGACTGTGATAAACCTGCTAAAACCTTTGACCAGAATCCAGTTCCCTGATTAGCGCCTACCAAAGAAGCGATAATAACCGGGGTCTGCATAATTGACTGAGCAAAGATAACCGGGATAACACCACTGGTATTTACCTTGAGAGGAATGTATGTAGACTGTCCTCCCACCTGTTTTCTGCCCTGTACTTTCTTGGAATACTGAACCGGAATTCTGCGTTCAGCTCCCTGAAGCAATACTACGAATAACACCATAGCGATGATAATTGCTGCAATGATGAGTACAGCAACTGTTCCCTTAGGAATGCTCTTTCCGGAAACAAACTGTTTGCCAAGAGCACTTAAGTCGTTAGGAATACGGGAGATAATGTTAATGGTAAGTACAATAGAAATACCATTTCCTACACCGTTTTCCGTAATACGCTCACCAAACCACATCAATACTGCCGAACCGGCGGTAAGTGATGTCACAATCATAATCCAGGTAAGTGGGTTATTCTGGGTTAAGTAACCACTTCTAGAGAATCCAACTACCATTGTAATAGACTGAACCAATGCTAAAGCAATAGTAACGAAACGAGTAATCTTTACGATTTTCTTTCTTCCGTCTTCCCCGTCACGCTGAAGCTCTTCCAAAGCAGGAATTGCAATGGTCAATAACTGCATGATGATGGATGATGTGATGTAAGGTGTGATGTTCAATGCAAAAATTGACATATTTAAGAATGAACCACCTGTTACAGCATCAAAGAAACCTAAACCGTTAGCTGTCTGATTCTTGAACCATTCAGCAAAGAGATCCCCGTTGACACCAGGAATTGGAAGCTGACTTCCAATTCTGATGACGATTAACATAAAGAAAGTATATAAGATTCTTTTACGAATTTCTTTTACTCTAAATGCATTACGGAGTGTCTCAAACATTAGATCACCTCTGCTTTTCCACCAAGAGCTTCGATTTTCTCTACAGCACCTGCACTAAATGCATTAGCCTGAACTGTAAGCTTCTTAGTAAGCTCGCCGTTTCCAAGAATCTTAACACCGTCATATACGTTGTTGATGATTCCTGCTTCTAATAATGTATCGATAGATACAACTGCATCGTTGTCAAATCTCTCTAATGCTGAGATGTTGATTGCCACGATTTCTTTCGAGTTTCTGCATTTGAAACCTCTCTTTGGCAATCTACGATATAATGGCATCTGGCCACCTTCGAAACCTGGTCTTGGAGCTCCTGAACGAGCTTTCTGACCCTTATGTCCCTTACCAGCGGTCTTACCGTTTCCTGAACCGTGTCCACGGCCTCTTCTGAAATTATCGCTCTGAACTGATCCCTCAGCTGCTTTTAAGTTAGATAAATCCATCACGGCACCTCCTTGTCTTAATATTAAACTTCTTCTACTTTTACGTATGGTGCTACTTTACGAACAGCGCCCTGTGTTGCAGCGTTGTTTGGTAATTCAACTGTCTGGTTTAATTTTGTTAAACCAAGAGCTTCGATTGTCTTCTTGTTCTTAGGAACTGCACCGATTGTAGATTTGATAAGTGTTACTTTTACTCTATCTGCCATGTCTCAATTCCTCCTATCCCAAGATTTCCTCTACTGATTTACCACGAAGTCTAGCAACCTCTTCTGGTGATCTAAGGGTCTTTAATGCTTCAATTGTAGCAAGTACAACATTCTGCTTGTTGTTTGATCCCATAGATTTGGTACGGATGTTGGTAATACCAGCAAGCTCACATACGGAACGAGCAGGGCCACCAGCGATGATACCGGTACCTTCAGGAGACTTCTTTAATAATACGGAAGCACCTGTGTATTTTCCTGTTACATCATGTGTAATAGATTTGTTTTCGTCAAGCTTAACGGTGATGAGACTCTTAATAGCGTCCTCTTTTCCCTTACGGATTGCTTCAGGAATTTCAGCTGCCTTTCCAAGTCCTGCACCAACATGACCGTTTTTGTCACCAACTACAACGAGGGCTGTAAAACGCATGTTACGTCCACCTTTAACAACCTTTGTTACACGTTTGATGTCAACAACCTGGTCAACTAATTCTAATTGACTAGCATCAATGATTTCACGTTTCATGTCTGTTTCTCCTCCTAGAACTCTAAGCCAGCTTCTCTAGCTGCTTCGGCTAATGCTTTAATCTTACCCTGATAAATGAAGCCACCTCTATCGAAGACAACAGTTGTGATGTTCTTATCTAAAGCTTTCTTTGCAATTACAGTACCAAGTTTAGCTGCTGCATCGAGATTGTTTGTCTTCTCAAGCTCTGCCTTTACATCTTTGTCAAGAGTAGACGCAGAAACAAGTGTATTTCCAACTGTATCATCAATAATCTGAGCATACATATGGTTATTGCTTCTAAATACAGCTAAACGTGGACGCTCTGCTGTACCAGCGAGATGATTACGCATTCTTTTATGTTTCTTTTCACGAACTTCAGTTCTTGATTTCTTACTAACCATTTCTGTTCACTCCTTTATTATTTTTTACCAGTCTTACCAACTTTACGTCTAATAACTTCATCAGCGTATTTAATACCCTTGCCCTTGTAAGGTTCTGGTTTTCTCTTATCTCTGATGTCAGCTGCGTACTGGCCAACTTTTTCTTTATCAATACCTTTGATAATGATCTTATTATCCTGAACTTCTGACTCAAGACCTTCTGGGTCTTCCATCTCTACCGGATGAGAGTAACCTAAGTTTAAGGTAAGTTTCTTTCCGGCTTTAGAAGCTCTGTAACCTACACCGTTTACTTCAAGAACCTTGGTGTAACCTTCGCTTACACCAACAACCATGTTGTTGATAAGAGTTCTTGTTAAACCATGTAAAGATTTCATTTTCTTTAAATCATTTGGTCTTGTTACTACGACTTCAGATCCCTCTACTTTAATTTCCATCTCTGCTGGAAGTGTTCTTTCAAGAGTTCCTTTAGGACCTTTTACAGTCACATGATTATTTTCTGCAACTTCAACAGTAACACCTGCTGGGATTGCGATTGGCATTCTTCCTATACGTGACATGCCCGTACCTCCTTAATTTATTCGGATTAATTTGTATCAATATTTTCGTCTACCAAACAAATGCTAATACTTCGCCACCAACCTGAAGCTTGCGAGCCTCTTTGTCAGTAATGATACCCTGGTTAGTAGAAAGGATAGCGATTCCAAGTCCACCAAGCACTGAAGGGATTTCATCTTTACCAGCGTATACACGAAGACCTGGTTTTGAAATTCTCTTAATACCGGTGATGATTTTTTCATTCTTGTCTGCGCCATATTTTAAAGTAACGCGGATAGTTTTGAAGCTTCCTTCTTCGATCATCTCATATTTCTCGATGTATCCTTCATCTACAAGGATGTCAGCGATAGCTACTTTGATTTTAGAAGATGGAATATCTACTGTATCATGTTTAGCAGTATTTGCGTTACGAATTCTTGTAAGCATATCTGCGATTGGATCACTTGTCATCATCATGATATATATTTCCTCCTAATTCTGTGTCAACGATTCTCGGCTTACCAAGAAGCTTTCTTAACGCCTGGAATCTGACCTTTATATGCTAATTCACGGAAACAAACTCTGCAGATTCCGTATTTTCTTAAAACTGAATGTGGACGACCACAAATTCTGCAACGTGTGTATTCTCTAGTAGAGAATTTTGCCGGACGCTGCTGTTTAATTTTCATAGATGTTTTAGCCATTGAAATTCCCTCCTAGTTATTTTGTGAATGGCATATTGAACAGAGTCAATAATTCACGTGCTTCTTCATCTGTCTTTGCAGTTGTAACAAAGATAACATCCATACCTCTTACTTTGTCTACCTTATCGTATTCAATCTCTGGGAAGATGATCTGCTCTTTAATTCCAAGTGCATAGTTTCCACGACCATCGAATGCGTTTGGATTAACACCTCTAAAGTCACGTACACGTGGAAGTGCAAGGTTGATCAAACGATCAGCGAACTCGTACATTTTCTCTCCACGAAGAGTAACTTTACATCCGATTGGCATACCTTCACGGATTTTGAAGTTAGCTACCGCTTTTTTAGCTTTTGTTGTAACTGCCTTCTGTCCAGTGATTGCTTCCATATCCTTTACAGCTGCCTCAAGGATCTTTGCGTTCTCCTTAGCTTCTCCAACACCCATGTTAACTACGATCTTGTCGAGCTTTGGATTCTCCATTACATTTTTATATCCGAACTTTTTGACCATTGCGTCTTTAATTTCGTTCTCGTACTGTTCTTTAAGTCTACTCAACTTTTTGGCCTCCTCTCTTATTATTTAATGATTTCGCCTGTTGCTTTTGCAAAACGAACTTTTTTATCTCCATCCATCTTGAAGCCAACGCGAGTAGCTTTTCCGTTTACAAGAAGCATTACGTTTGAAGCATCAATTGGTGCTTCCTGATGAAGAATACCACCCTGCTGGTTAGCCATGCTTGGTTTCGCATGCTTGGTAACCATGTTGATACCTTCAACAAGAAGTGTATTGTCTTTTACGTTAACGGCAAGGACTTTACCTTCTTTGCCTTTATCTTTTCCGGCGATAACTTTAACCATATCGTCTTTTTTGATTTTCATACTTGACATCGTCCGTCCTCCTATAATACTTCTGGAGCCAGAGAAACAATCTTCATGAACTGTTTCTCACGAAGCTCACGAGCTACTGGTCCAAAGATACGAGTTCCTTTTGGAGTTTTGTCATCTTTGATAATAACTGCTGCGTTCTCATCAAATTTAATATAAGATCCGTCTTTACGACGAGCACCTTTTACTGAACGAACAACTACGGCTTTTACAACGTCACCTTTTTTAACAACACCGCCTGGTGTTGCATCTTTAACAGTAGCAACGATTACATCACCGATGTTCGCATATCTTCTGGTAGATCCACCCATTACGCGGATAACAAGTAATTCTTTTGCACCAGTGTTATCAGCGACTCTGAGTCTACTTTCCTGCTGTACCAGGCTTGTAGCCTCCTTTAATTATTTTGCTCTTTCCATGACTTCAACAAGTCTCCATCTCTTGTCTTTTGACAATGGTCTTGTTTCCATAACTTTTACGGTATCACCGATTTTTGCATCGTTATTCTCGTCATGAGCTTTTAATTTATATGTCTTTTTTACGATTTTGTTGTAAAGAGGATGTCTTACATTATCTCTTACAGCAACTACGATAGTTTTGTCCATCTTGTCGCTTACAACAACACCAACACGTGTTTTTCTAAGATTTCTTTCCACGGTCTTTGTTCTCCTTCCTATAGGATATTGGATTATTCAGCTTCTTTCTCAGAGATTACAGTCTGGATTCTAGCGATGTTCTTGCGAACCACATTGATTCTAGCTGTATTGTCTAACTGATTTGTTGCATTCTGGAATCTTAAGTTGAAAAGTTCTTTCTTTGCTTCAACCAACT
This sequence comes from Agathobacter sp., assembly GCA_022767075.1. Classification (GTDB taxonomy): domain Bacteria; phylum Bacillota; class Clostridia; order Lachnospirales; family Lachnospiraceae; genus Roseburia. Next base: position 19,965 of record JALEPP010000100.1, on the reverse strand, counting down.
GTGCCTGTAAATCTGCTACAGACTGGCTTTTTAATTCTTTTACAAATTCACTAGTTTTCATTTGATTCACCGCCTTCTAAATCTGCACGTGAAACTACTTTGCATTTGCAAGGTAATTTATGTGTAGCAAGACGTAAAGCTTCACGAGCAACGTCTTCCTGTACACCGGAGATTTCAAATAATACTCTACCTGGTTTAACAACTGCTACCCAATATTCCAAAGTACCTTTTCCGGAACCCATTCGAGTCTCAGCTGGTTTTGCTGTAACTGGCTTGTCTGGGAAAATCTTGATCCAAACTTTACCACCACGCTTGATGTAACGAGTAACTGCAATACGAGCAGCCTCGATCTGGTTTGAACGGATCCAACATGGCTCCATTGCTACGATACCATACTCACCATAAGTGATTTTGTTACCGCGAGAAGCCTTTCCTGTCATTGATCCACGGAACTGTTTACGATGTTTTACTCTCTTTGGCATTAACATAATTACTGAGCTCCTCCTTCCTTATCGTTCTTAGTAGGAAGCACTTCGCCTTTGTAGATCCATACCTTAACACCTACTTTACCGTAAGTGGTATCTGCCTCAGCGAATCCATAATCAATATCAGCTCTTAATGTCTGAAGTGGGGTAGTTCCCTCATTGTAGGTCTCTGTACGAGCCATATCAGCTCCACCAAGACGTCCTGAACATGAAGTTTTGATACCCTTTGCACCAGATTTCATAGCGCGGCCCATGCATGATTTCATGGCACGACGGAATGAAACACGGTTCTCTAACTGAAGAGCGATGTTCTCAGCTACTAACTGAGCGTCTCTGTCTGGTCTCTTAACCTCTTTGATGTCAACAACAAGCTTCTTGTCTGTCAACTTCTGAACTTCTGCTTTGATCTTCTCGATCTCTGCTCCACCTTTACCGATAACCACACCTGGTTTTGCAGTGTAGATGATAACCTTTACACGGTCAGATGCTCTTTCGATTTCAATCTTAGAAACACCAGCTGCGTATAATTTTTTCTTTAAAAATGTTCTGATATTATAATCTTCAACTAAGTAATCAGCGAAATCAGCATCAGCATACCATTTGGAATCCCAATCTTTGATAACACCGACTCTTAATCCATGAGGATTAACTTTCTGTCCCATGACTGCCTCCTATCTTTCATCAAGCACAATTGTAATATGGCTCATTCTCTTCTCGATTCTGTAAGCTCTACCCTTAGCTCTTGGATGAATTCTCTTCATTGTTGGTCCTTTGTTTGCATAACATTCTGCAACGTAAAGGTTCTCTGCTTTTAATCCGTTGTTATTCTCAGCGTTTGCAATTGCGGATTTCAATAATTTCTCAATAACGCTTGATGCATATCTTGGGTTGTAAGCTAAGATTGCAAGAGCAGTCTCAACATCTTTACCGCGGATTGCATCTAATACGAAGCAAGCCTTCTGAACTGACACTCTAGCATATGATAATTTAGCTGAAGGTCTAGTATCTTTAACTTCATTTCTCTCTCTTTTAATCTGGGATCTATGTCCTTTTGCCATTGGATGAAACCTCCTTTCACAAATACTTTAATTATCTAGACTTTTTCTCATCCTTACCATGTCCCTTGTAAGTTCTTGTTGCAACGAACTCACCAAGCTTATGTCCTACCATATCTTCGGTAACATATACAGGAACATGCTTTCTTCCATCGTGAACAGCGAATGTGTGTCCAACGAATGAAGGGAAAATTGTTGAACGACGTGACCAGGTCTTAATAACACCCTTATCACCTGATGCGTTCATAGCGTCTACTTTTTTCAGTAAGCTTTCATCAGCAAATGGTCCTTTTTTCAATGAACGTGCCATTAATTCAACCTCCTAATTATTTGATTGCACGACCGTCTCTTCTACGTACGATCATCTTGTTAGACTGCTTGTTTTTCTTTCTGGTCTTCAAACCAAGAGCAGGTTTTCCCCAAGGAGTGCATGGGCCAGAACGTCCGATAGGTGCTCTACCTTCACCACCTCCGTGTGGATGGTCGTTAGGGTTCATTACAGAACCACGAACTGTTGGGCGGATACCCATGTGACGTTTACGTCCTGCTTTACCAATGTTTACGAGGTTGTGGTCACCGTTTCCGATAACACCGATTGTTGCTCTACACTGAATAGGAACAAGTCTCATTTCTCCTGAAGGAAGACGAAGTGTTGCGTACTTTCCTTCTTTAGCCATGAGCTGTGCACTGTTACCAGCGGAACGAACAAGCTGTCCGCCTTTTCCAGGGATAAGCTCAATGTTGTGGATCTGAGTACCAACTGGGATGTTCTCAAGTGGTAAGCAGTTTCCTATTCTAACCTCAGCCTCTGCACCGTTCATAACAGTCATTCCGTCTGTAAGTCCTGCAGGAGCAAGGATGTATGCTTTCTCACCGTCTGCATAGCAGATCAATGCGATGTTAGCAGTTCTGTTTGGATCGTACTCGATTCCAACAACAGTTGCTGGAATACCATCTTTATTTCTCTTGAAATCGATAAGTCTGTATTTTCTTCTGTTTCCACCACCGTGGTGTCTAACTGTGATTTTACCCTGATTGTTACGACCAGCGTTCTTCTTTAATGAAGTGCAAAGAGATTTCTCAGGAGTAGTTTTTGTAATCTCAGAGAAATCAGAGCCAGTCATATTTCTTCTGGAAGGTGTATATGGGTTATATTTCTTAATTCCCATTGTTGTTCTCCTTTCAACATGTTTTTGTTATCGTGTCTTGTCTGACACATACGTGACAAAGATTAAAGTCCAGCGAAGATCTCGATATCTTTGCTGTCAGCGGTAAGCTGTACAATTGCCTTCTTTGTCTTAGCAGTCTTTCCAACTACCATTCCGCGGCGTTTGTTCTTTCCGTCACAGTTCATGGTGTTAACCTTTGCTACCTTTGTTCCTTCGAACATTTTCTCAACTGCTTCTTTAATCATGGTCTTGTTTGCTTCCGGATGAACAAGAAATGTGTATTTCTTCTCAGCCATTGCAGCCATGCTCTTCTCAGTTACTACTGGTTTGAGGATTACGTCATAGTATTGTACGTTAGCCATTATGCATATACCTCCTCGATAGTTGCTACAGCAGCCTTAGAAACTACTACTGTGTCATATTTTAATAAATCAAATACGTTAAGCTCGTTGGTCTGAGCAGTCTTAACAGTAGGAACGTTTGCTGCAGAAGCGATAACGTTTGTGTCCATATCGTTTAATACAACAAGTGCCTTCTCAACTTTAAGGTTGTTCATAACCTCAACAAATTTCTTTGTTTTGATTTCATCTAACTTAAGCTCATCAACAACGATGAATTTGTTCTGTGCCACTTTGTCAGTAAGAACAGACTTAAGAGCGATTCTCTTTTCTTTCTTGTTAAGCTTGAAAGAGTAATCTCTTGGAGTTGGAGCGAATACTACTCCACCACCTGTCCACTGTGGAGCTCTTGTAGATCCCTGTCTTGCATGACCGGTACCTTTCTGTCTCCATGGTTTTCTTCCGCCACCAGAAACTTCAGAACGAGTTTTCGCCTTCTGAGTTCCCTGACGATTATTTGCAAGCTGCTGAAGTACAGCCATATGAACTAAATGCTCATTTACTTCTACGCCGAAGATAGCATCGTTTAATTCGATATTGCCAACTTCTTTGCCTTCCATATTTAAAACAGCTACTTTAGCCATCGTAAAGTTCCTCCTTTCTTAATTCGCACTATTTGCAAGCCTTTACAGACTCTTTGATAGTGATAAGAGCTTTCTTTGCTCCTGGTACTGCGCCCTTAACGAGAAGCAGGTTGTTCTCAGCGTCAACTCTTACAACCTCAAGATTCTGAGTTGTAACCTTTACGCTACCCATGTGTCCCGGCATTCCTTTTCCTTTGAATACACGGCTTGGTGAAGAACATGCACCGTTAGAACCCTGATGACGATGGAATTTAGAACCGTGAGCCATAGGTCCTCTGTGCTGGCCTAATCTCTTGATTGCGCCCTGGAAACCTTTACCTTTTGAGATTGCAGTAGCGTCTACCTTGTCGCCCTCTGCAAAAATATCAGCTTTGATTTCATCAGCTAAGTTGTACTCGCTTGCGTTCTCAAATTTGAACTCGCGAACGAATCTCTTTCCTGAAACACCAGCTTTTGCAAAGTGTCCCATCTCAGCTTTGTTTACGCCATGTCTGCGTTTGATTTCTTTTTTGCCGTTAGCGTCTACGTTAACAACCTTTTCTTTCTTGTCAACAAAACCAACCTGTACTGCGCTGTATCCGTCGTTCTCAACAGTTTTAATCTGAGTAACAACACATGGACCAGCCTGAAGAACAGTTACTGGAACTAAAACGCCGTCTGCGTTGAAGATTTGAGTCATTCCGACTTTTGTTGCTAAAATTGCTTTCTTCATTTTTAACCTCCTGTTTTCTACAGCGGAACGCTTCTTGCCCGTTTACCCGGCCCGCGAAGAATTAGCCGGTTCACAAGTAGCGGAACCGTTCATCCTAGAGCAGTTTATATCTAAACCATTCAGGGATTTAACATAATTAATTTTGAAAGATTATTTCTCTTTCATTTTGATATCGATGTACACACCAGCTGGCATCTCTAAACGTGATAATGCATCAACTGTTTTCTGGGTTGGTGTCATGATATCGATGAGTCTCTTATGAGTTCTCTGCTCGAACTGTTCACGGGAATCTTTGTACTTGTGAGTAGCTCTTAAGATAGTAACAACTTCCTTCTTAGTTGGAAGTGGAACTGGTCCGCTCACCTGTGATCCGTTTTTCTTTACAGTCTCGATGATCTTCTTAGCAGAAGCATCTACTAATTCGTGATCATAAGCCTTCAATGTGATTCTCATTACTTGACTTGCCATAAAAAAAGTCGCCTCCTTTTCGCACTTTAAAATTCAGTACGACAAGCGGTGACTGTACACATCTCCGTGTGTGTCCTAAAGACTTTCACACGTTGTTTCTACATTCGTAGACCATATTGTTTGTACAGTGACTTGCCGTCAGTTTCCTAACTTGACATTCGCTCCGCCGAATTCTCTACCTCTATGGGTAGTAACTTCAAACTTCATAGCTATCATGTCACAGCAAGAGATAGTATACATGAAGTTTTCCCGAAATGCAAGACCTTTTTCCCAGAAAAAGTCTTTTCCGAACTCTTCTTGCAACCCTCTTTCATGCGCTATGGGTCTTCGCTCCTCACAGCATCGACTATCATACCACTTTTTTTTCAAATTTTCAAATGATTTTGAAAATTTTGTGTATCTTGTATAGAAACAAACCAAACCCCCGGTGTTTCATAGAGATTTTATTTACACTTGCGGCAGAACTAACCACATGATACACTTCCTATAGATATTTCCTATGACATATGATATAGAAAGACGAGGATACATTATGTGGTTAGCAGATCACTGGAAAGACTATCAGGTTATCGATTGTTCCAAAGGAGAAAAGCTGGAGCGTTGGGGCGACTATCTCCTGGTTCGCCCAGACCCACAGGTCATCTGGGACACTCCAAAAACTGAGAAGGGTTGGCGCACCAAAAACGGCCATTATCATAGAAGTACCAAGGGCGGTGGCGAGTGGGAGTTCTTTCAGCTCCCGGAGGAGTGGACCATTCACTACTCTCTCCCAATTAAAAAGGAGCTCACCTTCCACCTAAAACCCTTTAGCTTTAAGCACACCGGCCTTTTCCCGGAGCAGGCAACCAACTGGGATTGGTTCTCACAGCTCATTTACGACGCAACGCAAAAGGGACGTACTGTCAAAGTATTAAATCTCTTTGCTTATACAGGCGGTGCAACACTGGCCGCAGCAGCTGCCGGCGCACAGGTTACTCACGTAGATGCCTCCAAGGGTATGGTTACCTGGGCAAAGGAGAATGCGGTTTCTTCGGGGCTTGGAGATGCTCCAATCCGTTGGTTAGTAGACGATTGTGTGAAATTTGTAGAGCGTGAGATACGCAGAGGCAATCACTACGATGCCATCATCATGGATCCCCCTTCCTACGGACGCGGACCTAAGGGTGAGATTTGGAAAATCGAGGAAAGCATCTATCCACTGGTACAGCTTTGTAAAGAGCTTCTTGTGGACGAGCCACTGTTCTTCTTAATCAACTCTTACACCACGGGACTTCAGCCTGCAGTACTGAGCTATATGATGAACACCGTGCTGAAGGATTATCCGGGAACAGTAACTGCATCTGAAATCGGACTCCCTGTATCTACCAATGGACTTGTACTCCCATGCGGAGCCTCTGGTCGCTTCCAGGGAAAATAATTCAAGAGAAAACGAAACCGCCACTGCAGCTTGCAGATGGCGGTTTTTCTTGTATGAACTAGTTTTTACTTTTTGAGAGAGGCAGCTGCACCAGAATAATTGCGGAAAATACAATAGCACAGCCCAACAGCTCTCTTCTTGAGAGCACCTGATGAAGAATCACCCAACCTGCCAGAAGGGAAATCACAGATTCCAACGACAGAATCAGCGATGCCACTGTGGGATTCATATCCTTCTGTGCAACAATCTGTAAGGTATAGGCCACTCCACTGGACATAATACCTGCGTAGGCAATCGGCAGCCACGCCGTAAATATGGCGGACACACTTGGTCTCTCCAGTATCATCATGAAAATCCCCGATAGAATTGCGCATACAAAGAATTGGATACAGGACATCTTTACCCCATCCACCAGCGGGGAAAAGTGATCAATCACCAAAATATGCCCCGTGAACGCCAGTGCACATGCCGTAAGCAGCAAATCTCCCACCTGAATTCCGCCTTCCCCGGGCTTGATACATAGTAGATACATTCCAAACACCGCAAGGACCACACCAATCCAATTCTGAAGGCCGACTCTCTTTCGGAAAAAGATTCCAACGATGGGTACAAGCACGATATACATGGCGGTTAAAAATCCCGCTTTCCCTACAGAGGTGTATTGGATTCCCAGCTGCTGAAGGCTCGATCCCAGAAACAGCATAACTCCACACCAGAAGCCACCCTGTAGCAATGTTTTTTTGTCCTTCTCCCGGGAACACGGTACTCTCCCTTTTTCTGCCCCGTTACCGGTTCTATTGGCCTTTACCCTTTCCCCGATTATGATAACGGGAATGAGCGTCAATCCACCCAGTATACTTCTTGCGGCATTGAAGGTAAATGGCCCTACATAGTCCATCCCTACACTTTGAGCCACAAAGGCTACGCCCCATATGGTTGCTGTCAAAAGCAGCACAAGTGATTTTTTCAAAGATATCCTTTGCATTTCATTTCCTTTTCTATTTCAATAAACAAGCTCTCCGATACCACATCGAAGAGCCCGCCTGATTATAAGATTTTCTTTTTTCTCAATACTACTAATAAAATCACACATATAAGAATGATGATCGAGCAAATAATTGCAAATCCATGAGTGGTATTTGCAAATGGCACCCACTGTGAGTTTACGTTCATTCCGTAGATTCCCGAGATTACAGTTGGAATCGCCATTACCAGAGTGATAATGGTAAGCGATTTCATAACATTGTTCAATCTGTTGTCCAACACAGATGACATCAGCTCTCTGGTACCATTGATGATATCTCGATAAATGCTTGTCATCTCAATGGCCTGCTTGTTCTCCACAATGACGTCGCCAAGAAGCTCCTTGTCTTCCGGATACTGTTCCAATCTCTTATATCTGGTTAATCGGTCAAGGACGACACCGTTGGCACGAAGGGATGTGGCAAAGTAAACCAGTGTGGATTCCAACTCATGGAGGGAAATCAAATCACTGTCTTCGGTATCATCCCCAACACGCTCCTCAATCTCTGTTCTTTTTTTATCGATAACTCGCAGATCGCTCTGATACAAAGCTGCTGTGCGATATAGAATCTGGTACACAAAACGAAGCTTCTTTTTGGTACTGAATTCTTTTACACGGTTATTTACAAACGCCTGTAGTACAGGAGTATCTTCCATACAAATAGTAACAATTTCATCCTGAGTCAAAATAATACCAAGAGGTATTGTGGTGTAGGATTCCTTCTCATGACGAATCTCGATAGAAGGCACATCCACCAATATCAAGGTGTATCCATCCTGCATTTCAATACGGGAGCTCTCTTCTTCATCTAACGCAGCAAGTACGTCTTCAATATCCACATTCAACTCATCTGCTACCTTCTGGCCTTCCTCTACAGAAGGATTAATCATCTGAACCCAGACACCTGACTGGATTCTCTCCTCTTCATGGATTCTTCTATCGTCAGTTTTCCATACTTTAATCATCTCATACCTCGCTACCTGCGGGTTTTTACCACTCCGGTACCATGAGACCCTTAGACCATAATCTGATAATAGGTTAAATCTAACCACTGATCATGCTTATAACCCACCTGTCTGGTGATACCGCAATAGACAAACCCGTACTTTTCGTGTAAATGTCTACTGGTTATATTGTCACCGGTAATCAAAGACATCACCGTATGAAGTCTCTCATTACTTCTGGCATTCTCCAAAATTGCCTCCATAAGCTGATTACCGATGCCTTTCCCTCGGTGATCCTTATGGATATAAATGGAGACTTCCGCTGTGGAGTCAAAGGCTTTTCTTGTACGGTATTGTGACAAGGACGCATAGCCACAGACCTCCCCCTTTTCCTCGTGCACGAGAATGACGTAGGGGGATTGCTGATGTGCCTCGAACCACTGGATGCGGTCTGCACGATCCTTCACCTCTGTATCAAAAGTGGCAGTGGTATTCATAACGGCGTCATTATAAATCTGCTGTAATTGCGTCAAATCATCCATTGTTGCTTCTCTAATCATAACGACTCCTTTCTACCTCACCACTGAGACGATTTCATTTTCTATCGGACTACTTCCCGGGCCGCGACCCGGACTTGTCCTAGTTGGAATACTTTTCTGCCTGGGCTTTAATCAGCTCTGCATCATCAAAATAGTTAATGCGCATTGCGGATTTCACCTCTGACAATGTCTGTGCAGCTGCTTCTCTTGCAGCTTCACTTCCTTTCTTTAAGATATCATATACCATAGGGATATCTTTTTCAAATTCCTTACGTCTTGCGCGGATTGGATTTAACTCCTCCTGAAGGACGTTGTTCAGGAATTTCTTAATCTTCACATCTCCAAGGCCACCTCTCTGATAGTGCTCCTTAAGCTCTTCCAAAGAAGCATACTCCGGAAGATACTCTTCAAAATGCCCCGGTTTGCTGAATGCATCCAAGTATGTGAATACGGTATTGCCTTCAATATGTCCCGGATCGGTAATCTGGATATGAGTAGGGTCTGTGTACATGCTCATAACCTTCTGCTTTACAGTCTTCTCATCGTCAGACAGATAAATACAGTTGCCAAGAGATTTACTCATCTTTGCTTTTCCGTCCGTACCAGGGAGTCTCATGCAGGCCTCATTCTCCGGAAGAAGAACCTCCGGCTCCACTAATACCTCATCGTAGATGCTGTTGAATTTACGAACAATCTCTCTGGTCTGCTCAATCATTGGAAGCTGATCCTCTCCCACCGGCACTACGGTAGCTTTAAATGCTGTGATGTCCGCAGCCTGGCTGATTGGATAGGTAAAGAAACCTACAGGGATGCTTGTCTCAAAGTCACGAAGCTTAATCTCATTTTTGACGGTTGGGTTTCTCTGAAGTCTTGATACCGTTACCAGGTTCGCATAAAAAAAGGTAAGCTCTGTAAGCTCCGGAATCTGGGACTGAATAAAAAGATTCGACTTTGCCGGATCTAAGCCAACGGACAGGTAATCCAGGGCAACCTCGATAATGTTCTGACGAACCTTCTCCGGATTATCAAAATTATCGGTCAAAGCCTGGGCATCTGCAATCATAATATAGATTTTATCAAATTCACCCGAGTTCTGTAATTCCACTCTTCTTCTAAGGGATCCTACATAATGGCCCACATGAAGTCTGCCTGTAGGTCTGTCTCCTGTCAAAATAATCTTTTCCATCTCTATTCCTCCTAACGATAGAGTAAAAAGGCTCCTATCCCCAAGGATAAGAGCCACATAATACTCTCAATCGACACTTTTCACATCTCTGATGCTATCAAAAAAGTGCCATCAAGTCAACCTTCCCCTCACTACTTTCCTAAAATCTTCGCTAAATCTTCATCCGGAGTAGAGATTGGAGAAATCTGATAGTTCTCCACGAAAAAGCTCCATACACTTTAGGTTCACTTTTCCAAGCTCCAGAACAATTGGAAGTAAGTCCTCCATACCGTAATCAAAGCTTAAGGTTGCAAGGGCCTTGTATAAGAAGAATTCCACATCCGAATCCCGGTATCCCAGCACCATTGCATGGTAAGCATATGCTGCCATTCCGCGTATTCCAAATAGAATTAAGGATTTGAGGGAACGAATATCTTCATCTGCATTCCAAATATTCTCAACATCATAGTCATCGGTGTTGCCACATGGTGCCGCGCAATTGGCACAATTTGGTGCAATTCGATTTTTTTCACCATGAACCTTATCAATCAAAGCCTGTAGGGTCTCATCATGAAAGCTTACATTGGTGATGGTTGTAAACAAGCCTTCTATCATCAGCTTGGTTGTATCTTCGGTAGGTGTGTTTCCTTCACAGGTTTTTGCAAGGCCAATAAGAGCCCCCGTCAGTTGGTCTTGCAGCTTTGCGGTCTTTGCCGACTTGCCGCAGACACCTGCTGCACCGGTACATCCTGTACACCCTGCAGTCTGCTCGCACTGGAAACAAAACATCTGATTTGACATAAAAAAACCTCCTATAGAGTTTCTGGTTGTATTTTCTCACAACGACATTATTCTATAGGAGGTCACATTATTCTGTTGTAATTACAACATTTATTACAATTCTTATTCTGCCATTTCCAAGGCGATTTTCATCATATTGGTAAAGCAGTTCTGTCTCTCTTCCGGTGTGGTAATCTCAGGACTCACAAAGCTATCTGAAATGGTAAGAAGACAGGCAGCTTCTTTTCCACATACGTTAGCATTGTGAAACAGCGCAAAGCTCTCCATCTCTACCGCAAGACATCCTCTCTCATCCCGAAGCTTCTCCCAGTAGCTTGGCTTTGCATCACTTGGCTGTCTATAGAATACATCACTGGAGTGAATAGCCCCCTCTTGAATATGGATACCAAGATCGCTTGCCGCCTTGCGAAGACGATCGTTTAATTCTTCACTTGGGAAGGTCTCATCCCCGGTAAATCCGGACTGAGTCAAGGCATAGCTGGATTCGCTCACTGCAGAAGTAGCCAGAACTACATCATAGATTTTTGCATTTTCGCTGTAGCTTCCGGCACTACCAATACGGATGATACGGTCTACATCGTACTCGGTAAAAAGTTCATAGGAATAGATACCAATACTTGGCATACCCATTCCTCCACCCATAACAGAAATCTGTTTTCCGTTGTAGGTACCTGTAAATCCAAGCATTCCACGAACATTATTAAACTGCTTTGGATTCTCTAAAAATGTATCAGCGATAAACTTTGCCCGGAGTGGATCTCCCGGCATCAATACTGTCTTTGCAATCTGTCCTTTTTGTGCTTCATTATGTGGTGTTGGCATATCATTACCTCCTTATTTTTGTCCCCTATGTTTCCTACACAAGGGTCTCTATGTTTTAATATAACATCATTCCTGTATTTCCACAATTAGTTTATTTGGCAGGCACGCAATCATCCCCGGCTTCTCCTTAGAAATAGGCGCCGAGTGGACGCAAATCTGATTCTTACAGGAGGCCTCCGTTACCCTTACCACTCCATCCTTTATTTCAACGATGTTATAGTCCTCATCCTCTTCAAACCGAAGGACCTGGTCCTTTTCAAGAGAATAGCGTCCTATCTCCTCTCCATCTCTGGATATCACAACTGTATTTCCATTCTTAGGGATAAAACATATCGCAAGGCTGCTTCCAACCAATAGTAATGCAATCATTCCCCAAAATATAATCTTTGTTTTTCGATTCATAATTGTTCCTTCTACAGCACTTCCGTCGTCCACCATCGTTTGGCGGAATCGCTTTTCTATCCATAAGGTTTGTGCTCTTCCCCTATTTTATACCTCTTTCTATTTTTTGCAATGTAAATAAAAAATGAAGGCCACACCACCGCACGTATCGTGAGTGACATGACCTTCGAGTGATAAATTATGATGAATTAAGCTTGAGCTTTCTTGCTCTCAAATAACTTTTTCAGTCCTTCTACTGCTACCATAATACCAAGGATCAACAGAAGAACTGCGAATACCAGCTGAAGTACATTTCCAGGCACAACAGCCGTTGCAAATCCAGATACCAGCTCCACAATCTTGAAGATAATTGCGGTAAAGGTAACTGCAAGCATAATGAACATCGGGCCCCAGAGCATGATGCCCTGTCGATTGGTTTTCTTTAAGAATACCGCACATGCAATCAATGCCAATGCGGAAAGAAGCTGGTTCGCTGAGCCAAATAATGGCCAAATACTTGCGTAACCTACTTTCGCCAAAAGGAAGGCAAGTACCATTGTGATAATGGTAGCAAAGTATTTGTTGGATACGAATTTAACAAACGCAGTAGGTTCCTTATCGTCCTCAACCCAGAACTCCTGGAAAGCGATACGTCCCACACGGGCTACGGAATCCAAGCTGGTTAACGCAAATGCCGAGATTGCTAAAGTTATTAAAGTATATGAAATACTCTCTGCAATTCCTACCTTTCCAAGGAAGGTTGCGATGGCTGATGCAAATATTTGTGCAGGTGTTCCTGCCGGAAGACCATCTGCTGTAGCTGCAAAACCTACGCAAACCAATGCAATAACTGCTAAAAAGCTCTCCAAAAGCATTGCTCCAAAGGAAACAGGAAGCATTGCCTTTTCACTTTTAATCTGTTTTGACGATGTTCCTGACGATACCAGAGAATGGAAACCAGATACAGCACCACATGCGATGGTTACAAACAAGGTTGGGAACAAATACGAAACGGTGTTGGTATTTGCATTTACAATCTTGAATGCAGTAAACACAGGAAGATTCATAGCTGGCTGGTAAATGATAATACCGATAAATGCCATAACCATCATGGCAATCAGCAAGTAACTGTTCAAATAGTCACGTGGCTGAAGCAATGCCCATACCGGGGTGACACAAGCCACTAAGATATAAGCGAATACAAAAATCAGCCAGAACTGTCTGTCAAAGTATATAGGTGCATTTACACCGATTACAATGGAAAGCACAAGCAAGGCAATTGCCACCCCTGTGTTAACCCATGTATTGAATTTTGTATACTTTAAGAAGAATCCTAAAGCTACTGCAAACACAATAAATAAAATGGATGTGGTTGCTACCGCTCCATCTGCCACAACCTTAGCACCTTCTGCGTCAAATCCATTGAAGGTTGTCGCTACGATATCAGCAAATGCTGCTACAACCAAGATTGAGAATAACCAGGTAAAAATTAGGAAGAGTCTCTTTCCTGTCTCTCCTATGTACTGCTCAATAATGTATCCAATGGATTTACCTTTGTTCTTTACCGAAGCATACATAGCGGAAAAATCCTGAACCGCTCCAAAAAATACACCGCCTAAAAGTACCCACAGCAATACTGGAAGCCATCCAAAGATTGCTGCCTGAATTGGTCCGTTGATTGGCCCCGCTCCCGCTATGGAAGCAAACTGATGGCCGAATACCACGTTAGTGTCTGCAGGCACGTAATCCACACCATCGGCCTCTGTATATGCAGGAGTCTTAGCGTTTGGATCTATGCCCCATTTCTTGGCCAGATAACGACCATAAATGAGATATGCGGCCACAAGAACCACAACAGCCAGCACAATAATCATTAATCCATTCATCTTTTTATCCTTCTTTCTTTCCTATACTCTTTTCGTTTTTCACCTTAATCCTTCCAATTTTCAAAGTCAATATAACCTGATATACAAAAATTTCATTTTATCTATAATTCAAGTTTATATTTTATGTTTAAAAGGCACGTTTACAAAAGACTATTTAAAGGGTATACTCAAATAAAATTTCTGTAAAAGGAGCTTCCATGAAAAAATTTCGCGTTCATCATATTATGTGTACCAACCTCTACCAGGGCTACGGTTATAGCGGTGCCTTCTGTGAAAATATGACGGAAATGGTCACCTGGCTCAAATCTAATCCGGATGAAAAACTGCTACTTGTCACCGATCCGGACGAGATTTGTAAAAAATGTCCCAACTTAAAAGATGGCATCCACTGCGTGGACGCCACCAATCATGTAAAAACAAAAGACCAATCATTATTAGAGCCACTTCATCTAACAGAAGGGGAAGCCTATTCCTATTCGGAAATGAATGAGCACGGTCGACTCTATCTTACCAAAGAGCTCTTCACCAAAAGCTGTAGGAACTGCCAGTGGTACAAAGAGGGGTTATGCACTTACGAGGCACTCCGCCGGGCTCTCGAGCAGTCATAATTATCGCCTCTGCAGGTTTCATTACTCGTCATGCGTTCTATAACTCCCTCAAAATCTCCCTCAAGGATTCTTCCACTTTCTTACATCTCTTAGCCTCTACATCCTCCATGGTTGGATTACACTTTTCCATGAGATAGGGATGCCCCACAAAGCTAAGCATAGTTCTGTCATTTTCGTTGTCTCCGAAAGCAGCCATCTCTTCCGGAAGAATTCCAAGCTTTTTCCCAAGCTTCTCTAAAGCTTCGCCTTTTCCAGTTCCTTTTGCCACAAAATCCACCCAGCTGTTACCGGAAACAGTAATCTCACAATCGCTGTCCTTGAATTTGTCCATAAGGAGATCGGTTGCGGCTTTTAGCTTGTCCGGTTGAGCAAAGTAGGAAATCTTGATAACCTCCTCTTCAATTCTTTCCGGAGTATCGATTACCGTCACATGATTTCCAAGCACTTCTTTCACATGCGTTACAAACCCCTGGGTCTTTGGAACCAAATAGCAGGTTCTCTCCCCTGAAATCAGCACCTCACAATCAGGGTGGTCAATAATTGCATGACAGATATCCATGGCAAGGCTGTCTTCCATATATGTCTTAACCAGAACCTGATTGGTATGCATAACCAAGGAACCATTTTCACAGAGATAGAGAATTTTATCTCTCACCGGTGCGAACAACCTCTGTAGGCTATGATATTGTCTCCCACTGGCTGCTACAAAATAGACATCCTTTTTTGCCAGCTCCTCAATAAGTGGGAAAAGCTCCGGATCACAGCTTTGGGCTCCATTTAAAAGCAACGTGCCATCCAAATCACTGGCAATCAATTTAATTCTAGACATATTATTTCTCTCCTTACTTACACAACTGCCAAAACGCTACGGCGCTGGCTGCCGCCACATTGAGGGAATCTACCCCGTGGCTCATTGGAATTCGAACTGTAAAGTCGCAGGCATCAATGGTTTCCTGCTTCAAGCCTTCCCCTTCCGTGCCAAGGATAATGGCCAGCTTATCCTGAGCCATAACTTCAGGATCATCAATGGATACCGATTGATCCGTTAGTGCCATAGCTACAGTGACAAAGCCCAGCTCCCGGAGACGGCAAAAGCCTTCCTTAGGCCACTCCATTTGCTTATCCAATACGGTCCATGGAATCTGGAATATCGTCCCCATACTGACACGGATTGCTCTTCGATACAGCGGATCTGCACAGGGAGATGTAAATAGAATTGCATCTACATGAAGGGCTGCAGCGGACCTGACAATCGCCCCCACATTGGTAGGATTCACTACATCCTCCAAAATCGCAATGCGTCTGGCAGCCTTGCAGACCTCTTCCAAGGTCGGAAGAGCTTTCCTTCTCATGGCACAAAGCATTCCTCTGGTAAGGGAAAAGCCTGTGAGATTATTTAACATCTCAAGAGACGACGTAAACACGGGAATATCCTGACACCGCTCCAACACCTCCCTTGTGTTCTTCTGCTCCAGCTGTTTTTCCTCAACCAGAAAAGAAAACGGTTCATATCCTGCGTCCAAGGCTCGCCCGATGACAATAGGACTTTCTGCAATGAAAACTCCCTCCGCCGGCTCATAGAAGTGAAGCAACTGCACCTCCGAATATTTTCGATAGATATCTAGTCTGGAATCCTCCAGATTTTCTAGCCTGATAATATTCTGCATATTCACTGATCTCCTCAAGTTATTTCCCTTATCCAAAAGCCTTCATAGAAAGTATCTTATCATATTTCAGACAATAAGAAATCCCCAGAAATCGAAATCTCTGAAAATGTGCGCCACAAGGTGCACAATAAATAAGCTTAGAGTTAACACTCTAAGCTTATTTTATCTTGGTGAAGGCCTACTATTTGCTCAAGGTAAACTTTCCTACCACCTCATTAAGATTCTGTACAATGACATCCTGCTTATCTGACATATCAGAAATATCCGATACATCATCTGAGACAATATCAATAGAGCCCATAATATCAGAGCTTAATTCCGTGGTATTCTCTGTTGCCTCTGCGATACTCTGAATAGCATACGTAACTTCTTGCATAATTTGCTTAATAGACTCTGACATAGTAAAAATCTGATTGCTTGTCTCATCAATTGCTTCGGCATCTCTTCCGTACTGCTCCGCCACTTCCACAAAATTGCTATAATCTGGTGCCACAGTGTCCTGAACAAATCCCAAGAGGGCACTAGCATCATTTGCAATACCACTAAATGCTAATTTTACCTCATCAATAGTTGTCTTAATCTCTTCTACCGCTTTTGAAGTACTTACAGATAGCTGTCCAATCTCTGAGGCAACAACTGCAAATCCTCTTCCTGCCTCACCCGCTCTTGCTGCTTCAATAGAAGCATTGAGAGACAGCAAATTAATCTCCTCTGCAATTCCAGAAATAACGCTTGCAAGATCTCCAATACACTCCACAACTTTTGCTTTTTCAATACTTGCCTGCAGTCTTTCCTCAAACTGTCCAGACAGCTTAGTTGCAGAATCAAAGGATTCTCTACTGTTTCTTCCAATCTCTGTGGCTCTCTCTCTAATGTTTTGAGCCATCTCCATGCTGCCATGAGTCTGCTCTGCAAGGAGATTCACATTTGACAATACCTCTTCTGTGGAAGCATTCACTTCTTCCGTAGCAGCACTACTTGACAGCATGGCTGTGTTTACATCGTTCATATAGCGCTGTATCTCTCTGAATTTCTCTGTCAGGTTTGTTGCAGCGTCTCTCAATCTTTTGCTGGAGGTTCCAATCTCTTCTGCGTGCTCCTTAATATTGTTAATTACACCCTTGTTGCTGTCATACATCTGGTTTAAGGATGTTCCCATATTTCCAAGCTCATCCTGGCTTTTTACCTGAATGGAATCTACCGTAAAATCACCACCTGCAAGTGCTCCTGCAAATATCTGAACCATACGGATGCTATTTGCAATAGATCGGACCTGAAACAACACAATTACAACTGCTGCTAAAAGTGCAACCAGAGACACTCCGATAAGAAGCATCCTCAATCTGTTCAATGGCGCATTCAACTCTAACTGAGGCATCTTTAAGATCAGCTTCCAACCGGTTTGCTCCAGGGTGGAATAATACAGATTAATAGACTGTCCATTTTCTATATAAGCAGAGGTTCCGCTTTCCTGACCTAATATCGCAGAACCTGCTGATGCAAGTGAAGCATTCTCATCTTCTGTTATGCAAACGGCATTTTGCACCTTTTCATCGTCTGTTCCTGCCAGATAAGTACCAGAAGCAGTTATGAGCATTGCACTACCGGTCTCACCAACCACGATATTGTCCACTATCCCTGTAATAGCTCCAAGCTCAATATCCACAGTTACGCAGCCAATGTACCTTCCATCTACGATAATTGGGTAAGCACAATCATCGCCAACATAATAACAGGCAAGATTGTCGCCAACATCTTTGTGCTAATCTTTTTGAACCTCATCCTACCTTCCTCCTTTGTATGCTTTCCGAATAATACTTTATAGCTCCATTCTATATTTTTTTCCAGGGAAAGCAACCCAAAAACAGGATATAAGTACTATACGCACTTCCAATTAGATAACATACAGAAAGCAGAGGATGTAGCTATGTATCCTCTGCTCAGACTGTAGATAAAGCCCACAGATTTTCCGCCAGCTTTTCTTATTGCGGGATATTTTGTCCGCTCCCGTCTCCCCATACATTCTCGGCCAGCGTAATAAATCGGGTCTCCTCTCCCTGTTCTATTTTTAAAATAATCTTGTAAAGGACCCCGTCTATTGTTCCTAAATTACTACGGCATATTCCATCGGAGAACGAGACCTTCCATTGGGTATCATAGTATTCATCATACTGTCCCTTCGCCAAAATGGTATATTTGCAATCCTGACTGTAAGATGATGGAACAAATTCGACGTTCATTCCGCCCCATTCGTTTGGTCCAAATCCAAATCCGGTTATTTCCACATTTTCTAAACCAGAAACTACCTTCTCATTCCCTTTATCACTTCCAATTCCATATCCAACAATTCCACCAAGCGATAAAAAGAATACACATATTATCATGAAAAGTATTGTATTGGGTTTTAATCCAATCTTAACGTCCTGCATGCTTACAACATTTTGTTCTGTTTTGACTATTTTTTCTCGTCCAAATAGTTCATCCATGCTCACCTCCAGATAGTCTGCGATTTTCACAATCTTACTTACCTCTGGCATAGACTCACCATTTTCCCATTTACTCACGGATTGACGTGAGACCCCCATTTTTTCCGCCAAGTCATCCTGCGTATAACCTTTAATTTTTCGATATTTTATAAGATTATTCGAAAACGTCATATATCCCCCTTATCGTTGTTTCAAATAAAATACTCCATCAGCCCAACCGTTAATCAGCTTGGGATAGATTGCAACAAAGCTCTCATTATTTGCCCTTCCTGTTGCTATTCCCATGTTTTTCTCCTTTCGGTGTTTCGTTTCATATTTTTTACATATAAAAAATAGCATGTTTCCTTGGTTGCATACAACCAATTGGCCGGTTCTTTCCATAGTTAGTTGATTATATCTTAGTAAAGTAGTAAGATAAGCATATATAGTTGGATTTTGTATTAAAAAAATTAACAATGGATGGTAATAACTCATGAATGAATTTATACATGAACTAGGGGAAGAATATATACTTGATGATTATAAAATAAAAAAAGATGTTGTCGTCTTTCATATATCTTCCAAGTGTGAGGAATTAGTGTGTCCATATTGTGGAGAAAAATCAAATAAAGTACATTCTACTTATGAGAGAGAAATCCAGGACTTGCCTATGCAAAATAAAAAAGTGATTTTGCTGGTTAAAACAAGAAAGATGTTTTGCCACAATAGTTTATGTAGTAAAAAAACATTTTCAGAAAGCCATCATTTCGTGGATAGGAAAGGGAAGAAAACACGAAGGTTGGAGAAAAATATTATTTACACATCGACACAGTTAAGTTCAGTCAATGCTTCAAAAATATTAAAGACAAGCAATATAAATGTATGTAAAAGCAGCATATGTGAGTTGCTTAAAAAAAATGCCATCCATTGTGGATAACTTTTCTGTGAAAAGGGTGTGTGTGGATGATTTTGCATTACGGAAAAGATTTTCTTACGGAACAGTGATGGTAGACCTGGATACACATAGAATTATAGACTTGATTCCATCGAGGGATACCGATGATGTCAAGGAGTGGTTAAAAAGATTTACACACATTGAAGTTATTTCACGCGATGGTGCTCAGATATATGCTCATGCAGCTCAAAAAGCACATCCTTATGTTGTATAAATAAAGTTTACACCTTATTCTCAAAGAATTAATGTATAATAAAGAGAATAAGGAGGTACTCTCAATGTCACGTACCCAACGTAAATACGACCAAGAATATAAGGTCCAGGCTGTCAAACTTGCCAGAGAAATCGGCGGTGCTAAGGCAGCCAAAGAATTAGGTATTCCAGAAGGAACCATCCATACATGGCTGAAAGCAGTTAGAG
>JALEPP010000081.1 GCA_022767075.1 Agathobacter sp. | reverse complement strand
AATATATGGTAGGCTAGGAACTAGCCGAACCTAACGCTTGTGGACACTGTGTAAGACTTAGTAATACCATTTCGTTTCGTATTAGCCAAGCAGTAGTGGTTGAAGCAAGAAGCTCGGTAACTTGTTACCGAGTAGTTCACTGAAAATAACAGGAAAGCTGACTTTTGGGGGGAGGTCAACAAGGCAATTATTAAGGAGAACGAGATGTAGAAGGAGGTATTTTTATGGTTTACAAGTGTACGATCTGCGGATATGTGTATGACGAAGAAAAAGAAGGAAAACCTTTTTCCGAGCTGGATGTCTGTCCAATCTGCAAACAGCCACCTGAAAAATTTGAAGCAGTAGGTGCAACCAAGGAGTCTGCTCCAAAAAAAGAGGAGCAACTGGATTTGAGTTATCCAAAGGAAACTCGAAAGACCGACAGTGACTACCGCTACATGAAGGAAATTCACGAGATGGCTGTCACAGGAACCTCTGCTATTGAGGCAATGGGAACTCAGATGGCTATGCCTAATTGGGACGACATCCTTGTACTGGGAGCACAGCTAAATCCGATGCCGTTGGATGAACACGCAGAGGTTTCCCTGCAGACGGTAATCGGAAAGCATGCAAAAAAGCCTATGGTACTGGATATGCCCGTATATATTTCCCACATGTCATTTGGTGCGCTTTCCAGAGAAACCAAAATAGCTATGGCAAAAGGTAGCGCCGCAGTGGGAACCGCAATGTGTAGCGGAGAGGGCGGTATTCTTCCTGAGGAAAAGGAAGCCGCTTATAAGTATATTTTTGAATATGTTCCAAATCAGTATAGTGTTACCGATGAGAACCTTAAATCCTCCGATGCCATAGAAATCAAAATCGGACAAGGTACCAAGCCCGGAATGGGTGGTCACCTGCCTGGCGGAAAGGTAACGCCAGAAATAGCCAAAATACGGAATAAACCACTGGGGATGGATGTGATCAGCCCTTCCAAATTTCCCGGAATCAATAGCGCCGATGATTTAAAAAATCTTGTGACCGATCTACGTACCCGTAGCGATGGCAGGCCTATCGGTATAAAAATTGCTGCAGGTCGCATTGAAAAAGATCTGGAATTCTGCGTATATGCCGAGCCTGATTTCATCACAATCGACGGACGCGGTGGCGCAACCGGTGCATCTCCAGCCATTATTAGAGACTCAACCAGCGTACCTACCATTTACGCGCTCTATCGTGCTAGGAAGTATCTGGATTCCATCCAGTCCGATATCGATTTGGTCATTACCGGTGGTTTGCGTGTATCTTCTGATTTTGCCAAAGCCATTGCCATGGGAGCCGATGCCGTTGCCATTGCATCTGCAGCTATGGTAGCAGCCGCCTGCCAGCAGTATCGCATCTGTGGAACCGGAATGTGTCCTGTTGGAATTGCAACCCAGGACGAAACGCTCCGGGAACGATTACATATGGAAGCTGCTGCAAAGCGTATCGAAAACTATCTTAGCTGTTCGGCTCAGGAATTGAGAACCTTTGCAAGAATTACGGGAAATTCCGATATTCATAATTTGTCCGTTGACGATTTATGCACAATCAACCGGGAGATTTCAGAACATACTAACATCCCACATGCCTAAACACAATTGCATCACAAGAAAAACAGCCAGCTTACTCTCCATAAGCTGGCTGTTTGTAGTTTCTTTTGCGCTAGACTATCTTGTCAGCAGATAATACGCTGCCAGGAGAACCATAAGAAAGAGGATATTCACTACAGTAAAGTATCCAAGGTAGCGACCTCTGTTGTCCCTGTTGTCTTTTGCAATGTATTTGAAGGAAATCAGACTGGCCATGGAAGCGATCAGGGTTCCAAGTCCGCCCATATCCGTTCCTAGAATCAACTGTCCATACTGATCTGTAAAACCAGACAAAAGCAGTGCCGCAGGAACGTTACTAATCACCTGGCTGGCAAGCACTGCAATCAACATCTCATGTCCTTCCAAGGCATTCATAATCATATCTCGGAATGCTGGAATTCTTCCCAGATTTCCTATAAACACAAAGAAAAACACAAAAGTAAGCAAAAGGGAGTAATCCACATTTTTTAATACCTTTCGGTCCATGAATAGCACTGTCACAAGGACGATGATAACCATAATCCAAAATGGAATTACGTGTCCGACCACCAAGAGACATCCTGCAAAAAGAAGAGAATACACTACAATCTCTTTTCCAACCTTTAAGGTTTCTGATGCCATATGACTCTTGTCTGTTTTTTTTGAATCGCCTGCCACAATACACCAGATACATAATAAAACAAAAGAAATCAAGGTGTATGGTGCCATCAAGCCTAGAAACTCTACTACGGTAAGACCTGAAATTCCATATAAATACAGGTTTTGTGGGTTACCGATTGGTGTAAGCATACTTCCGAGGTTTGCGGCCACTGTCTGAAAGGCAACCAATGGAATCAGCCATTTTTTCTTAACCTCTTCTCCCTCCATATGCAACACGTTTAAGGTTAGTGGCACAAAGGTAATCAGGGCCACATCATTGGTGATGATCATGGAAAAGAAGAAGCACAGAAGAACCAACACCAGAAATACCTGGCGTAGGTTCCTGGTATGACGCAATATACTGGATGCTAAAAAATGAAATACCGAAAGCTTCTGGTAACCTGCCATTACCACCATTAGAGAAAAAAGAATTCCTAAGGTGCGAAAATCAATATATCCGATATATTCTTTATCCGGAAATACCGC
>JALEPP010000076.1 GCA_022767075.1 Agathobacter sp. | reverse complement strand
CTTCCGCATCCTGCAAACATGGTAGCTACTAAAGCGGTTGCTAATACTGCGCTTACCAATTTCTTTTTCATCTTTATTCCTCCTAATACAAATTGAAAAATTGATAGATATGGAACGTTTGAAATCTTTGAAAACGTTTCCTTGTGTGAATCATAGCACCGCTTGGAAACGTTTTCAATCCTTTTTTCTGTTTTTCCCGTTATTCTGCACATTTTCACAATTGTGTGTAGGTGTTTTTGGTCATTTTTACAATTATTATGGGTGTTTTTCACAAAATAACTTTGGAAACATTTCCAATAGTTTTTGTGGTTTTTCCTGAAATTGTTATCGGAAAGGTTTCCAAAGTGTTTATGGGGACGGGGCATTTCCACGGGGACGGAGGCTTTTCCACGGGGACGGGGGCTTTCCACGGGGACGGGGGGCTTTCCACGGGGACGGGGGCTTTCCATGGGGACGGAGGCTCTCCATGGGGACGGAGGCTTTCCATGGGGACGGAGGCTTTCCACGGGGACGGAGGCTCTCCACACAAGAAAAGGCACATACGATAACGATGTGCCTTGGGGGACAGATATTGAATTTCTACTGAGATATGAAAATTCCCGCTTCTTTTGTGATGATATATGGTTTTTTGGTTTTCTTCGTGAGAAAATTTCTAAAATCCTTGTATCGATCCAGAAGATACTGATTCTGATTGCCATGGCAGCTTAAAATATACTCTAACAGTGGTTCCGGCTCTGTTACCTCCAGATGGTCTTCATAATTTCTCTGTTCGACCCTCGAGAAATACTTTTCCAGAATCCCCTTTCCGTTCTGAAGTCCAAACTTCTCGTAGAGTACGTCACCGGATAAGCTGATTCGTTCGTCAAATTCATGAGCCAACTCTCGAATCTCTTTCATATGGTTTTTGCCGTAGGTACTGCAAATCAATCTTCCTCCCGGATTCAGATGAGCCTTGATTTGTTCTATGGTGTCCTCCAAATCATTTACGTAGAAGAGCACATGATTCGCCAGTATCAAATCATAGGTCTGATGAAGAGTTGCCAGCTTTTCTGCGGTCAGCACCTGGTATTTGAAGGTAGGCGTCCTCCGATTTTCCAGCGCTTGATTCGTTGCTCCTACGATTTCTCCTTTCATACCTTTTTCCATCCTAAGTGCCTGAATCGTTCGTCTTACGTCTCGAATCATCCCCTGAGAAGCATCCGTAAGATGAATTTCCATATTTTCCGGAAGACGGTCCATATTTTCAATCCACAGGGATCCGTTACCACAGCCTATTTCCAGGACTCGCATGCCACTTTTCATCTCACACTGATTGTAAAGCCATGGGAACCATCCCTCTTGATTTGTGGCATATAGATTATGTAGTCGAATACGTGCATTGATATTATTGGAATTCTGATACTGAGCTTTTAAGGTATTCTCCATACTGGTCAGATGGATGAGCTCCTGCATTTTCATCCAATCCACGTGTTGATTGCTATCGATGGTTGCTACTGTACTTTCAATCGCTTTCTGTACCAGCTGCAGCTGCTCAATCTTATCCTGCACAAGAGTTCTCTGAAGCTCCAACTGGTTCCTTAGGATATGATAATCTTCGTCCGCAATGGTCAGCTCCTTGATATCATCCAGAGATAATCCCAAATATTTCAACAGTAAAATCTGCTGAAGTCGTCCCAAATCCTCCTGAGTGTAAAAGCGCGCGCCTTTTTCCGTCACAAAGGAGGGCTTCAAAATATTCTGTTTGTCGTAGAACCGGATGGTTCGCACCGTCACTCCCGCCAGCTTAGCAAACTGCCCTGACGAATAATATCCATCTTTTCTCATAATTTTATACCTGCGATGACTCTATTCTCTTTTTCTTCTATATAGTCAACTGCTCTTTGCCCGCGTCTTTTTTTGCGGTTGATTCTATTTCTTTTTTCTTCTATGTAGTCAACCTCTCTTCCTGGGGGTTCTTTTTGCGGTTGACTCTATTACATTTTTCTTCTATATAGTCAACCTCTCTTTTCCCACTTTTCTTTTGCGGTTGACTTTATTTCATTTTTCTTCATATATGGTCAACCTCTCTTTTCCTGCTTTTCTTTTGCGGTTGACTTTATTTCATTTTTCCTCTATATGGTCAACCTCTCTTTTCCCACTTTTCTTTTGCGGTTGACTCTATTTCCTTTTTCTTCATATATAGTCAACCTCTCTTTGTCTGCATCTTTTTTGCGGTTGACTCTATTTCCTCTTTTTCTCCTGTAGTCACCCTTTCTTCCTGGGGGTCTTTTTTGCGGTTGACTCTATTTTCTTTTTCTTCTATGTAGTCAACTTCTCTTCCTGGGGGTCTTTTTTGCGGTTGACTCTATTTCCTTTTTCTTCTATGTAGTCAACCTCTCTTCCTTGGGTCCTTTTTGTGGTTGACTCTATTTCCTTTTTCTCAGATATAAGCAACCAAGCTCTAGAAAGAAAGCTGTAGCATGCGTTACACACCTACAGCCTTCCATCATCTTAATCTCTACTAAACCTGCCTGCCTTAGCTTTCCTGCATTAGCTTACCTGCCTTGACAGCCCGCATTAGCTTCCCAGCCTTGACTTGCCTGCCTTAGCTTCCCTACCTTGACTTACCCGCCTTAGCTTGCCCGTCTTAGTTGCCTGCCTTGACTTTCCTGCCTTAGCTTTCCTTAGCCAGCTTTATCTTACATCCAGGTAATCATCTCCCTTGTCGGTACCAAGGAAGTAGATTCCAAAATAAAGTCCTACAAGCACTACCACAGATAAGAGGATGTCTCCCCAGCTATGCCAATGAGCCCAAATCATTGGGATTCCAAACCAGCCTAACTCTGTGCCCCACAGCCAACCAACTATGAGCATAATGACATGTAAGATGACCACTACAATGAGGGTCTTAATTAGGGCATTGACCCAGCGATTCTCCATTTTGTTCACCTCGTTTTTCTAAATATTTCTCGATAACCTTAGTGTGAACAAAATTCTCATTCCTATTCATACAAATTCTTATGAACTCATCTACATTCTTCTAATTCAAATCCTACGCCTAGTTTTCTCCAAGACCGGATTCTACAAATGCAACCAGCGTCTTTAACGCTTCCTCTTCGTCTTCTCCATCACATTGAAGCGTAATTTCATCTCCGTTCTTGATGCATGCACCAAGAACAGATAATACGGACTTTGCGTTGGCTGTGTTGCCACGGTATCCGAATGTGACATGACATTTGAATTTCATTGCTTCTTTACATAGATTTCCTGCTGGACGCAGATGCAATCCAGTTGGATTTGTGATTGTTACAGTTTGTGATACCATTTTAAAACCCCTCTTTATGCCATTACGTCCATAATGAGATCTGCGAGTTTGTGAGCTTCCGCATCAATCTCTGCCTGATCCTTGCCCTCGATCATTACACGAACCAATGGTTCGGTGCCTGATGGGCGAATTAATACACGTCCTTCTCCGTCAAATTTCTTTTCAAGTGCGGCAATCGCCTCTGCTACCTCCGGAATCTCCATGTAGCGATGTTTTTTCTCATTGGATACCCTTGCGTTTACAAGAGCCTGAGGAAGCACCGTCATGATGCTCGCCAGCTGGGAAAGTGGTTTTCCGGTATCCACCATTACCTGCAAGAGGTGAAGTGCTGATAAGAGGCCATCTCCTGTGGTGTTGTCATCCAAAAAGATGACGTGTCCACTCTGTTCTCCTCCGATATTGTATCCGTTTGCCACCATGTTCTCTAATACATAGCGGTCTCCAACGGCTGTCTTTTCAATGTTAAGCCCCTGTTCCTTTCCCATAATGGTAAAACCAAGGTTTGACATTACGGTGACCACTACGGTGTCTTTTTTGAGCTTGCCCTGGTCCTTCATGTGTTTGGCACAGATTGCCATTATCTGATCTCCGTCCACCAGGTGTCCGTTTTCATCTACAGCAAGCATTCGGTCTGCATCCCCATCAAATGCGATACCGCAGCATGCTTTCTCTGCTACCACACGCTTTTGAAGCTCTTCCATGTGGGTAGAGCCGCAGTTTGCGTTGATATTGGTTCCGTTTGGTTCCACGTGGATGGCAACAATCTCTGCTCCCAAATCCTCCAGCGCTT
This sequence comes from Agathobacter sp., assembly GCA_022767075.1. GTDB lineage: Bacteria > Bacillota > Clostridia > Lachnospirales > Lachnospiraceae > Roseburia. Next base: position 18,382 of record JALEPP010000076.1, on the reverse strand, counting down.
TTTTGCTGGTGTAGAAGGATGCACCTTCTGCACAGTCGATGACAATCTTCATTCCCTTTAGGTCTACCGGTACCGCTTTTTTCTCAAACTCTACATACTCGTCTCTCAAATCGAAACGGTAATCGATGGTTCCGATTCCTGCTCCCGTTGGGAAATCAATGTCCTTCATATCATTCTCAATCACTGCCTGTATTTCATCCTCAAGCTGGTCCGAAAGCTTGTAGCCGTCCCCGTTGAAGAATTTGATTCCGTTGAACTCCATTGGGTTGTGAGATGCTGAGATCACTACCCCTGCATCAACCTTATGGGTTCTGGTCAGGTAGGCTACTGCCGGTGTTGGCATAACGCCTACATATATCGCATTTGCTCCCACAGAGGTAATACCTGCCATAAGGGCTGAGGCCAACATTCCTCCTGAGATTCTCGTGTCACAGCCTACGATGATGGTAGCCTTGTGGCTGGTTTCCTTGGTGAGGACGTATGCACCGGCCTGTCCAAGCTTGGTTGCAAGCTCAATTGGGAGTTCTGTTCCGGCAACACCACGGACACCATCTGTTCCAAATAATCTTGACATTTCTATACTCCTTCTATTCCATTCTAAAAAAGATGCTTCCCCGGATATGCAACACAAAACTATCCTTTTCCGGGGACAGGCTCGTTATTGGTTCCGGGTGTGAATACTTCCCGCTCCTGCGGTAACGTTCGCCCCTGTTGCATCGGAATTTGTCTCATTTTGCTCAGTATCGGTGTTCAGGTTGTTATCGCCGGAACCACCTGTTTCCTGATTATTGTCATTTGGGGTATTGTTCTGGTTTCCCGTACCCGTTTCACCGGTTGTTTTCTTCTCCACTACCACCGTCACCGATACGTTGGATACCTGGTAAAGCTCCGTATCCATTGCAAATTGAATTGGAATATTGTGGCTTCCTTCTCCAAGTCCACTTAAATCGATATTTCCGGTAATGCTCTCTGCGGATACATTTTTCAAATCAGCCGCTTTTCCTGTGACGCGCACAGTTACGGTTTCCTGGGTAACACTTACCTTATATCCATCCGGCACATTTTTCAGATTGAAGTTCGAGGTCTTTACCACATAGCTTTCTGTGGTGTCGGACTCAATATGAACGGTAACCTCTACGGTGCTTTCTGCTCCTTTTACCAGGGTAATGCCCTGTGGAAGGAACTCTGTAATGTCGATGTTGGTGGTGATGCTTCCTGTTGCACCCTGCACATTGAGTTCTGAGGACGGAATATCGATGCTGGTAATTCCGGTAAGCACGCTGCTCTCACCCTGAATGGTGACGTTCTCCGGCGTGCTGGTGATACTTTCAACGTCATAGCCTTCTGCCGGGATACCCGTAGTCTCGAATTTCAGCGGAACGGTCTTGGTGGCCTGAATCTCCACTGCTACCGTTACCTTATCTGCGCTGAATTTCAACCTTGTGGTATCGATACGATTGCCTTCTGCATCGTAGTACTGCAAGCGCACATTATCGGTGTAGTTCACACTCATGCCGGATACGTCGATTGCTGCTACCACGCTGTCAATCTGGGATACGACACTTTCCGGTCCTTCTACCTTAATGACACTTGGATTCTGTACAGTGACGCCTTTTAAGGCGAAGCCCTCTGCCACCTGGCCATCTGCTTTTGCCTGTACAATATACTTCTCTGTCTGCAAATTCTCCAGAGCTACATGGAGGTATTTGGTTGGATTTACAAATTTTAAATTGGAAGCGTTGCGCTTTGCAGTGATGCGAATAGGAACCAAGGCTTCTGTGCCATTTTCCTGTATCTGCATCTCTGACATATCCGCCACTGCCTCAAAATCGCTCTCTGAGATATTGGTCAGGTAGCTTCTCTTTGCACTAACTGAGAAGGTTACCGTATCACTTCCATCCAATACCACATAGCATTTGCCCATGTCTTCCAGGGCTTCTGTCCCTGTAATGGATACCGCTGTAGTATATGGTTTTACTTTATTCGGGTCATCAATGTTATACACCACGAGCCAAAGGGCGATGGCCATAACAACTGCTAAAATCTTATATGGCAGGTTTTTCATCAGGAAATTCCATGTCTTTTTCATGATTTAGAATCCCCCTTTTCTTTTCCATTTACGCCTTTTATCCGTAGCTTTTTGGAAGGCTTGTTCTCCTTTTCCTGGCGTTTCTGCAAAACGCGAAGCTTATTGCGCAAAAACTCCGGATCTACATTGTGATAAATCTGTCCCTTCATTGCAACCGATACATGTCCGGTCTCCTCCGATACCACGATGGTAACGGAATCACTTACTTCACTAATTCCTACTGCGGCGCGGTGTCTGGTTCCAAGGTCCTTGGACAGACTCAAGCTGTCTGAAAGGGGAAGGTAGCAGGTTGCCGCTACTACACGGTCTCCTCTTACCACCACTGCTCCATCGTGAAGGGGTGTATTTTTCTCGAATATGTTGATAAGAAGCTGGCTTGTGAGCTTTGCATCCACTTCGATTCCTGTGTTGACGTACTCACTCAAGCTGATCTCGTCCTCGATGACAATAAGCGCACCTGTCTTTACTCCGCTCATTGCGTAGGAAGCGCGCAACAACTCCTCAATGGTCTTGTCTGAGAATTTGGCTTCTTCTGTTTTTCCAATACTGATAATATCTCCCCAGAAATGTTTGGTTCCCAGGTTCTCTAGGGCTTTTCGCAGCTCCGGCTGAAAAATTACAACCAAAGCCACAAGTCCTACGTTTAAGGTATTCTCCGCAAGCCACAAAATGGTGCTCATCTGGAAAATCGCAGCAACAAGCACAAACAGTAAGATGGTTGCGATACCCTTAAACAGGTTCCAGGCTCTCGTGTCCTTTATCCAAAGGAGCAAATGATAAAACAGGAATGCGATAATGAGAATTTCTATGAAATCAATCACATTGATGTCTGTAAAATGCAAGTCCGGAAAATTAAATTGTTCTTTTGCTTTTGCAATATTTGCAGAAAACAATTCGATTATTTTTTGCATTTTTCCTCCAGGTTATCTATTTCAGAAGGTCCTCGTCAATGTCCATCTCTCTTGCAAAAACCTTCTTAGAGATTTCTTCATCCACCTCTGCGGATGACTTCTTGCGGTCCATACGTTTGCCGATAGACCCTGTGTTGCCATAGTATTTTACGGTGATTTCTTCTCCGCTGACGTTCTTTTTCGGAATTGCTTTTACATAATAGTAATAGTCGTCATCCTCAAACTGTGTGCGCTCAATTCGTGCATAATCCAGATTCATAAAGAAGAACTTGATGATAAAACATACCACACCTGATACAACACTTCCAATGATCAATGGAAGGATGCGGTCTGACAGCTTCAAAAAAAGGTATCCGCTTACAAGTCCTACAATCTGGAATGCCAGTCCCGATGCAATTGCAATGGTCCACGCATTATCCATCTGCATTCTGCGAATCATATAGGTAATTAAGGTGGCAATCACCATTACCATCACCACTAAAATCATCTCTCGGTTGCCGGTGAGCTGTCCTAAAACGATATCCAGGTTCGACAGCTGCTCATTTCCTCTGTTCGGATCCACAAGAATCGATGCATTCTGGTGAATTCCTGCAAAAAAGTAATAGAGCACAACACCACAGCCTACCGCAAAGGAGTTGTAGGCTTCTCCCAAAAGTCCGGTATTTACCGGCATGGCATATGGTATTCCCAGCTTGAATGCTACCGGTGTCAGCAGCATCGCCGTGGTTCCCTTTGGTGTAAAGCGGAAATAAATTAACAGCAAAAGAAGCAAGAGCAGGGCACTAATCAGTGCTGCTTCCATGCATAGGCTGTACATATTGGCGCACACGAGAATCATACTGAAAATCACGGTAACAAACTGTGGCAAAAGCGAGCACACCAGTGCCAAAACCACAACCACCGGCAATGAGCTCAGTCTTGTGTTGTAGCCGATATTCATGCTGATTAATAAGAACAACGAAAGAGCCACAAGGAACTTTCCAAGTATCTTTACGTAAGCTTCGTATTCTTCTGTAAAACGAATCAAAGCATCCTTTATTTCTAGTATTTTTGTCATTGGGTCCTCCCCTATTTTTTAAGTTTTTCTTCTCTGCGGTACATTTGATTGACTTTTTTCAAATGTGCGCTATATCTTTTTAGTTCTTTTCGTCCCATTGCGTAGCGCTTGCTTGCACAAAAATAAGTCACCAGCATATATACCAGCATAAATGCTATATAGGTCAATATAACTGTAATTATCAATATCGTAATACTATCCCCGTTCATAATTGCCCCAAGCTTACTGCTGTTGGCTAATCCCCAGAAAACTATCAGTATCGCATATGCTATACTCCCTAAAAAGAAGCTCTTAAATAATTCTTTCCAGACATAATCATCACGAAAATACTGGCCCATCTGACGATTCTTCTGTTCCTGTGTACCTTCGTATTGAGCAATGGCATACAGTTCCTTTACTCTATCCTCGTTGATCATATTCGCTCCTTATGTATTTCTTACATACTTCTGAAAAATTATAACATATAGCGCTCTATATTGCAAAGGGCTATCCGCCCCGACGTCATTTGCTTTTCCTATTGCGTCACCTTCCTCATCTGTGTTAGTATGGCCTTGGAGAGAGAGCCTTGGGAAAGGTTCATTATGAGATTATCTGATTTTCTTTTTCCACCACGATGCCCAATTTGTGACAAGGTGCTTGCGGTGGATTCCAATCACATTCCCCACGAAAAATGCCAAAAGAAGGTGTTCCCCATTACGGAGCCTTACTGTCTCAAGTGCGGCAAACCCATCCTGCACTCTGAGTATGAATTTTGCTCCGTGTGTGCTACCTCTAAGCATCATTTTACTGAGGGACGCTGCGTCTTTTTATATGAAAACGCCCTAAAGCATTCCATGTATCTTTTCAAATACGGAGGGCGGCTTGAATACGCCAACTGGTATGTATCCTCCACTGTACAAATGTATGGGGATTGGGTGAAGAAGATTCATCCCGACCTCATTCTTCCTGTGCCGATGTATTACAAGAAAAGGCGAAAGCGCGGGTACAATCAGGCCGAGGTATACGGAAGGCTTCTGGGGAAGGTTCTGGGCATTCCCTGTATTCCTTCTCTTGCCTCTCGCGTCCGGGATACGACCCCTCAGAAGGAGTTGTCCTTAGAACAACGTAAAAAGAATCTGAGAAATGCTTTTCATATCTCTGAAAATGTTGTAGAATATAGGAGAATTTTACTAGTAGATGACATCTACACAACCGGAAGCACCCTTGATTCTCTTTCCGTTGCACTTAGAGAACTGGGTGTAAAAAACATATTCTTTCTGTGCATCTGCACCGGAAAGATTTTTTAGGAGGGAACCATGGAAATAACCAATTGCAAAAACTGCAAAAGACTTTTTAACTACATGACTGGACCTAAGCTTTGTCCTGAATGTCTGAAAGAATTAGAGGAGAAATTCCAGGAAGTTAAGAATTATCTGAACGCACATCCTGGCACCAATATTGATCAGGTTTCAAAAGAGACAGAAGTATCCGTAAAGCAGATCAAAGAGTGGATTCGTGAAGAGCGTCTCGTACTTTCTTCTGAGCTTGGAGCCGAAATCTGCTGCGAGCAGTGTGGCAAACCTATTCGTAGCGGCCGCTACTGTGATTCTTGCAGAAACGCTATGGCCAACAACCTTATGAGCGCTATCAAGAAACCGGAAAGACCTATGCCTGAGAAAGATACCAGCGACCACCGAAACAGAATGAGATTCTTATAATAGGGGACGTACCCCGTGGATGGGGACACTCCTCGTGGATGGGGACGTTCCTTTTCCACGGGCATCGCCCTTTGGCTTGACCTCTTGTCGGGGAGATTTCCCCTGTGAGGGGCCTTTTTTGTTTTCTTTCTAAATTACATAATGGCATCCGGAAGCTTCTGGGAGAGGACTTTTTGCCAGTTATTCGGTTGCAAGGATTTTCGTGGTATGATTTTACCTCTTTCGATAATTCGAGTTCGGCAAAGTTGGGACAATGAGACAAGAGTATTCGCCAGAAGAAGGTACACGTTTTCGCGACAAGCAGGTGTGAAGCGCTTCGTGTCCTTCTCTGGCGTATATTCTTGCCTCATTGTTCAAACCTTGCCGTACACGAAAATTGAGGCAAAATCATACCACTGAAAATTCCTAAGCAACCTCATAAAAGCAAAAAATCTTCCTCCCAGAAGTTCCCGGATGCCATATTCTAGTTCTGGAAAGAGAACAAAAAAGACCCCTCGTCAGGATTTTCCCCGACAAGAGGTCAAGCCAAAGGGCGCTCCAAAGGCCAAAGGGCGATGCCCGTGGAAAAGGAACGTCCCCATCCACGAGGAGTGTCCCCATCCACGGGGTACGTCCCCATATAAGTTATCCCAGAAGGGCTTTGTCTGATGCAAAGGTTTCTCCGGATACTTCTTCGAATTTCTGTAGCAGATCTTCTACTGTTAGTTTCTTTTTTTCTTCTCCTGAGATGTTTAATATTACTTTTCCGTTGTTCATCATGATGAGGCGATTGCCATGAGCAATGGCATCCTTCATGTTATGAGTGACCATCAGGGTAGTGAGATGATTTTCCGCTACAATCTTATCTGTTAATTCCAGTACTTTTGCTGCGGTCTTTGGGTCAAGTGCTGCAGTGTGCTCATCCAAAAGAAGAACCTTTGGTTTCTGGAGGGATGCCATAAGAAGGGTTAATGCCTGTCTCTGTCCTCCGGAAAGAAGTCCTACCTTTGAGGTCATTCGATCTTCCAGACCTAAGTCCAGCTCTTTTAACAGCTCTCTGTAGGTTGCTTTTTCTTCCTTGGTGATTCCCCAGCGAAGTCCTCTCTTTTTCCCACGGCGATTGGCTAGAGCTAAGTTCTCGTCGATCTGCATGGTAGCTGTGGTTCCTGTCATTGGGTCCTGAAATACGCGACCCAGAAAGCTTGCGCGTTTGTGCTGTGGGAGTCCGGTTACGTCTTCTCCATCGATTAGTATGGAGCCTTCATCCACCGGCCAGGTTCCTGCTATAGCGTTGAGCATGGTACTTTTTCCTGCTCCATTTCCACCGATTACCGTACAGAAGTCTCCATCCTCCAACACTAAATCCACTCCGCAGAGGGCTTTCTTCTCATTGATGGTTCCAAGGTTGAAGGTCTTTTGTATATTTCTGATTTCTATCATCTTACTTTCCCTCCTTTTCCTTGACTCCAAGGTTCTGAGCCGATCGCTTTCCTGCTTTTGCAAAGGAGTTCTTTCCTGCGGCCCTGAGATACGGCACCGCAAGGAAGATGGCTACAATAATAGCGGTAAATAATTTTAGGTTGTCACTTGGCATCTTCAACCAAAGAACAATACCAATTACAATGTAATAGATAATTCCGCCAATTACCACGAAAAGTAGAGTGATAAAGAAGTTTGCTTTTTTGCCAACCAGCGCCTCACAGAGCACCTCTCCGATAATCACCGCTGCAAGTCCAATGACAATGGCGCCTCGGCCCATGTTGACATCCGCAAAGCCTGAGTACTGTGCAAAAAGGCTTCCTGCTACTGCTACAATTCCATTGGACAGCGCAAGTCCAATGAGCTTCATGTTGTTGATATTGATTCCCTGAGCCTGACTCATTGCCGGATTGCATCCGGTTGCTCGAATGGCGGAGCCTTGCTCTGTTCCAAAATACCAGTAAAGGGCAATGATAATTACCAGCGCAAATACCGCTGCAATCACAATGGCCGGCATCAGTCTTCTTGCGGTGATTACCAGCTGATAACGATCTACGCTGACTGCTGTATTGGCGTGATGATCCATAATCATCAGGTTAATGGAATACAGGGATATCTGGGTAAGAATTCCTGCCAAAATCACCGGAATGCCCAGTTTGGTATGCAAAATTCCCGTAATCAGTCCTGCCAGAATTCCTGCGGCCATTGCAATGATCATCGCTGCCCATACATTAAGTCCGTTTACAATGCAGATGACCGTTACCGCTCCACCTGTGGCGAAGGATCCGTCCACCGACAAATCCGCCATATCCAGCATGCGGAAGGTTACAAAGACACCCAGGGCCATAATGCCCCAGATTAGTCCGCTTGCAATATTTCCAGGCAAGGCATTAAAAAATGCGTTTGGGTTTAAGGTTTGAAAATAACTCATCAATAACATATCATGTCCTTCTATTCTTCCGGAATTGCTACGTAATCGTCCGGAATGGTAAGATTGTATTTTTCAGCACGGCTCTTCATCACTTCCTTGGTGATGTTTGGAGCGCTCTGTACTTCCATTGTGGAGACATCTGCTCCATTTACTAAGATTTCATATGCCTGAAGACCTGTTGCATATCCAAGGTCGTAGTAGTTGATGGAAAGGGTTGCTACACCACAGCCTTTACAGATTCCTTCTTCTCCTGCGAATACCGGCACACCAGCTGGCTCTACTACGTTGCAAATGAGCTCTGCGTTGGACGCGGCAGTGTTGTCAGTTGGGATGTAGATGACATCCGATGCGTCACATGCGTTCTGTGTTACTGCTGCTACGTCGTTGGAATCAGAGAATGAGAAATTCTCAACAGTGTATCCCATTCCTGTAAGTGCTTCTCCAATTACCTTTGCCTGATACAAGCTGTTAGGCTCCCCTGAGCAGTAAAGAATACCGATATTTTTTGCATCTGGGAAAAGCTCTTTGATGCATTCTGCCTGTTTGTCAAGCGGAGCTAAGTCTGAGGTTCCGGAAATATTGATTCCTGTGGTTCCTGTCCACTCTTCTCCTTCCTTGTAGCCTAATGCGGTTGGGTAGTCGGTGATGGATGTTCCAAGTACCGGAATCTGGTTGGTTGCTGCCATTGCTGCCTGAAGGGCTGCTGTTGCATTTCCCAGAATCAAATCGTACTCGTTCTGTACAAAGGTTGTACAAATGGTTGCACAGTTGGATGCTTCTCCGCTGGCGTTCTGCTCATCAAAGTATACGTCATCTCCTAATTTTTCGGTAAGGGCATCTTTAAATCCCTGTGTTGCTGCATCCAGTGCTACGTGCTGGAGCAACTGGCAAATTCCTATCTTATACTTTGCTGTTGCCGCGCTTCCGCCCTTTGCTTCGCTGGAATTCCCTGCGCCTGCCTGACCGTTTCCTGCTCCACATGCCATGAGCGATACGGACATTGCTGCTGTGAGCATAAGAGCTGCGATTTTCTTCAATTTTTTCATATGACTGTTCCTCCTTTTCCTTTTTAAAAAGTACACTGACTCGTCCCTGGGACTGCACTTTTTCGCGTTGAAGTTTCAACGTCTTGAATAATCCAAATTATAGAGGGTTGCCTGCAAGAAGTCAAGGACTTATGTACCTTTATTTTGTTCACGAAATACGCCACTGAGGGACATCCCCCCCTCCTTTGCGTTCCTATATCCAGATTCTAGTATTTCTAAAAAGTTACTTTCGCGAACTTTATTTCGTCCACTCCCGCTTTGTCGTTCTTCGAGCCGCAAAGCGAACCGTGGACGACGTATCGCGAAAGATAACTTTAAGAAATACACGAATCTGTCTAACTTATGCCCTTGACTTCTTGTGGGGGCAACCCGAATGGGTAGACGGAATGAAATGAGGTTAATAAATTTTGTGTGATAGGGAATTCTGGGGAACTTGTTGAATGAAAAAGACCTCACAGTAAGAACAAATCACACTTTGATTCTGAGTGCCTGTTCCTACTATGAGGTCTTTATTAACCCTTCTCCTAATATGACTAACCAATTATGGCGTGTATGGGCTCCCTCCCCTGTCCACAATGGTTTTTAGGTGGTCTCATCGTCTGGGTTTTCTTTTGCCCAGCCGTATGCGTATTTCACAGCTTTATTCCAGCCGGTGCGCTTGGTCTCCCGCTCTTCTGCTGATACCTGTGGTGTAAATACACGATCCAGCTGCTGATTGCGGATTACGTCTTCCTTTGATTTCCAGTAGCCTACTGCCAGACCTGCCAAATAAGCTGCTCCGATTGCGGTGCTTTCTACACATGCCGGTCTATTTACCGGTACGTCAAGCATATCTGCCTGGAACTGCATCAGGAAGTTGTTGGCACTTGCTCCTCCGTCTACCTTCAGTGAGCTGATTTCAATGCCTGCGTCGGCTTTCATTGCGTCGATGACATCACATACCTGAAGTGCAATGGACTCCAGAGTTGCTCGAATAATGTGGTTTTTATTGGTTCCTCGGGTGATTCCTACAATGGTTCCTCTTGCGTACTGATCCCAGTGTGGGGCTCCAAGTCCTGTGAAGGCCGGCACTACATAGCAGCCATGAGTTCCATGTACCTTTGTTGCCATGTACTCTGAGTCTGATGCGGAATCAATGAGGCGCATTCCGTCTCTTAACCACTGGATTGCTGCTCCTGCTACGAAAATAGAGCCTTCCAGGGCGTAGTTTACTTTTCCGTCAATTCCCCATGCAATGGTAGTTACCAGTCCATTCTTGGAAAATACCGGTTTTTCTCCGGTGTTCATAAGGAGGAAGCATCCTGTACCATATGTATTTTTTGCTTCTCCTTCTGCAAAGCAGGTCTGTCCAAAAAGGGCTGCCTGCTGGTCTCCTGCTGCTCCTGCGATTGGAACCTCTGCTCCAAGGAAGGACTTGTCTGTCTTTCCGTATACGCAGCTTGAAGGCATTGGAGTCGGAAGCATGCTTCTTGGAATATCCAATTCCTCCAGAATCTCATCATCCCAATCCAGGGTGTTGATGTTGAAAAGCATGGTTCTGGATGCATTTGAGTAATCTGTGATGTGTACTCTTCCTTTCGTGAACTTCCAGATCAGCCAGGTCTCAACAGTTCCAAATAAGAGCTTTCCTTCGTTTGCCAGCTCTCTTGCGCCTTCTACATTGTCCAAAATCCATTTGATTTTGGTTGCTGAGAAATAGGCATCGATGATAAGACCCGTCTTCTGACGGTAGCTATCCTGTAATCCCTTTTTCTTTAATGAATCTGCAATATCCGATGTACGACGACACTGCCATACGATTGCGTTGTATACCGGCTCACCTGTCTCTTTGTTCCACACGATTGCGGTCTCACGTTGATTGGTAATACCAATCGCTTCGATATCGGTTGCCTTTGCATTGATCATGTTCATGGCTTCTACCGCTACGCCAAGCTGTGTTGACCAGATTTCGTTGGCGTCATGTTCTACCCAACCCGGGTTTGGAAAGAACTGACGAAATTCTTTCTGTGCCATAGAACAAATCTTGCCGTTCTCATCAAAAAGAATCGCGCGGTTGCTTGTGGTTCCGGCATCTAATGCCATAATGTATTTTCCCATTTTTCCTTCCCTCCATAAAAAAAGCAGAGCAAACTGATAAGAAAGGGAAAACCCTTTCTAATCAAATCTTTCTCCACTCTCCGATTTCACTATATTCTTTTTCTGAAGACATTATAGCATGTAAACGATTTTGTTAGAACCCGTTTTCTAATTTTCTACATAATAGGCAATTTTTGTAGTAGTTTTTTGGGCATATATTACAAAACGCAGGAGAAACTCCTGCGTTTTTCCTTCTATGCCAGTTGTAACAACTGCTCGATCAGCTTGTGGCCCTCTGAAACCAAGGTTCCTGTGGCCATTGCTTCCTTCTCATTGTAGTGCCAGGTGTGATTCTGGATATTGGTTGAGTCATAGAGAATGTATGGCACATTCTCCGCCGTATGAGTGCGTAGCTCGATTGGTGTTGGATGATCCGGAAGAATCAACATGCGGAAATCTTCTCCTGCTGCTTCAAGTCCTTTCACAAGTGGTGCTATGACTTTCTGATCCAGATTCTGGATGGCTGCAATTTTCTTCTCTGTGCTTCCCTGATGGCCCATCTCGTCCGGTCCTTCTAAGTGTACGTATACAAAATCGTATCCGTCCTTTGTGAGCACATCTAAGGCAGCTTTGGTTTTTCCTTCGTAGTTGGTTTCAAGTCCTCCGGTTGCTCCCTCTACGGTGATTACCTTCATGGAGGTTCCTACTGCAATTCCCTTCAGCAAGTCAACTGCTGAAATCATGGCTCCTGTTTTTCCGAATTTGTCCCGGAATGGGAAAAGGGCCGGCTTGGTTCCCGCTCCCCAGAACCAGCAGGAGTTTGCAGGATTGAGCCCCTTCTTTTTACGTTCTACATTGATTGGATGATTTACTAAAATATCATAGGATTTTTTCATCATCTCACGAAGCATTTCATTTTCCGGAAGCTTATCTCCGATAACCTGACCAAGGACATCATGTGGCTGTACTAAGTCTACCACTTCTCCTTTGTCCCAGATAAGGCAGTGGCGATAACTGGTTCCAAGATAGAATTTGAACCTATCTGTCTCAAGTTCTTTTTTTACGGCATCCAATAATACGGCGCAGTCCTCTGTTGAGATTTCGCTGGAGCTGTGGTCTATAATATGTCTTTCTTCGTAGGCTGCTTCCTCTTCTGACAGGCTGACAAAGTTACAGCGAAGGGCTACGTCTGTGTCTTTCATTGGAACGCCAATGCTTAATGCTTCCAGTGGAGATCTGCCGGAATAGTATTTTCTTGGGTCGTAACCAAGAACAGACAAGTTTGCTGTGTCACTTCCCGGCTTCATGCCATCCGGGATGGTATGGACCATTCCGATGGTTCCTTTTGCTGCCAGTTCATCCATTTTAGGTGTGTTGGCATATTCCAGTGGTGTCATCCCATTTAATTCCGGGATGCTGTGATCTGCCATGCCGTCTCCTAGTACTACGATATATTTCATGGAGCTTCCTTTCTGTGTTGTTTTGTGTGGGGGATGCATAGGGGGTTCTGGGTTGGGGTGTGATGTTTCCACTTCGGGGTGTCCGCTTCGGGTGTGATGTTTCCGTTTTTTCCGCTTTCCGCTTCGGGGACGTTCACTTTTCCACGCCCATACGCGCCTGTTGGCCTGAAAAACCCAGGCCAAAGGAGCGATGACCGTGGAAAACCAAACGTCCCCACACGGATACATGTGTCCCCTCGCGGATGCATACGTCCCCTCGCGGATGCATGTGTCCCCTCGCGGATGCTCCGTCCCCATCCACGGCCCGTCCCCATCCACGGCCCCCGTCCCCACACGGGTGCGTTCTTATCCCAGTCGGATTCTATTTAAGACGTTAATCTTCTGTGCTTTATCCTGGAAGTCGCCTTCCTTCATCTGGTCTGTGGTGAATGCGTACTCACCAGCTGCTACGCCATCTATGTATTCTACTTTCCCGAATACTGCTTCTACTTCTGCTTTTGGGCTGTCGGTGCGGACGAAGAAGCGATTCTCACTCTCCTTGTAATCAAGAAGCTCTACCTTCTCCGGCTTCCAATCGATGAAGATGTTGGTGTGCTGGTGCTTTACCATGTCTACCACGTCTGCCACAACGGCACTTGCGGTTGGGAGCTTTCCTGCGCCACTTCCGTAGAACATGGCATCTCCAAGTACATTTCCGTGTACGAACACTCCGTTAAATACGTCGTTTACGCCACAAAGTGGGTGTGATGCATCCAGCATAAATGGTGCTACCAGTGCGGTGTAGTCGTCCCCTACTCTCTTGCTTGATGCAAGAAGCTTTATGCTTCTTCCCATTGCTTTTGCGTATTTCATATCTGTTGCGGAAATCTTTGTGATTCCTTCACAGTGGATTTCTTCGAAGTCCACCTGCTTGCCGCATACCAAAGAGGTTAAGATGGCTATTTTACGGCATGGATCGTGTCCTTCGATATCGGCGGTTGGATCCTTTTCTGCGTATCCTTTGTCCTGAGCATCCTTTAATACATCGTCAAAATCTGCTCCTTCGTTTGCCATTTTGGTGAGCATGTAATTGGTGGTTCCGTTTAAGATACCGGTAATCTCTTCAATCTCGTCTGCGGTGAGGCACTTATTCAATGGACGGATAATTGGTATACCTCCGCCTACGCTGGCTTCAAATTGGAAGTTGACATTGTGCTCTCTGGCAATGCGGATTAGGTCTGCGCCTTTTTCTGCTACCAATGCCTTGTTGGAGGTGGTGACGGATTTGTCTGCCTCAAGCATTGCCTTTACAAATGTGTAAGCAGGCTCTACGCCTCCCATGGTCTCCACCACGATACCTACTTCCTTATCCTCCACGATGGTTTTGTAATCGTGGACGATTTTATCTTCCATTGGATCTCCCGGGAATTCTCTTAAGTCCAGTACATATTTTACCTCTACCGGCTCTCCCGCACGCTCTGCGATGCGATCCTTATTGATATCTAATACTTCTACTACTCCGGAACCGATTGTTCCGTAACCCATAACTGCAATCTTCATATCCTTACTCCCTAGCGATTATTTTCACGTACTGTACTCCATCAATGGCTTCCAGAGCTCTTACCATCTGATCCACGTCTCCTGACTCCGGCAATACATCTACCGACAGGATTAACGATGCAATTCCGTGTACCGGAATGCTCTGATGGATGGTTAATACATTGATTTTGCTGTCTGCAATTGTCTTTGAAATCATGGACAAAAGCCCCGGCTCATCATCGACCTGAACCACCATGTTTACGGTGCGTCCTTTTTGATTGTCATGGTATGGGAAAATATCGTCTTTGTATTTGTAGAACGAACTTCTGCTGATTCCTACCAGCTCTGTTGCTTCCTGTACGGATGTAATTTTTCCTGAATCTAACAATCTCTTTGCTTCTACTACTTTGAGCAATACCTCAGGCACTGCTTTGTCTCTTATGACATAAAAGGATTTATCTGACATTCCTTTCCCTTCCTCCATGTTCATAATCTGCTTTTTCTTTTATGAGTTGCTTTTGTGTTCGTGTACGAACGACATTTGTACTCACGTCAAGGATAATACCACAACGGGATTGGAAGTGCAACCCCTATTTTCCTTCCACTTTTGAGAACAGGATTCGATCGTTGGTCATCTCTTTTCCTGCCTGAATTGCAAACTGTTGAAGAAGTCCGTCTACTGTCATTTTGTCTCGTTCTTCTCCGCTGATATCCAGTACAATATGACCTGCATCCATCATCAGTGTCCGGTTTCCCAGGCTCAATGCCTGTTGCATATTGTGGGTTACCATGAGACAGGTGATATTCTGCTCCGCTACGATTTTCTTAGTGAGCTCCAACACTTTTTCTGCAGTTGCCGGGTCTAACGCTGCGGTATGTTCATCTAAAAGAAGAATCTTTGGTGTTACCATGGTGGCCATAAGAAGGGTCAATGCCTGTCTCTGGCCTCCTGACAAAAGGCCTACCGGCTGTTTCATTCGATCCTCTAGTCCCATATCAAGCAGGGCGAGCTGTTCTCTAAATTTCTTTTTGTCCTGAGCCTTGATTCTGCTAAAGTAGGCATTTTTCCCGGTTGTTGCTCGAAGATAGGCAAGGGCCATGTTCTCTTCGATTGTCATGTGGGGAGCGGTTCCCTTCAATGGGTCCTGGAACAAATGTCCAATAACCTTGCTTCTTGTGTGTTCCTTCTGATAAGTGATATCCTCTCCATCCAGCATAATAAGTCCCCTGTCCGGATAGAATGAGCCTGTTATGGCGTTAAAAAGGGTACTTTTTCCTGCGCCGTTGCTTCCTACGATGGTCGCAAAATCTCCCGGTTTTAATAGGAGCTCTACATCATTTAGTGCTTTCTTCTCATTTACCGTTCCCGGGTTGAAGGTTTTGGTAACATGCTTCATAACTAGCATATTCTTGTTGTTTCCATTTAATTCTGCCATGCTACTCCTCCTTTCTTCCCTGCATTTCTTCTATGTATATCCTGTTTTCCGTCTTCGCTGCCCGTCTCTGTCTGCGGAAAAGACTCTGCTGCTTGATGTATGGCAATGCAATTGCAATTGCCACGATAATTGCAGATACCAGCTTTAAGCACTCTGCCGGTACATTTAAGCGTAATGCGATTGCTACGATAAAACGGTAGAGGCAGCTTCCGAACACGACTCCAACAATTCTTTTAAGCATTCCACCTTTTCCAAAAATGGATTCTCCGATAATCAGGCTGGCAAGGGCAATGGTTACCATTCCGGTTCCAAGGTTAATGTCGCAGGATTTCTGATATTGTGCCAAAAGTCCTCCGGAAAGTCCGGTGAGGGCGTTGGCTACGCATAGTCCTATGATAATCATCAGGTTGGTGTTGATGCTGGATGCACGGACCATATCCGGATTATCTCCTGTGGCACGGATGGACAGTCCCAACCTGGTGTTTAGAAAAAAGCCAATGAACACTCCTACAATGATCACAATGACAGCTACCACAATCAATTTGCTAGGTCCCACCGGCAGAATATCCTTTGCCCAGGTAAAAATGGACTCACACTGGAACAGGTTCACGTTTGAGGCAAATCCCATCACTGCGATATTTACGGTATAGAGGGCTGTATTCACAATAATTCCTGCCAGGATGGAAGGAATCCCCAGCTTTGTCTGTAAAAATGCGGTGATAAAACCGGAACAAACACCTGCAAGCATAGCCGCAAAAAGGGCTAAAACCGGGTGTCCTGTCAGCGTGATCATGGCACAGACGGCACACCCTAAGGTGAAGCAGCCATCTGTGGACAAATCTGCAATGTTCAAAATCGAAAATGAAATAAACAGCGCAAGGGCCACAAGAGCATAGATAAATCCTAGCTCTAACGCGCTTTGTACAATGGAAAATGTAAGAAGGTTTGCCATAGTTTTCCTTTCCTTTTTCTTTTTTTGTTTGTATAAGAAATATTGTGTTCTTTCTAACACGAAGACAGTTATGTGATGCCTTCTATATGACGTTGTCCTCCACCCTGGGGCGCTTATTATAACAATCCGTCATATAAGATAGTTTATCACATAACTGTCGTAAATGCATGGGGGCAGCTATATCAATTGCCTATGCTACCTATTACTCAAAGTTCTCTGCGGTTTTGGTCTCTACCAGTTGAGAGCACATATCCTTAAATACGCTGTAGTCGATTCCGCAGGCTTCTGCTGTCTCGGTGTTCACCGTTACAATTCCGCCCTCTAAGGTCTGTACCGCGGTTTCTGCCGGTTTTGCTCCGTTTACCAAGATGTCTACTACCATGTCGGCAGTTTTGGTTCCAAGGTCTTCGTAGTTAATTCCGTATCCTACAAGGGCTCCGTTTAATGCGAAGGAATCCGCTCCTGTGTAGTGTGGAATTTTTGCTTCTGTGAACTTTTCAAAAATAGATAATTCTGCGGTCATTACGGTGTTGTCCTGTGGGGTAAATACAGCATCTACTCCCTCTGCCACCAACGCATCTGCTGCCGCCTGAATCTCTGCTGCAGTGGTTCCTGTCTTTTCTACTACGGTAAGTCCGTTTGCATCGCAATAAGCCTTTGCATCTGCGATGGATCCAAGAGAGGAAGCCTGGCTCTTATCGTAAAGCAATCCGATTTTCTTTGCATCCGGATTTGCTGCGGTTACGAGCTTCAAAATTGCTTCGGTGTCGATGGCATCTGAGGTTCCTGTGATGTTGGCACCCGGAGCTTTATTGTCTGCCACAAGCCCTGCCCCAACCGGATCTGATACTGCGGAAAATACCACCGGAATCTGATTATCCTCTGTTGCGCTCTGCATCACTACTGCAGTAGGGGTTGCAATTGGGACGATAATGTCTACCTCGTCTGCAATCAGGTCTGCTGCAATCTGTCCAAGAACGGATTGGTCTGCCTGACCGTTGAAGGTGTAATCCTTATAGTTGAACTCTACTCCAAGCTCTGCACCTTTTGCATCAAGCTGTGCTTCGATAGCCTTTTCAATCTGGTTCAAAGAAGCGTCGTCTACGTACTGTACAATTCCGACCTTGTAGGTTTTTGCTGTGGAATCGGTCTGGGTTCCTTCGTTCCCTGAGCCTGCATTTCCTGTGCCTGAGCCACCGGCTCCGCATCCAGCCATACTGCAAAGGGCAAGTGCTATTACAGATGCTGCTGCAAAAATTTTCTTTGGGGTGCTCATTGTCTTGGTTGTTTTGGCGTTGTTGTTTTTCATAGTTTTTTCCTCCAAACTTTTGATAAAAATTGATTTGAAGAAAATCCGTTTTGGGGTGGGACTTGGCTCCGTGCTTCGCAAAACCCAGTTTGTTAAAACAATCCACATCGCTCCGTGCTTCGCACTCTCGCGATGTGGCCCATACATTCGCATATCGCGTTGCTTCGCACCGCTTTTATGCTCATGTACGGGGCAGGTCGCTAATGCTATCCCTAACAATTATGCTAGCATATTGTTAGGGATAGCATTGCGACACTTGTTTTAACAAAAAACCGCCTCAAGCATATGCTTGAGGCGGTAATTATGTCTTATTATCGCGGTACCTCTCAAATTGACGAAAAGTCCACTCCTTCATGTACTATCATACATGCCGACTTGATAACGGGTTCGGATCCCGGTGACTCCTACTTCGGTACTATTGCTTTCGGTTCAGGTCACCCTC
>JALEPP010000029.1 GCA_022767075.1 Agathobacter sp. | reverse complement strand
CATGTTCTGTGTCGACTGCAATATTATCAACTAATGAAAAGCAAAGTGCTCTTTCATCAATTCACGAAACAACGTCTCCGGGGTCCAAAAAACATTGTGCTGCGTGACAATTGCTTTTAAGTCAATGGGAGAAAGACCTGTTTTCTTATATTCCGCCAAAAATGTGTCAACTTCGTTGGAATTTAACCCCGAAAATATGAGCATTTCCTTTGGGAAAGCCCCACCACAATAGACTGCCTTCTCTCTTTTGAACCCCTGTATTCCTGCAAGATAACCCAGCTTTTGTGCATAATCGTTCATGGAAATCTTTAATAAGGCTATGTGAAGCTCCTTGCAAATAGATAACAGTTGTTCTTCTTTTTCCTTTTGTAATTGAAATGTAAGTATTACCTTTGACATAATTCTCCTATTTACCTCCATTGCTTCCGCATGAGCTTCGTATGGTGCAGGTCTTCGAGATACGTCATACAAAAATGACCATCAGTGAAATCCACTTTCGCCAACGCTCCTGTTACAATCGGCATCGTTGGATTTCTGTGGCCAAAGTCTAGGTCCATAAGGATTGGCACCTGATATTCTGCCAGCAAATCTGTCACAGCGGTGTACTGATCCAAACCAAGGAAGGCTTCTCCAAAACATACCGGACGTCCAATCAAAAATCCTTTCAGATATTTGAACCATCCAATTTCCTTCAGCTGCCATATAGCTCTTCGAATCCCAAAGATATTCAAATCGCATGCCTCCAAAAACCAAATAATTCCGTCCTCCTTGTATTTCTCATTAAACTCTGCCACATGATCATAGTCTGTGCTTCTCAGATTAACCAGGCAGTCCAGACACCCGCCAACCAAGCGCCCCGTAAAGCTGTGATTTCCCTCCGGAAAGCTCTTTATCACTACCGGTTCCGTGACATTCATAGGGGCAAACGGATGCTCTGCATCACGGTAATCATCCAACTCCCAAAGGTCAAAATTCTCTACCTGCGTTCTCCTTCCCTCCAACACTTCCATTGTCTGCTCCAGACATGGATGCCATGGTGTCACGCCAAAGGTCGGAGCACATGGTCCATAGATGGTTGCCACATCACACATTGTAGTAGCCACAAAGGTAAAGTTGGTATTATCGGAATAGCCAAGATACCACTTTGGTTTTCCTGCCTTGATTTTCTCCCAATCCACATAGGGAAGAAGCTCACACATCATCTCTCCTCCGCCGGCGGAAATCAATGCCTGATTCTCTTTGGAAAGGTAAAGCTCCACCAATTCTTCTGCTGCAGCTTTGGGATTGGTACTAATTCCAATTCCGTCATCCTTGTATACATTTTTGCCTATCTCGTGGCCATAGCCCCTCTCTGCCATTACCTCCAAGGCTTTTGCAAAACAGGAAGCATAAGGTTCTGTGGTGGCCCCCATTGATGGAGCTGTGTAACCAATACGGTCCCCTTTTTTAATAAATTCCGGATATCTCATATCATTTTCCCTTTCCGTACAGTTTCATTTGCTTTCCTTATTATAGCCTATCTATCTTGTGTGTCGCAAGCATACCCACATCTTTGTTGCATATCTATGTCTTTATCGCAACTTCTCCCCTTCATATAGAAACGTGGAATTTCTTGCTCACGGCTTGTCAAAAGAAAAGAGGTTACCACAGTTTGTCTGTGATAACCCCTTCTCGTAGGAAATATGAGGAAGAATTCATTTATCCTAAGCTGCTATTGCAGGATTCCATTTCTCCTGATATTTGAGCTTCTGGATAAAATAATTATAATAAAGCTTCATATTGGTCCAGAGAGGGAGTTCTCTGTGAAAATTGAAGCTTGTATCATAGCAAATTCCTTGACGGTTGCACCACTGATACACATCCGTCAGATGTAACGTGGAAATAGAACGGATATTACGCATGAAGGTTTCGATTTTGGAAATCTCTTCCTCGGAATTCACATATAAGTGAAATAACGTATTAGGACAAGCAATAATGATTTGACTTTTATTTGCTATCTTACTCATTTCCGTTCCTCCGTTTGATATACAACTATAGTACCATATATTATTCTATTTTTCCACCTTTATTTTTAATTTCGTCAATATTTTTAGTACTTTATTCACTTTTATACTCCATAGCAATCAAATTCCGGAATAAAGCTTTCCAGATTTACCCCACCTTCCTGGAAAAAGCCATGTGTTACCCCAATATCTTGTGCATAGGTCAGATAAGCTTCATACTCCTCTTTTGATACGTTTTTTCCGAGAACCGGATGATTTTTCACCTCTTTCATCACCGTGTACTGGCTCATCATGCTAATGTAGATCTGATTGCCATAGTATTCATGGAGATATCCCACGATTTTCTTTGCATCCTCCAATCCTCCCGGCAACAATAACTGACGAACCAGGACACCTTTCTTCATCACATAGCCTTCCTTTGCCTCCAGGCTCAATCTTTTGCTTTTCCCACTCTCCGGAGCAAAAACCGCAAGGGGCTGCTGTCTTACCATCTCTGCAATGGCCTTTTGGGCGATGGTGGGATAATCCTTGGCCCTACTGTAGCTTTGTGCCATATCCTCATCCATATATTTAAAATCAGGAAGATACACATCCACGTATCCTTCCAATCGTTTCAACGCATCCACAGATTCGTAGCCGCTGCAATTATACACAATAGGAACAGCTAACCCCTGTTCTTTTGCAAGGCCTAATGCTTCTATGATGTGTGGCTGAAAATGAGTGCCCGTCACAAGATTAATATTATTGACATCCTGCTCCTGCAGTTCTAAAAAAATCTCAGCTAATCTTACTGCATCTATTTCTTTTCCCGCCTGACCTCTGGAAATCTTTTGATTCTGACAAAACATGCATTTTAGATTACACCCGCCAAAGAAAACTGCTCCGGAGCCTTTTGTTCCTGATATACATGGTTCTTCCCACATATGCTTTGCAGCCCTTGCTACCACAAGTGTATCCGTCATTCCACACGCTCCCGTCTTGCCATCGGTTCTGTCCACTCCACAGTTTCTTGGACACAAGGTACAATTTTTGTAATACTGACGGATTTTGTTCTGTATGTTCTGTATTTGCAATTCTTTTCTCATGCCATCACCTTGACTATTTTACTCCTCGATAATACAATACCAAAAGATTAGGAGGTTACATATGAATAAACTTACTCAGACTTATAACTGCATGGTTGCCCAATCTGGTGGTCCTACCAGTGCAATTAACGCAAGCCTTGCTGGTGTTGTACACCAGGTACTTGCTTCCAAGCAATATGATATCTGCTACGGTTCCATCAATGGTATCGTTGGTATCTTAAATGAAAACTATCTGAATTTCAATGAAATCTTGGAACTACCAAACATGTCCATTGAAAAACTGAAGCTTTCCCCATCCATGTACCTAGGCTCTTGCAGATACAAGATTAAATCTTTTCAGGATGATCCTGCTACTTATGAGAAAATATTTGAGCAGTTTGAGAAGAAAAACATTAAAGCCTTCTTCTATATCGGTGGAAATGATTCCATGGACACGGTAATGAAGCTATCTGCCTACAGCAAGCAGATCGGAAGCGATGTGCGAATTATCGGGATTCCCAAAACCATTGATAATGATCTTTGTGTCACAGACCATACTCCGGGTTTTGGCTCCGCAGCCAAATACATTGCTACCTCTGTGCTTGAAATTGCGCACGATACCTTTATTTATCCGGTGGACAGTGTTACAATTATAGAGATTATGGGACGTGACGCAGGCTGGCTTACCGCAGCTTCTGCTCTTGCCAGAAACGACTACCAGCAGGCTCCACATCTCATTTATCTTCCGGAAGCAGAATTCGACGATGACCAGTTTATTGCTGATGTGAAACATATATTGGCACAGCGCCAGAATGTCATCGTGGCTGTGTCGGAAGGTATTCGCTACAGCGATGGCACTTACGTTGCAGCATCCGGTTCTGCCGTAGACCAGTTCGGTCATCAGCAGCTCAGCGGTGCCGGCAAAACTTTGGAATATCTTGTAAAAGAAAAGATCGGGGTTAAGGTACGTTCTGTTGAAGTAAACGTTCTCCAAAGATGTGCCGCTCACCTTGCATCTGCGACAGATCTTACAGAGGCATTTGCTCAGGGGCAAAAAGCCGTACTTCTCTCTTTGGAAGGTGTAACCGGGGCTATGGTTACCTTAGAGCGACTTTCCAATGAGCCATATGAAGTAACCTACAGCTATTACGATGTATCGAAAATTGCCAACGAAACAAAAGCCGTTCCAAGAAATTGGATAAATGAGAAAGGAAATGACATCACAGAGGAGTGTCTGGCATATCTTTTACCATTGATACAAGGAGAAGTCTCCTTAAGCTTTACAGGAGGACTCCCTGACTATATGCCAATTT
The DNA here is from genome assembly GCA_022767075.1 of Agathobacter sp. Taxonomy (GTDB): domain Bacteria; phylum Bacillota; class Clostridia; order Lachnospirales; family Lachnospiraceae; genus Roseburia. Next base: position 59,015 of record JALEPP010000029.1, on the reverse strand, counting down.
CTCATCTGAATGCTTGTCGCAGTAAAACAGAAGAATAAGGGTTCTACGTAATTAATTGGGAGGGATTACAATGAACAAACAAAAGAGACTACAAAAGACCATCTTGTGGATTGTAGTGGGAATTGTGTCAGTTCTCTTACTGACCTATTTGGTGTTTGTCTGGTTTTTCCAGAGTCACTACTACTTTCACACAGAAATTTCCGGGAAAAATGTAAGTTGTAAAACACCACAGGACGTCATTGATTGGAACATACGGGAAGCCAACGATTTTCTTGTAACCATTCACGGACGTGAAAACGTAAAATATCATATCAAAGGAAGTGATTTTGGCTATGCCTACGAACCATCCGGCTTAGAAGAGAGCTTTAAGGCTAGCCAGAATCCATTTCTCTGGCCAAAGAGCTTGTTCGTACCATCCAAATACGAGCTTACATCCGGCATAACCTACGATACAACCAAGCTTAAGGATTCTGTTGGTGACTTGGATCTATTTGACCACGAGAAAACCATAGAACCAAAGGATGCCTATGTGGAGCTCACCGAGGATGGATATAAGGTTGTCCCTGAAGTGACAGGCACAACTCCTATCCCGGAGCAGGTTATTGAGCTGGTTTCAGATGCCGTATCCTCAGGAAATATTTCAGTGGCCTTAACCGACGAATGTTACGTGAAGCCAAATCTGACTTCCGAAAGTGATCAGATTGTGGACTGTACCAAAACCATCGATAAATATCTCCGTGGAGGAATCACCTACAAGATTGGAAACGAAACGGAGGAACTTACCTCCAAGGATATCTTAAACATGCTTTCCATTCTGGAGGATGGTATTACCGTAGTCCTTGATGAAGAACCAATCGAGAAATTTGTACAGACTCTTGCCACCAAATACAACACCTACGGTGACAAACGGGAATTCACCACATCCTTAGGGGATGTGATTACCATCTCCGGCGGCGATTATGGTTGGGTAATCAGTAAATCGAAAGAAAAAGAACAGATTATGAAGGATATCTTATCCGGAAATCCGGTGGAGAGAGAGCCCGTATATGAACAGACAGCCATGGAACCAGGTCCAAATGATATTGGGGATACCTATCTGGAAATCGACTACAGTAATCAGCACTATTACTACTACGTAGACGGTACACTGACTCTTGATGCAGACATTGTCTCCGGAAGAATCATCAACGGAAATGGTTCACCGGATGGAATCTTTAAGATTGTATACTGCCAGAAAAATGCGGTATTGGTCGGAGAAGATTATTCTGCTCCTGTTAACTATTTCATGCCTTTTGCATACAATGTTGGTTTTCACGATGCACCTTGGAATCCTACCTTCGGCGGCGATTACTATATCGAGCATGGCTCCCATGGTTGTATCAATATGAAGCCTCAGGATGCAGAAAACCTCTACAACCTCGTAGAAAAAGGCACTCCCGTGGTAGCTTATTACCGTACGCCGGTACAGCTCACCTCCGAAAGTGCCCAGATATCCAATGCACAGTCCTACGTAGCACCGTGAATTGCTGCAATAATATCAGATTTCATATTCAAAGCTTTATTCTTAATTCGGGATGGTGCGGCCGGTGAGGTCAGAATTCCCGAAATAAGCTTTGCTGCTACATCATATTTATGTAAGCGCATGGCCATGGCTGCCAGTAGATAATCTACGGTTGTCTGATCCATACCACACATAGGGAACATCTCACTTGAGATAGCTTTAAAAAATCCATCAAATGCTTGTACATAGAAGGCCTGCTCCTCTTTTTGGAGTTCGGTCTTCTTTTCTTCTGTAGCATCCTCCGGCAAAGTCTCTTGCATTCCACGGAGTAACCAGGAAATCTTAAGACAGGTAAATGCCTTCTCGCTATTGGCCCCCTTTTTCACAATGGTATTAAAAAGGGAAAGCTTATAGCGGGCAAGGGCCGTATCATAATCAATGGCACAAATCCCCTCTTGTTCTTTTACATTGTCCTCCGGCTTAAACTTACTACAAATCCCATCCTGAATCAGCTTGCGCTGAACCGAGGTCACATGTTCAAAATAGCGGTTTATAGCAGTATATCCGCAGTACGGGCAAGATGAAATATCATATTTGAGCGAATCAATATCCTGATGTCTTGGACGGAGATCGGAATCCGGTTCCAATCTCTTTAATCGTCCTGATTTTACCATCAAGGTCTTGAACACCTTATCACAAATTGGACAGCGGACCCCCTTTTCCAAAATGAAATCCGTCTCCTGTACTTTTCTCTCCTCAGAAACATTTTCTTTCACTTCTGAAGATTCTTTCTTCTCTTCCTCAAAGAGATTGTCCATTTTTTGTGTATCAAATCCAAATTTTTCTATTCCAGAAAGTAAATTCATATTCCCTCGTTTCTCTACTGCACAGTAGAAAGCTTAAACGAACTCTTTAACGATACGATGCGGTTAAATACCGGCTCTCCAGGTTTGGAATCCTTACAGTCGCAGCAGAAGAAGCCCTGACGTACAAACTGGAAGCTTTCATATGGCTTCACATCAATCAATGCAGGCTCAACCACGCAATCCGTAAGAACGGTAAGTGAGTTTGGATTCAGATTCAGGCTTCCGTCCTCGTTGTAAACACCAAGCTCTTCATTTACGATGTTCTCGTAGAGTCGAGCAGTAACTTTTTTGCCATGTTCTGCAGATACCCAGTGAATGGTTCCTTTTACCTTACGTCCATCCGGACTGTTTCCTCCCTTAGATGCAGGATCATAGGTACAGTGAATCTCTGTTACCTTTCCATTCTCGTCCTTAGTATAGCTATTGCAGGTTACAAAATATGCATTCATGAGACGGACTTCATTTCCCGGGAACATACGGAAGTATTTCTTAGGTGGCTCCTCCATAAAGTCCTCTCTATCGATATAGATTTCTCTGGTAAATGGCACCTGTCTGGTTCCAAGCTCCGGATTCTCCAGATTGTTTGGCACCTCAAGGTACTCGGTCTGTCCTTCCGGATAGTTATCGATAATCACCTTAATCGGATCAAGAACTGCCATCATACGAGGACATTTCATCTTTAAGTCCTCTCTGATGCAATACTCAAGCATGGCATAATCTACAGAACTGTTTGCCTTTGCCACGCCGCATAGCTCAACAAATTTCTGGATAGACTCCGGTGTGAATCCTCTTCTGCGAAGAGCCGCAATGGATACAAGACGTGGATCATCCCATCCATCTACAATTCCCTCTTCCACCAATTTCTTGATGTAACGCTTTCCGGTTACCACGTTGGTAAGATAAAGCTTTGCAAACTCAATCTGCTTTGGCGATTCCTCCGGGGTATTCTTGTAACCACACTCGATTACAACCCAGTCATATAATGGTCTGTGATCCTCAAATTCCAAGGTACAGATAGAATGGGTAATTCCCTCGATCGCATCCTCGATTGGATGAGCAAAATCTTACATTGGATAAATGCACCATTTATCTCCTGTATTATGATGAGTCATACGTGCCACACGGTAGAGAATTGGATCTCTCATGTTGATATTGTTGGAAGCCATATCAATTCTGGCACGAAGAACCTTTGAACCATCTGGGAATTCGCCGTCCTTCATACGGGTAAAAAGGTCTAAGTTCTCCTCAACCGAACGCGTTGAATATGGATCCTCCTTGCCAGGTTCCTTAAGTGTTCCTCTGTATTCACGAATCTCATCCGGTGTCAAATCAGATACATATGCTTTTCCTTTTTTGATCAGTCTGACAGCAGCTTCATACATCTGGTCAAAATAGTTGGAAGCAAAGAAAAGGTTGTCTCCCCAGTCTGCTCCAAGCCACTGTACATCTGCTTTAATGGACTCTACGAACTCTGTCTTTTCTTTGGTAGGGTTGGTATCGTCAAAACGGAAATGGAAGTTTCCGCCATACTGCTGTGCTAATCCATAATTTAAAAGAATTGATTTGGCATGTCCAATGTGAAGGTAACCATTTGGTTCCGGTGGGAATCTGGTCTTAACGGTCTTGCAATGACCTTCTGCCAAATCCTTTTCAATAATCTGTTCAATAAAATTCTTAGAGACTACTTCGTTCTCCATGGGTCTTACTTCCTCCCGTATTTCATATTTCTGCAAAGGAAAGGCTCCGCTTTCCCATATAGAAAAATAAGGTTGTCGCTGCTGCAACAACCTTAGTTTATGCGCTATTTTATTATAGTTTCAAGGTTTTTCTTTGTCAACTGTTCTTCACATGTGTATGGGTAAATAAATGTTCCTGGCAATACTCAAAATTACCCTCACATTTTGAGCAAAAACGGAACTGCAGATTTGGATCATCCAGCTCGGTTCTACCACATATTGCACACTTATGTCTGGTGATTCCGGAACCCGGTCTTGGCTCTGCCGCTTTGAACTCAGCACGGAACTCTCTTTGTTTTCTCTTCTGTTTTCTGGATAATCTGTTTTTGCAAGAGTACACGAAGAACAATAAATTCACAACCGCAAGAACGATTTCAGAGCCATATTTAATTCCGTAGCCCACTCCCATTCTGAAATAGCTGTACACGTCATAAGCAAGCATTACGAAATACAAAATCGTAAGCCATTTCATACGGATTGGAAGAACAAAATAAAGTCGTACTTCTGCTTCCGGCATAAATAGTCCAAGCATCAAATACAATGAAAAGAGGATGTGATACATGGATAAGCTGATGGAAATGTGAAAAATCACATACACAAGCATTCCCACTACAATATTGAGAATAATTCCACCAAAGAAATATAAGTTCATTCGAAAGGAACCAAGGTACCTCTCTAAGCTATCTCCAAGCATCCACAAGCAGAAAATAAAGAGCAGACTAAAAAAGCTGAGTCCTCCCGTCGGATACAAAATCCAGGTAAACAGACGATAAAACTGCCCATGTAGGATTGCTGCTCCATCAAAGGTGAACAGATAAATTGCATACTCCTTAAAAGCCATGTAAAGAACAGCTCCCAAAAGGTTTGCCACTATGAAAACGCGTGTTATATTGGGAATTGCATATCTTCCCATTTTCTTTTCTAAACGATCCATCCAGGTCATGCTGGTACTCCTTTTCTTTTCTAACTATAAAAATGATAGGTAATCTATTATAAATACAACGAAAATGCTTTGTCAATGACTAGTACAAATTGTAACTTATGTTCATTGTCAATTGTCGAACGGTGTCGTATAATGTACTCTGTGTCCGTAAAAGGAGGAAGAAATCAGATGGAAAACCATAATCTTTATAAACTTGGAATTGATATCGGATCTACCACCGTAAAGGTTGCGATTTTAGATTCAATGGATCATCTACTATTTTCCGATTATCAAAGACATTTTGCAAACATTCAAGAAACCTTATCTGAACTGATTGGAAAAGCAATCTCACAGATTGGGGACAAGGAAGTTGCCCCTATGATTACAGGTTCCGGCGGATTGACCCTTGCTAAGCACCTTGATGTGCCATTTACACAGGAAGTGATTGCAGTATCTACCGCCTTACAGCACTATGCCCCACAGACTGATGTGGCAATTGAGCTTGGTGGAGAGGATGCTAAAATTATATATTTTGAAAACGGAAACGTAGAACAGCGTATGAATGGTATCTGTGCCGGTGGTACAGGTTCTTTTATTGACCAGATGGCTTCCCTTCTTCAGACAGAAGCTCCTGGTCTTAATGAGTATGCCAAAAACTACAAGGCAATTTACCCGATTGCAGCCAGATGTGGTGTATTTGCCAAAACCGATATTCAACCATTGATTAACGAAGGAGCTACCAAAGAAGACTTGTCCGCTTCTATTTTCCAGGCAGTGGTAAACCAGACTATTTCCGGTCTTGCCTGCGGAAAACCAATCCGCGGACACGTAGCATTCCTTGGGGGACCTCTCCATTTTCTTGATCAATTGAAGCTTGCATTCATTCGCACCTTAAATCTGGATAGTGAGCATGCAATTACCCCGGAAAACTCTCATCTTTTTGCAGCAATTGGATCTGCATTGAATTACAAGGAGGACAATACTACTACCCTTTCCAGTCTGGAAGCCCGTCTCTCCTCCGGTATTGAGATGGATTTTGAGGTTGCTCGTCTTGAGCCGCTTTTTGAAAATCAGGAAGCTTACGATGAATTTCTGGCAAGGCAGGCAAACAATCATGTAAAAACAGCCGATTTATCTACCTATGAAGGAAACTGTTATCTTGGAATCGATGCCGGTTCCACCACAACCAAAATTGCCCTTGTGAGCGAGTCTGGTGACCTTTTGTATTCCTTCTACCGCAACAATAACGGAAGCCCTCTTGCTACCGCCATTGGCTCTATTCAGGAAATCTATAGGCTACTTCCAAAGAATGCCAAAATTGTACACTCATGTTCTACCGGCTATGGTGAAGCTCTGTTAAAATCTGCCTTAATGCTTGATGAGGGTGAAGTTGAAACAGTAGCCCACTACTATGCAGCTGCCTTCTTTGATCCAAGCGTAGACTGTATCCTGGATATCGGCGGACAGGATATGAAATGCATTAAGATTAAAAACCAGACGGTAGACTCTGTTCAGTTGAACGAAGCCTGCTCTTCCGGATGTGGTTCTTTCATTGAGACCTTTGCAAAATCACTGAATTTTACCGTACAGGATTTCGCAAAAGAGGCTCTCTTTGCACAAAACCCAATCGACCTTGGTACCCGTTGTACCGTGTTTATGAACTCGAAGGTAAAACAGGCCCAAAAGGAAGGCGCTACTGTTGCGGATATCTCTGCCGGTCTTGCTTATTCCGTAATCAAAAACGCAGTATATAAGGTAATCAAGCTTTCTGACGCAAAAGACCTGGGTAGCCATATCGTGGTACAAGGTGGAACCTTCTACAACGATGCTGTACTGAGAAGTTTTGAACGCATCGCCGGTGTTCACGCAACCCGACCTGACATCGCCGGTATCATGGGAGCCTTTGGCTGTGCCCTTATTGCAAGAGAACGCCATGAAGAGGGCTATGAGACTACCATGCTCACCATAGACCAGATCAACGAATTAACCTATGGCACCAAGCTTGCCCGTTGCCAGGGTTGTACCAACCACTGCCTTTTAACCATCAACAAATTCTCAGATGGCAGACAGTACATTACCGGAAACCGCTGTGAAAAAGGCCTCGGAAAAGAGAAAAATAAGGAAGAGGTTCCAAACCTTTTTGCATACAAGAACAAACGTATCTTTGATTACACGCCTCTTTCAAAGGCAGAGGCTACCCGAGGTACCGTTGGTCTTCCACGTGTACTCAATATGTACGAGAACTATCCTTTCTGGGCAACCTTCTTCGAGAAGCTTGGATTCAGAGTGGTTCTTTCCCCTCAATCCACCAGAAAAATTTACGAGCTTGGTATCGAATCTATTCCAAGTGAATCTGAGTGCTACCCGGCAAAGCTGGCACATGGTCATGTAACCTGGCTGATTCACCAAAATGTAGATTTTATTTTCTACCCGGCTATCTTCTATGAGAGAAACGAATTCCCGGAGGCAGGAAATCACTACAACTGTCCAATCGTTACCTCTTACTCAGAAAATATCAAGAACAACGTAGATGAGATTACAAGAGGCGATGTACGTTTCTTAAATCCGTTTATGGCATTTACCTCAGAGGAAACCGTTTCCCAGGCCCTTGTTTCATGCTTCAAGAAGGAGTTTGGCATCTCAGAATCCGAGATTCGCAATGCCGTTTCTGACGCATGGAAAGAGCAGGAAGTATGCCGCCTTGAGATTCAGCAAAAGGGCGAAGAAGTTCTTTCCTATATGGAAGCAAACAACAAACGTGGTATCGTTCTTGCAGGTAGACCATACCATGTGGATCCGGAAATCAACCACGGTATTCCTGAGCTTATCAACTCTTATGGAATCTGTGTATTAACCGAGGATTCCGTATCTCATCTTGGCAACCTGGAACGTCCTATCATGGTTATGGACCAATGGATGTATCATTCCAGACTTTACTCTGCCGCAAACTTTGTAAAGACCCGAGATGACCTTGATATGATTCAGCTCAACTCATTCGGCTGTGGTGTAGATGCGGTCACCACTGATATGGTCAGTGATATTTTGACCCAATCGGGTAAAATCTATACCTGCTTGAAAATCGATGAGGTAAATAACTTAGGTGCAGCTCGCATCCGCATCCGCTCTCTTCTCTCTGCTATCCGCGTAAAGGAAAAGAAGCTGGAGAAACGCACCATTGTTCCTGCCAATTATGAGCGTGTGGTATTTACCAAGGAAATGAAGGAAAATTACACCATTATCTGTCCTCAGATGTCACCAATCCATTTTGATCTCTTGGAGCCGGCATTCTGTGCAGCGGGATACAACCTGGTTGTTCCTAACATCTCCGCAAGAGAATGTGTGGATGTAGGACTCAAATATGTAAACAATGATGCATGTTATCCTTCTCTGATTGTAATTGGGCAACTCATGGCTGCTGTCATGTCCGGAAAATATGATTTGAACAAAACTGCTGTATTGATTTCACAGACAGGTGGTGGATGTCGTGCCACCAACTATATTGCATTTATCCGTCGTGCACTGATTAAGGCTGGATATCCGGATATTCCTGTTATCTCAATCAATATGGTTGGATTAGAGAAAAACCCGGGCTTTAGCTTTACCCTTCCATTGGTTCAGCACGGACTTTACGCGCTGATTTTCGGAGATATCTTTATGCGCTGTCTCTACCGCATGCGCCCTTACGAAAAAGTGGAAGGCTCAGCAAATGCACTTCATGAGAAATGGAAAAAGAAATGTATTGATTTCATCACCAAAGATGGTCTTCTCTCTCACAGAAAATTTAAAAAGATGTGTAGAGAAATCATTCGTGAATTCGATCAGCTCCCTATTACAGACCAGAAGAAGCCTCGTGTAGGAGTGGTTGGTGAAATTCTTGTAAAATATCACCCGGCTGCCAACAACGATGTGGTAAATCTTCTGGAACAGGAAGGTGCTGAGGCCGTAGTTCCGGACCTTACAGACTTCTTACTGTACTGTTGCTACAACCAGATTTACAAAGCCAAATATCTTGGCGAGTCCAAAAAGACCGCTCGCAATAATAAGCTGATTATCAGCTTCTTCGAATGGCTTAGAAGTGCTGCCAAGGATGAACTCAAAAAGAGTACTCACTTTGAGCCAATGTGCCGTATCGAAGAGACCGCTGAAGCAGCTAAGAGCATTGTATCTATCGGTAACCAGACCGGTGAAGGCTGGTTCCTTACCGGTGAAATGCTTGAGCTAATTCATCAGGGCGTACCAAACATTATCTGCGCACAGCCATTTGCATGCTTACCAAACCACATTGTAGGTAAGGGTGTCATCAAAGAAATGCGAAGAGAACACCCTGAAGCAAACGTGGTAGCCATCGACTACGATCCAGGTGCATCAGAAGTAAATCAATTAAATCGTATCAAGCTGATGCTCTCGACTGCACATAAAAACTTAAAATAATTACATGGGGACGTTCCTTTTTCCACGTCCCCAGGTATGCTACTTATTGTTGGCCTTCGCCTGAAATTTCTCGTTTTGAACGAGGAAGCGTTCATGAGTGCCTTCGCCGATTAGGCCTCTCTCGTCAAATGCTTTTACTTCAAAGGTCAATGCTCTTCCATCAATTTTTGTAAGGGTACTTTCACAGGTAACCTTCATTCCTAAGGGGGTAGCTGATACATGCTTTACATTCAGCATGGTGCCAACGGTTCCATAGCCTTCTTCCAATTCACCGGCTACACTCTCATAGGCAGTCTGTTCCATAAGTGCAATCATGGCTGGGGTTGCAAATACATCCAGTGTTCCGCTTTTCATCGTTTTTGCGGTATTTTCTACAGTTACAATTGTTTCCTGATGACCTGTTATTCCTTCTTTTAACATTGTCTGTGCTCCTTCCTTAAAAAAGGCAAAGAAGCCTTTTCGTCCTCTTTGCCTTAACTGATTCATTTCGAAATTAAATGTATTCCTTCATCTTCTCTGTGGTCTGCTCAATGGTGTCAATAGAAGCCTTCACACTCTCAGCAAACTCCAGATTGTTCTGACTCATGTTGAGAACCTGCTCTGCGTTGGCTGTAACCTCCTGAGTAGCTGCAGAAAGTTGAGAAATATTCTCCACAATGACATTGTTGGAAGAAGAAAGATCCAAAATTTCTTTATCCATCTCATTAATATCATTGATTAAGACTGTCATATCCTGATTGAGCTTCTCGAAGGTCTCTGATGCTGCAGCAATTTTCTGATTCTGGTCTTCATTTGCTGCCACCGATTTTTCTACGGAAGCCACCACTTCGTTGGCATTGGAGTTGAGCTCATTAATAATTCTGGTAATCTCTTCTGTTGACTGTTTGGTCTGTTCTGCAAGCTGACGAATCTGATCAGCTACAACCGCAAATCCACGTCCGGCCTCCCCTGCTCTTGCACTCTCAATGGACGCATTTAACGCAAGAAGGTTCGTCTGAGATGAGATGTTAAGAATCATGCCTGCAATTTCTTCCACCTCTTTGGTCTTATCCTGAAGACGCACCATAGACTCTCCTACCTCTGTATTCATGTTGGCAATCTGCTGAGACTGAAGCTGCAACTCTTCCATAACCACAATGTTACTCTGAATGCTCTCATTGGAAGCAGTAGCAATCTCAACCATCTGTTTCGAACGCTCGCTGGTCTGGGCAATGGCGGTCTGAATGTTCTGGGTCATCTGATTTTGTTCTTCAATGCTCTGGGCCGTCATGGTTGCAGAGTCTACAATCTCCTGCATGCTGGTGCTTACATCCTGAGTCGTCTCATACAACTGATCCACATTTCCGGTGCTTTTCTCCGCTTCCTCAGAGACAGTCTTAGAAATGCCAAGGATTCCGTCGAACATTCCCTGAATGGTTCCTGTCTGCTGTGCCACCGAGCCTAAGGCGTCTTCGTTGAAGCGCTGCACAATATTCCCTATTCTCCAGTCTACGTACAACCCCAGCAATACACAAAGCGTACAGCAAAGGGTGTTTACATCATTTACATCTACGCCTCGAACATTACGAACAACCTGAAGTACAAAGAAGCCCACACCGGCAATAATGCACAGTTTCCCATGGCGCTTAGTATTGTAATAGGGAATCTGAAGTGCATATAATATTACAATAGCATAGAAAATGAATGTAGCATCCGTATTCATTCCCACTAACAAAATCTCGATGCTTGCTAATATCAGCTGAACAACACTGTATTTTTCACTGGTCTTATCCTTGAAGTAATACACTCCGTTTACAATCAAGAAAATAACAACCAGAGTCAGATTACCTCCGGCAATGATATTGTTAATGCTTCCCATAACCCAGCGCAATAAAAGATACACTGCAAACATTCCGTACAGAACGTTCATGGCAATAAAATAGATGCGGTTTACAAGAATCAGTCTTTCCTTTGTTTCATTATATCGAAACTGTTTTTTCGTTGTCTCATTTGTATCTCTCATATTTCCTCCTAACACGATACAATTAGTCCTAAATTCCTATCTATTATACATCTTTTTCTATCTGTCTGCCAACATTTTTTCAATTATTTGAAAATATTTGAGGCGTTTGTTAGCACTCGCTTTAAAAGAGTGCTAATTTTCTATTGACTTTTCCCTTTAAGGGATATATCATACTCCTTGTACCTGTTTCAGTACAAAAAAATGAGTAAAGGAGCTGTGAATTATGAGCAATAAACATGGAAATCTATCCATCGACAGTGATAATCTATTTCCTATTATAAAGAAGTGGTTGTATTCCGATCACGACATTTTTTATCGAGAGTTAATCTCTAACGGCTGTGATGCTATTACCACATTAAAGAAGCTTGATATGATGGGTGAGTATACTCTTCCAGCTGATTACAAAGCCAAAATTGAGGTTATTGTTAATCCGGAGGAAAAGACCTTAAAATTTATCGATAATGGTCTTGGTATGACCGCAGATGAGGTAGAAGAATACATTAACCAGATTGCCTTCTCCGGCGCTACGGATTTCATAGAAAAATACAAGGACAAAGCAAATGATGATCAGATTATCGGTCATTTCGGTCTTGGTTTCTATTCCGCATTTATGGTTGCCGATGAAGTAACCATCGATACCCTTTCCTACAAGGATGGAGCTACTGCTGTACATTGGAGCTGTGACGGTGGCACAGAATACGACATGGAGGACGGAACCAAAAATACCGTCGGTACCGAAATCACTTTATTCTTAAATGAAGATTGTCTCGAGTTTGCCAATGAATACCGCGCAAGAGAAATCATTTCAAAGTACTGCTCTTTCATGCCAACTGAAATCTTCCTTTCAAAGGCAAACGCCCCTGAGGAATACGAGTTCATCAACATCGATGAAAAACTCGATACCGATACCGTTGTGGAGGAAATCCACGAGGCAGCTAAGACAGAAGAAAAAGAAAACGAAAATGGAGAAAAGGAAATCGTTGAGACAGTTCCTGCAAAAGATCAGTACAAGATTGTAAAACGTCCTGTTGCCATCAACGATACCCATCCACTTTGGGCAAAAAATCCAAAGGACTGTACCGATGAAGAATACAAAGCCTTCTATCGCAAGGTATTTATGGATTACAAGGAGCCTTTGTTCTGGATTCACCTGAACATGGACTATCCATTTAACTTAAAGGGAATTCTTTACTTCCCAAAAATCAATACCGAATATGATTCCATTGAAGGAACAATCAAGCTCTACAACAACCAGGTATTTATTGCTGACAATATCAAGGAAGTTATTCCGGAGTTCTTAATGCTATTGAAGGGAGTTATCGACTGTCCGGACCTCCCTCTGAACGTATCAAGAAGCGCTCTTCAAAATGATGGATTCGTAAAGAAGATTGAGGAATACATCACCAAAAAGGTTGCAGACAAGCTTATCGGAATGTGCAAAACCGAAAAAGAAAGCTATGAGAAATACTGGGATGATATCAGCCCATTCATCAAATTTGGCTGCCTAAAAGATGACAAGTTCTGTGATAAAATGAATGATTACATCCTCTTCAAGGATATCAACGATAAATACCAGACCCTTCCGGAGCTACTTGCACCGGTGGAAAAGGAAGAGACCTGTGATGACGCAGCTGATTCAACCACCTCTGATGATATTACAGATTCGGATGACAGTTCCACTGCTGATGCGTCTGCTGATAACTCCGAAGAAAAGGATTCCCGCAAGGTTGTATACTACGTAACAGACCGCAACCAGCAGGGTCAATACATTGCAATGTTCAAAGAGCAAGGAATGAATGCTGTTATTTTGGACCACAACATCGACACTTCCTTTATCACCCAGCTTGAGCAACGCAATGAGGATTACAAATTCATGCGTATTGATGCTGACCTTACAGAAGCAATGAAGGAAGACAGCAGTGAAGATTTAGCGGAAGCTTCTGCTACTCTTTCTGAACTCTTTAAAAAGGTATTAAGCAACGATAAGCTTACCGTCAAGGTTGAGAAATTAAAAAATGATGACCTCGCATCTGTTATCACCCTTTCCGAAGAAGGACGACGTATGCAGGATATGATGAAAATGTATGCCATGAACGGTATGGGCGGAATGGATATGAGCATGTTTGCTGCTGACCAGACTCTCACATTAAATGCGGGAAACGCATTGGTACAGTACATCTTGAATAACAAAGATTCCGAAAATGTACCAATGTTCTGTGAACAGCTTTATGACTTAGCAGTTCTTGCAAACCAGCCACTTTCGGTAGAGGCTATGGCAAAATTTGTAAAACGTAGTAACGACATCATGTTACTTCTTACAAAATAAAAAGCTTAAAACAGAATGATGAAAGAATAAAATAACGAAAAAAAAGTTCCGGCCACGAAAAACGTGGCTGGAACTTTTTAATAGGCTGTTTTTTAATCCTTTTTACTGATTTCGTCTCTCATTGTGAAGTCTTGCAAAGATTTCTTCCTCTGACATCGGCTTTATCTCAACATTCCTTGCATCAAGAATCTGGGCTTCTACCGCTTTGTTGATTAAAAGAGAATTGGTATCTGCTTTATATTCCACATCCTTGTTATCCTTTTTCTCTTCAACACCATCATTAAACGCGGTTTTTAACTGATTAATTAATGCCTCTCTGTCCATGGGTATTTATCCTTTCTATCCTATTTTTATCCTATTTTTATCCTATTTTCTATTCTATTATCTATTTTATTTTTTTCCTGATGCTTTTTTCTCGTAATGCTTTTTTACCAAATAATCTGTCAGCACGGAAAGTACCAACGCAATGATAAATCCGCCTATGACATCGGTTGGGAAATGTACAAAATTGTACAATCTTGAGATGGCGATAAGCGTCGCCAACACCACTGCGGGAATTCCAAGCCTTTTATTGTTATATAAAATGGAAAGTGACGCTGCAAACCCGTTCATGGTATGGCCTGACGGGAACGAATAGTCATGGGGAATCTTCACCAAGAGCTGAACTGCTGTATCAATCTGGCAAGGTCTAGCTCTCATCAATAGATTTTTAAAAAACAAATTCCCAATAATAAATGCCAACGCCATTGTTATTGCGCATTGAATTCCCATTTTGCGATATTTTGGAATTATCATCAAGACAATCGACACGAGGATCCAAAATAGCCCTGCATTTCCTAAATCGGAAAGCAGCTTCATACAAACATCTAAAATGGGATTATGAATGTCCTGTAATGCATATAATACATCCCACTCCCAGTTGAAATAAAAAACATTCACGGTAGCTTCCCCCCTGCTTTTTCTTGTCCTTAATCTTTATTGCACCACTTCTTCGGTTGTGCCAAAGAACTGGTCATATGTAGAAAAGAAACTATCTGTAACAATTGTCAGGTTTTCATCAATCTGGATACTGTCCCATATCTTAACGTTGATTGCTTTCTTCTCTGATTCTACAAATGCATCATATGCATCCTGGAACTGTTCCTTTTCTCGTCTTACCAAAATAACCTGCTTATTTTCTTCTGTCAGGTCTTTTTCGTATTTACTAATACATTTTATAAAGTAAAAACCATTCTCGGTCTCAATTCCGGACGAAATCTGTCCATCATCCAAATTAAAAGCTACCTCTTCCACTTCCTTTGGAAGCTCTCCTCTGGCTGCGGTTCGTTCAATAGAAGAAGCTTTGTTATAGTTGGATGCCAACGTTTCAAAATCTACGTCCTGAGCGATTTTCTCAGCGACTTCCTTTGCAAGACTTTCCTCATACACATAGATCTGCTGCAGTCTAATCACTCTTGCCTCATCATCGCTGATTTCCTGGTCTATCCCTTCCGTCATCTGGCGGTAAAGCTTTTCTGCTACGGCATATCGTTCGAATGCCTCTTCCAGTTGGCTTTTTGTCATGGAGATATAATCTTTTTCATCTCCATTTAACGACTGAAAATAGCTGTCTGCCGCATCCCAACACAGCTTCTTTTCTTCCTGTGTCAGTTCTATTTCCTTTTCTTCAGCCATCAGGTTCATAGCATAAACCTTTGTGAGCTGAGACAACGTTACTGATTTCACGTAATCCTGCAGGCTATTATCTCCAAACTCAAAATTCCATAAATCTACACCATGCACAACCCCATAAAGGTTTTTATAGTTACATAAATAGAGCTTTGCTTCCGCCATCGTACATTCCATATCCCCCATCTGAAATACACAACCACGATCCACATGTGTAACATCCAGCACAAAATCGGTGTCACCTATTTTACATCCCGTCAGCAGAGACGAAGCAAGAAACACCGTAAGTGCCATACTTACTATTCTCTTTTTCATTGGTATATGGTTCTCCCTCTTAACCTTCTACAATGAGGAATCTCCCGGAAGGAAGCGAAAACACTTCACTTTGTTCTAATATGTCATCCATAGACATTCCGGAAATATCCAGACCTTCCTCCTCAAAGTATTCCTTTACTTCTCTTTCATTCTCACATACTACAGCCATGCAGTCCTCTAAAAACTCTTCTGCTTCTTCCCTGGTCTCCGCCACTTCTTCCGGAAAAAGTTGTAATTGATTCTCTAAAAATGTATCTAATACTTCATTGTCAAACTGATCCATTCTTATTCCTCCGCAGCTGCTATTTTGTATATTCGCACTCATTGTATCACAGAACCTAAATTTCTACCACATTTTTACATGCGAAACTGTAAATGAGTGCACGTGTTTTCATTGGAGTCTCCGGAGTCCCAAAATTTCTTCCAAGGGCATCCTTGTATAACTCCAGCTGTGTCTGATACCGAAGAACTAACTCTTCTGATTTCTTTACCCTGTCCGTTTTGTAATCAAGCACGGTAAGAGTATCGTCCTTAATCCAGAACACATCAATGATTCCCTGAACTAAAACCCCCTGATGGTCCATAATGAATGGTTTTTCCCGATACAACTGACCTCTTTCCTGGGCTCTTGCCATCTCGAGAGCCACGGGATTCATCATGAATGTTATCAACGTTTCTACTTGAATCAGCTCCATCATTTCCGGAGTTAAAAGCTTACTATCCAACATTCTGTGCAATTCATCCCTTACGTATTCCTCCATCTGACCTTGAAGCTTTTCCGGTTGCTCTGCCTTCATTTTCTCAGGAGTGCTCTCACAGAAATTGAGTATCGGAAGAAAATTCATACACTCCATGGCACGATGCACTGCCGTTCCCCGAAGAGCACCTCGATTGACAACCACATCTCCGCCTAATGAAGTATCCGCACCTTTCTCGGATAAAAACCTTGGGATAATCTCTTCCGGCTCACTTTTTAGAAATTCCGGAGTCTCTGCCTGTTGTTCTGTAGCGAGGAAATTCTGCTCCATAGACATATGCTTAAGCTCCGATACGGAGTACTTCAGCTTTTGTCCCGGCTTCCCGATTGTCTCATATTGGAAAAGAAAAGCCTCCTCCAGTTTCTGTCTTTCGTCCTCAGTGACCTGACGAATTCTACGATTCACTTCCTCCACACTTTTCTGATGTTCTATCTGCTTTTTCACAGCGGTCACCACCACTTCTCCAAAGTCCACCGGCTTAATCTGGTAACGATTTGGATAGGACATCATTGCAGGAACAATCCAATCCAAATAGGTGGTTGCCCCCTCTCTCTGCTGGTAAGAAATGAGATGTCCCAACCGAATTTCTCCTGTATAACCTTCCATTGCTTTTTGATAATCGGATATCACACCGGTGAGAATCAGCTTCTCCTTTGCTCTGGTAAGTGCTACATAGAGGATTCGAAGCTCCTCTCCAAGATTCTCCAGTTTTAACAGATTGGAAATCTGCTCTTTTGCCATCGTATTCCTTTTGGTTCTTGGAAAAAGAGTCTGCTCCGTGAGACCGATTCCAAGCTCCGGATGAATTACCATAGGCTGCCTGGTATCCATCGTATTGAACTTTTTGCCAAGTCCTGCCACAAATACAATAGGAAACTCCAAGCCCTTTGACTTATGAATGGACATAATTCGTACCACATCTGCGCTTTCCCCTGTGGTGTCTGCCTCTCCAAAATCCACATCATACTTCTGAAGTGATTCAATATAGCGCACAAAATGAAACAGGCCTTTATAGCTTGTCTGTTGATATGCAATAGCCTTTTCCATAAGCATACGCAGATTGCCGTATCGTCTCTCTCCTGCCGGCATTGATGCCACGTAATCCAAATACCCCGTATCTTTCAAAATATGCGCAATCAAGGTATGGATTGGAGTATCCGGAACCTGCGCTCTTAAGTTCTCATAGCACTGATAAAAGCCCTTTGTCTTTTCTGTTTCTTCCTTGCAATACGCTAAGGCATTTTCTGCAAAGCTCTTGTCCTTGTCAAGGACTCGAATCTCTGCCAATTCCTCCTCACTCAACCCAACCATAGGAGATTTCAAGACCGCAGCCATTGGGATATCCTGATAGGGATTATCCAGAATTTTTAACATTGCTAAAGTGGTCTGAACCTCGATAGCAGAGAAATACCCCGTACTGCTTTCTACATAAGCCGGTATTCCCCTCTCGGAAAGCACCTCGGCAAAATCCTGACCAAATCCCTTTAGACTGCGAAGAAGAATTACGATATCGCCACAGGTTGCCCGCCTAAGCTCACCGGTCTTTTTATCCGTCACAAAAGTGTCCCTTAAAATCTGTTCAATCCGATCAGCAATCACAACCGCTTCCAGTTCTTTTTTCCCAAGCTCTGTACCTTCCAAAAGCTCATCCTTTTGATTAATCAAAAGAAGCTCCGGCTCCATTCCGGTATTATCCGGAAAGTACTGGGCTCCGAACTTTAGAGAAGCCTTCTTGTCATATGCAACACCACCTAAATCCTCTCCCATAATCTTATAGAAAATGTCATTGACATAATCGATTACCTCCATGCGGCTGCGGAAGTTCTGATGCAAATCAATACGCTGAGTTGTGCTTTCCTCCTGGTTATAGGTTTTATATTTCTCCATAAACAGCTCAGGCTTTGCCTGTCGGAAACGGTAGATGCTCTGCTTCACGTCTCCTACCATAAACATGTTATTTTGTCCCTGAATCATGCGTGAAATAGCACAAAGGATTTCCTCCTGTACCTGATTGCTGTCCTGGTACTCATCAATGAGAATTTCCTCAAAGGTATTCTGAAATTCCCTTGCTGTTTCAGTAATCGTCCCGGAATCCGGATTTACTAATATCTGAAGTGCGAAATGCTCAATATCACTAAAATCCGCGATACGACTTTCCCTCTTTTTTTTATCCATTCGCTCCATATAACGTATGGTGAGTCGAATCAGCTCCATAATATCCGGGGACATTCTGTTCATCTGACTGCAGATATCTGCAATAGAATCTGCAAAGTATTTTTTCTGAATCTCCCCCACCGTTGCCTTAACTTCATTTCTTAACGCTACAGCTCTGGTCTTTTTGGCTTCATCTCCTGAGTAATTACGAATACTGGGAAGTCTTCCAAATGTCAGCTTCGCGATAAACTCTGAAAGCTCTTCATAGGTAGCAAGCTCCTTAACTGCTTCCAGCATTTTCTGCTCTTTTTCCAATGTCTCCAGATATTGGACCGGTCCGTCCTCCGACCTTGCAAGAGCTGCGGCTTTTTCCATATCATCTGCACTTTCCATAAGTAAGGTCTTGGCATAGGCCGCACAAGTACGCAAAATTGCGGACTCCTCCCAGGACGTTTCGTCGGTAGCCTGATACAAGCTGCCAAGTCCTTTGACCCATTTTACAGGCCATGGTGCGCTCTTGCTGACACTATATATTTTTGTAATCATATCCTTTACTTTTTCATTGGACGTGCTACTGCCGTAGCAATCTACCAAATGAAGGAAGGCGTCCGTTGGAGCCTCATAGTTTTCTTCCATGAGCTCATCCATGGTCTCCATCTCCAGAAGCGTAATCTCTCCGGTATCTGCAATCCGAAAATTAGGGTCCAGAGAAATCTCCTCAAAATGATTGCGCACCACATAGAGACAAAAGCTGTCAATGGTAGTAATCTGGGCATGATGAAGCAGGGTGAGCTGTCTTTGCAGATTCTCATCCTCCGGATGTTCCAACAGCCTCTCTTCTATGGCCGCTCCAATTCGTTCACGCATCTCAGAAGCCGCTGCCTTTGTAAAGGTAACAATCAATAAATGATCGATATCCACCGGCTTATCTTCATCGGTAATCATCCGAATAATTCGCTGTACCAGCACTGCAGTTTTACCGGATCCGGCCCCTGCTGCCACCAGTATATTTCGATTTCCCAGATTAATTACCTGTTCTTGTTCTTTGGTCCATTTCATTTCTTAACTTGTTCCCCTTTTCGCAAGCTCTGTTTCCATTAATTCTAGCACCTCTTCCTTGCTACGTTTTTTCAAGGTGCGTTTTTCAAATCCCGGGATTCTTGCGTCAAATCCGCAGACGCTTTTGAAATCGCAGTAATCACAGCTGGCTCTTTGTCCGTCCTGATATGGGTTTACCCGAATATTTCCCTCGTAGATTTCTTCCGTCTGTTTCTTTACCAGATTGGTCACATAATCGCCTAAAAGCTCAAACTGTTCGGTGGTCAGGCAGCTGCTTTTTGCCGCTAGCGTCTTGTCCTTTTTAATTGCAATAGGAATCACATCGGAATCATCTTCCAGATTTGTGTCCATTTTTAAGGACTCGTTCTCCTCCTGATTTACCACACCGTCCGGCTTTAAGGCTCTTAAAAGAGCTTTCTCATACGCTTCTTTGCTTTCTGCGGTGTCTGCATCTAAGAGAGGATCTGCTATTCGATAGTAAAATAGCCCTCCCGGAATCAATTCCTTTTTGCCTATTTCTTTTGCCACCAGCTCCTTTGCAGCATTAAAATAGAGAACCAGCTGGAGCTGAAGTCCTTCATATATTTTGACAATATCATACGTGGTATTGCCCGACTTGTAATCAATTACCTTCAGGCTTACCTCTTCCGGATTTTCACACAAATCTAATCGGTCGATGCGTCCGTTTAAGATCAGATTCGGTGCCATTTCACTGGTAAATCTCACTTCGAATTTCTGTGGTACGTACTCGCCCTTTTTCACCTGTTCCGTCAAGGCCCAGACCGTCTGTTTCATCACACGCTTCATCTGATCAATGGTGTGATGCATTTCTGCGGTGGCTTCCTCTCCAAATAAAGGATGACTCATGGCGGCATCCTCTATAGCCTGCTCGGCCATCTCATCCCTCACAGAATCCGGTACATGATGCCAGTCATACTCAGATGCTTCCAGTCGTTCGCTATAGAGAAGAAGGGCATTATGGTAGAGATTTCCCACATCCACAGGCGCAAAACCACTCTCTTCTCTCTGCTGTAATCCCAGCCCATAGGTTAGAAATTGGCTATAGGCACATCTTGCGTATTGCTCCAATCTGGTGACAGAGCCTTGGATTTTTCTTCCATACAAAGCTTCCGACACCACCTTGCTGATTGGCTCGTGCTCGTAGGATACATACCCTGCCTGTATCAATTCCTGTACTCTCTCTTTGTAGAGGTCATCCTGAAGCAACACATTCGCAAGAACGTACCAATTCTCATTTTTTTCCCCATGAACGAAATAATCAAACGCCCCTTCCTTGGTTGCAAGGTTCCATTCCTTCTCTGCGTCTGAATGGACCTCTGTTTCCAAAGCTGGAAACATTTTTCCAATGGTTCCCACCAGATAAGAAGGGGACTGTGCTTTTCCCTCCGTGTCTAACATGCTATAGGACAAGTACAGGTGTCTGGACGGCTTAGTCAAATTCAAATAGAGATAATATTTCTGGATAAAGACCTGTTCTCTGGCATTATTGGCAAGCTCAATCCGTGCATCAGCCAAAATGCTTCTCTCATATTCCGATAGAATTCCTCCCCTGTTCTGACTTCCCGGAATAATGCCATCATTCACTCCCAGGAAAAACAAAATCTTTACTGCATTTAATCTGGTTCGCTCAATATCTCCCATGGTAATGGTATCCCGAGAAGGAGGAAGGGAGGACACCTTGGCTTCTGAAAGACCCGCCTCCAGAATTTCGATAAATTCCTCCAAAGGAAGAACCTCCTCCCCAAGGACTCCTACCATCTTGTCAAAAAGTCCCATCACAATGCCATAAATCTGCTGATATTCTTTTGCCTTGGCAAGGTCATTCTTCTCCTCAAGTTCTCTTTGCTTTTGCCACAATTTCTGCTGACAATTACATGCCACCACAAATTCATAGAGAGCAGTTACCTGTTGCCTTAATGTATGCTTGCTACCGTCAAATGCCTCCTTCAATGGAACAAGAAGACTCATGATTTTACTTCTGATTTCGTTCACTTTTTCCAGGTCCAGATTCTTATTCTGTCTTGGAAGCCGATAAAACTCCTTGTTCCACTGTTGATACCCCTTTATTCCCAAAGCCAAAACATAATTTTCTAGTATATCGATTTCATCTGTCTTAAGATCAATAAACCCTGTCCGAAGAAGTCTAAGCATGGATTGATAGGTAAAGTTTTTCCAAAGCACCTCAAGTACTGCCCGAAGGAACTCTACAAACGGATGGAATACGATTTCTGTGGTCTGATCCAGGAAAAAAGGAATCCTGTATTTCTCAAACACTTCTTCTGCATAATGACAATAGACTTCAGGATTTCCCGATACCACCGCCATATCACCATAGTGGTAGCCCTCCTCTTTTACCAGTCGATGGATCTCTCTGGCACAAAGAATCAACTCTTCCCTTGGATTTTTCCCACAGGTCAGATGAATATGCTTCGGCTTTTCCTTTGAAACTCTATAGGTGTTGCGAAACAGATTCTGCTCTAAGAAATAAAGGTCTTTTGCCTCCTGAAACCGTTTCTCATCACCACCGGATAACACCAATGGTTTTTCGATATCCACATCCAGGTTCTGACACATCTCATAGAGACTATCCATCGCCTTTTTTGGCATGTCAAACAAATCCTGGATTCCCCGGGATTTCACATAGACCTCTCTTTCATCCATGGTCATTATGACATATATTTTCTCAACAAGTGGAAGGAGGACCCGAAGAACATCCTTTTGCACCGGGGTAAAGCCTGTATAGTCATCAAACACAATTACCGAATTCTTCAGTATCTCAGACTTAGATGCCACCTTGCAAAACACCGTAAGGAGTTCCTCCTGTGTAATGTATTTTTCCTCCAGGAAAGCTTCGAATCCCTTTTGCATCACAAGGATATCCTTAAGCTTGGCAGACAATACCTGACCGGACCTGCCCTGACCTATAAACTCCTCCAGCACCTGGGCAGTGACGTGATACTGGGCAAACTCTGAGAGAACTGATTTTACCTCACCGATATACCCCATACGGCTCAGATTTGGTCTTAGGACGGTAAGCTCTTCCTCCTTTTCCTGTGCAACTTTTCTAAGCACAAGGTTCTTTCCGGTCTCTTCCAATACAGTTAGGTTCGTCATTCCAAGCTCATCAAAGATACGATAGGCTAATCTCGTAAATCCCAGCACATCAACATTCATGATGACATGGCTTTCCGACAGGTCCACCAGTTTGCGCTGCAATACCATGGTACTTTGTTCCGGCGCCATAATCAGATAGTTTTTGTTCGGATTTTCTTTTGCTTCCGTAAGAATTTTCCGAAAGATGGTATCTGTCTTGCCGCTTCCAGAATTTCCTAAAACAAATTGTAATGACATTTAGTTCCTCATTTCCCTTTTATAATAATCACACAAATCACTAAGGCAGCACCTCTCACAATACGGAGCGGTTCTGGCAGTACACACTTCTCTTCCATGATCCACAAATCGGTGACATAACCCATTGCCTTCCTCCGGAGGAATCAGCTTCCATAAGGCATCCTCCACCTTCTTGGGATCCTTCTCATTTTTCACAAGTCCCAGCCTGTTACTCAACCGAATACAATGGGTATCCGTCACAATGGCCGGCTTATGATACACATCCCCCACTATCAGATTGGCACTCTTTCTTCCAACACCAGGGAGCTTCAGCAAATCCTCCATATTATCCGGAACCACACCGCCATATTCCTTTATAAGCATGTCCATACAATACTTGATATCCTTGGCCTTGGACCTGCCAAGTCCACAAGGTCTCACAATCTGTTCTATTTCCTCCACATCCGCCGTTGCAATTGCTTCCATGGTCGGGAACTTCTCATACAGCTTTGGAACAATCTCATTGACCCTGGCATCGGTGCACTGCGCCGCCAGTCTAACCGAAACCAATAGCTTCCATGGTTCCTCATACACTAGACTACACCCCGAATCCGGGTACTCCTTCTTTAATCTTTCTATCAGTTCAGCGATATCTTTCTTTTTCATATACCCTCCTTAGGGACGTTTCTTTTTCCACGCACATCGCCCTTTGGCCGAACCAGCGCCCTTTGGCCGAGCCAGCGCCCTTTGGCCGAGCCATCGCCCTTTTGGCCGAGCCATCGCCCTTTTGACCGAGCCAGCGCCCTTTTGACCGAGCCAGCGCCCTTTTGGTAATTACAGTCCCTTTATATTATTCAAAAAATAAAAAAACATTTTAAATTTTATGAAACTATTATATAATATCTTTTACAACAAGTGAATCACATATCCTCAAGAGATATGCTCTGGTTTTTCAGTTGTATCTTTTTCATGTAGCAGTAACACACATGAAATCCGGTGTATCACCGATTTTCACCAACTATTTCAATTTCATAACGGAGGATTTTTATGTCAAGACACGCAAGAAAACTGGCTTCCAGCATGACGTATCATATTGTCATTAAGGGAGCTGACAGACAAATCATTTTTAAAGAACCGAAGGACTACAAAAAATACCTAGATTTTTTGCAATACTACAAAGAAGAATTTGGATTTGAGCTATATGCTTATTGTCTCCTGTCTAACCACGTTCATTTGCTCCTTCGACATCCAGCAAATACATCATTAGAAAATATTTTTCGACATCTGAATACCGCCTATGCCTCTTGGTTCAATATGAAATACCAGCGTACCGGCTTTCTACAGGACGGAAGATACTTCAGTGAACCAGTTGACTCAGAACAATATTTGTTAACTGTACTTCGTTACATTCATTACAATCCCACCAAAGCGAATTTAGAAGCCTACCCTGGAATGAAATACCATTGGACGAGTTTTTATGATTACGAAAACGAAACACCTGGTTTGGTCGACATTGATTTCATTTTTTCTCTTCTTGGTTCTAAACAACATTTCTTAGATTTGCACAAGATTCCTGTTGAAGACGAATGCTTCGACATTCACAAGATTCGCATTCGAATTACTGACGATATAGTGAAAGATCTTCTTTTGGAATACTGCAATTGTAAAACATCAGTTGATTTCCAAAACCTAAACCTCATGGAGCGTGATAAAAGCATTGTTTTGCTACATAAAAAGGGAGCCTCAGCAAGACAGATAAACCGTCTTACCGGGACTCCCCGGGGTGTAATTGAGCGTGTCATCTCAAGCTCAGAACAACCCCAAAATAACTCTACTCCCTGATTCTATTCCACTCATATATTATAATATTATCCAGAAGGCACCCGCGCGGCCCCAAATCGTTGGTTCGGCCATTGGGCGCTCTATCGGCCAATGGGCGATGTGCGTGGAAAAAGGAACGCCCCCAATTAGTGGTGGAACAAACGGATGCCAGTGAAGCTCATGACCATGTCATACTTGTTGCAAGTAGCGATGACATGATCGTCGCGTACAGAACCCCCCGGCTGTGCTACGTATTTCACACCGCTCTTGTGTGCGCGCTCAATATTGTCTCCAAATGGGAAGAATGCATCTGATCCAAGTGCTACATCTGTGTTCTGATCTAACCATGCACGCTTCTGCTCCTGGGTAAATACCTCAGGTTTTACCTTGAAGATTTTCTCCCAAGCGCCATCAGCAAGTACATCCATATAATCCTCACCCATGTAAAGATCAATGGCATTATCTCTGTCTGCACGACCAATTCCGTCTACGAACTGAAGGCCAAGAACCTGTGGAGATTGACGTAACCACCAGTTATCAGCCTTTGAACCTGCAAGGCGTGTGCAGTGGATACGAGACTGCTGTCCGGCACCGATACCGATTGCCTGGCCACCCTTTACGTAGCATACCGAGTTTGACTGAGTATATTTTAATGTAATCATTGCAATTGCAAGGTCAATCTTAGCCTGATCGGTAAGCTCTTTATTGTCAGTCACAATATTGTCAAAGAAATGGTCGTCGATTACCAGCTCATTTCTTCCCTGCTCAAAGCTGATTCCATATACCTGCTTGGTCTCGATTGGAGCAGGCTCATAGTCCGGATTGATTTCGATCACGCAGTAGTTTCCTTTTTTCTTTGCTTTCAAAATCTCAAGAGCCTCGTCTGTATATCCAGGAGCGATCACTCCGTCTGAAACCTCTCTCTTAATTACAAGAGCGGTCTCCTTATCACATACGTCGGAAAGAGAAATGAAGTCACCAAAAGATGACATACGGTCTGCACCTCTTGCACGAATGTATGCGTTTGCAAGTGGAGTGAACTCTACATCCATATCATCTACCCAGTAAATCTTCTTTTCCACATCCGTAAGCGGAAGACCTACTGCAGCTCCTGCCGGAGATACATGCTTGAAGGAAGTAGCTGCCGGAAGTCCGGTTGCCTTTTTCAGCTCACGTACTAACTGCCATCCGTTAAATGCGTCCAGGAAGTTGATGTATCCTGCTCTACCATTTAACACTTTGATAGGCAAGTCACCATTCTCCATATAGATTCTTGATGGTTTCTGATTTGGGTTACATCCATATTTTAATTCGTATTCCTGCATGATAAATCCTTTCTCGATAAAAACGCTCTGTGCCGGTGGGCAAAATTATTTGTTTTTGTTTACGATTCTTGTCTCGTAGGTTCCATCCTCAATATTGATAAAACGAACAAAAAGAGAAACCTTATTCTCTTCATTTAAGTTCTCCCATACCATATTGGTAAAGGTATCGATATCACCATCGATATCTACCCAGGTAGGTTCTCCCTCAAAGCTTGGAAGTGGGTTACCATCTCCCATGTAGGTGTGGATGAAATGTCCCTCACCTGCAACCGGATCAGAATATGCAAAGGTATAACGGTTGCATGCTGCAGGATTGCCATTGTTACTCTTTAAGATCGACATTGCATAGTTGAAGCTGTTGTTCTCAATATGCATAATTCCTGAAATACGTGGTGTATAATTTGGAGCGTCCGGCTCAAATTCTCTGGTGCGAAGAGCCTGCTCAAAGGTCTGCTGTTTATCCATAAGCTCGTAAATGGTATCTGTCTGGTCTCCGTTGGTCACGATGGTCTTATTGCCAAGTACACGGACCGGAGCGTAGATAATAAGACTTGGATCCTCCAGCTTTGAAGGGTCAAATGCCTGAGTGCGGATTCCCTCTCCATCTTCAACAAATACACGGTTACGGCTGTTCTCACTTCTTCCCATGATGAAATAAGCAGTAACTGCTTTCTTTCCATCTTTTGATTTGCCGATTACAATTCCACGCCCCGGATAGGTGGTGCTTGCTAATTCCTGTGCTAATGATACTTTTTCCATATAATTTCTCCTTTCAGAAACGCATTTTCCTACCATAGAACTGCAAAAAAATAAGCCAACACAGTCCTAGGCTATCTTTGCCCAGACGGTCGGCTTCACACGGCTATACTCCCTGTGGTCAATTCCACTTCCGTCAGTCATATAACCTGTTATCATTAAACCATCCAAAAAAGAAAAAGTCAATGATTCTTATCTTGAAATTATCTTTTGTTTTTTATAAGCAACTCTTATCGAAAATACCCTCTTTCCAGCTCAAACAAAATAGGTTATGATAACCCCATGAGTGAACAATACAAATTCTTTCAACACAAAACATGTGAATACTTTCCTTGTCACAAGGGGCTCCCGCAGGAGAACTTTAACTGTCTGTTCTGTTACTGTCCTCTCTACAGCTTAGGTGACAAGTGTGGGGGTAACTTCGAAATACTGGAAAACGGAATCAAAGATTGCACCAACTGTACGCTTCCACACAATCGTGAAAATTACGATTATGTCATCTCTCGTTTTCAGGATATTGCAGATACCATGAGTACCAGAAAAGAGGCAGATCATGAAGCATAATCTATCGCTTAGCCTTTCCTCACAGGAACTAAAAGCGCTTGCGAAGCGTTTTCATTTCGAAGAAAAGGACTTCCCTCTTCTGGAAAAAACCTATCATAGACTTCTGCCTATGATAGATGCCTATTTCCTTTTTTCGTTTCAGGACATTCTTCCTTCTGTTGATTTTCAAAGCTATTGCTACGGTCTTGTGACCCTCGGAAAAGGAATTGATGAACTTGTTACTTCCTGCCTGGAAAAGGAAAACATTCAGGAAGCCTATATGATCGACTGCATCAGTCTGGGGCTTTTGGATAACGCATATAGCCAATGTAAAACAATTATCAGCGAACACACCAAGCTTTTCGTAACCGAGCTTCATTTTCTTGGGGATTTCTATCCCATGGATCTGCTTCCGATTTTCTTTGAGACCTTGCAGCCTGAAGGTATCTCTGTCACATCGGGAAATATGTTGCTTCCCCTTAAAACCGTGGCACTGATACTCCCCCTCTCCGAGGATTCCGCAGATGCAATCTGCATGAGCCACAGCTGCGCTTCCTGTAAAAATACAGGCTGCTCCATGCGGTCACGACCTCAAACCTACGGAGTTCAACAAATATTTCATACAAACCTTAGTTCTTAAAGCTGTGGATTGGAGCCGGGATGCGTCCTCCTCGGTTGATGAAATCAGCGCATGAATACTTATTTACAGGCATAATCGGTGCATATCCAAAAAGTCCACCAAACTCTACCGTATCCCCAACCGTCTTTCCAATTGCAGGAATCAGACGAGCTGCAGTGGTTTTCTGGTTTACCATACCGATTGCCATCTCATCTGCAATCATACCGGAAATGGTAGTTGCACTGGTATCACCAGGAATTTCAATCATATCAAGACCTACTGAGCATACACAGGTCATAGCCTCAAGCTTCTCCAAGGTGATAGCGCCAGCCTCCACTGCATTGATCATTCCCTGATCCTCTGAAACCGGAATAAAGGCACCTGACAGACCTCCTACATAGGAAGAAGCCATGACCCCACCTTTTTTCACCTGGTCATTAAGCATTGCAAGAGCTGCCGTTGTTCCAGGAGCACCTGCATACTCTAACCCGATAGAGCAAAGAATATCCGCTACACTGTCTCCAATTGCAGGAGTCGGCGCAAGGGATAAATCCACAATACCAAATGGAATTCCCATCATCTTAGAAGCTTCCTGGGCAACTAACTGGCCCACGCGTGTGACCTTAAACGCTGTCTTCTTAATGGTCTCACATAACACTTCAAAGTTCTCTCCCCGAACCTTATCCAATGCGTTTAATACAACACCCGGTCCGGATACTCCTACATTGATAATCGCATCTGCTTCTGTCACTCCATGGAATGCACCTGCCATAAATGGGTTATCATCCGGTGCATTACAAAATACAACTAACTTCATGCAATCTGCAGAATCGTTATCCTTTGAAATTTCAGCAACCTCAAGGATAATCTCACCCATCAGCTTCACCGCATCCATGTTGATACCGGTTTTGGTCGATGCAAGATTTACAGAGCTGCATACTCGCTCTGTTCTGTGAAGTGCCATTGGAATAGAACGAATCAGCATCTCATCCGCTTTGGTCATTCCTTTTGACACTAATGCTGAATATCCTCCAATCAGGTTAACTCCAACTTCTTTTGCTGCTCGGTCCATAGTATCCGCAATGGTTGCAAAATCCTCAGGTGTCTTGCAGGCTGAACCACCTACTAAAGCAATTGGAGTTACCGAGATACGCTTGTTTACAATCGGAATACAGTAATTCTTTTCAATCTTATCTCCGGTTGCCACCAAATCCTTTGCAACTGTGGTAATTTTGCGGTAAATATTCTCATTGAGACGATTCAAATCAGAATCGATACAATCCAAAAGGCTGATACCAAGTGTAATGGTACGGACATCCAGATTCTCCTTCTCAATCATTTCGTTGGTTTCTTGTACTTCCCAGCTGTTAATCATGATTTACTCCTTTTTCCTAGATATCTTAGATTCGATGCATTTTCTCGAAAATCTCTTCTCTCTGAATCTTGATTGATACTCCAATCTGCTCTCCAAGATCATTCAGTTCTCCTGTAAGATCAGCAAAGTGTTTTTCCGCACCTGCTAAATCTACAATCATCATCATATTGAAATATCCAGATACAATTGTCTGAGAAATATCTAATACATTCACCTTTGAATCAGCTAAATAGGTACAAACCTTTGCGATAATACCTACGGTATCTTTTCCAACTACTGTGATAATTGCCTTGTCCATTTCCTTTTCCATGCTATTCTCCTTTTTCTGTATTTTTTCTCTATGCACGTAAAGCCTGAGAGACCATATCCCTCTTTGCTATATAAACAGGAAAATCATCTGCTTTGTATGGGTTATCCCCGGTCTCAATTTCCTGCCTCACAGTCTCATAAGCAAGCTCCTCCAAATTGTTCTCCTTGCTCAAATGACCCAGCATCACGGTGCTAAATTTATCATGAAGAAGCTTTCCAAGTAATTGTCCGCTTCTCTCATTTGAAAGATGTCCGTAGTCTCCTAAAATTCTTTGTTTTAACGGATATGGGTATGGACCCACCTGAAGCATACGGATGTCGTGGTTGGATTCCAGAAGTAACAAATCAAGCTCCTGCAATGCATCCACAATCTGCTGATTATAATTACCAAGATCGGTCATCACCGCTGCACTTTTTCCTCCGTGGTTCACACGATATGCACAGGACTCTGCCGCATCATGGGATGTAGGAATTGAAACAACCTCCAAATCTCCTACCTTAATCTCGCCAGTTCTTGGAATTTCATGAAACAGTTCTTCCGGAATAGTCCCCAGAGACTTGGTTCTCCTAATTCCATCAATGGTTCCTTTTGTGGCGTAAATCGGAATTCCATAACGTCTTGCCAAAACGCCAAGACCTGCCGTGTGATCAATATGCTCATGGGTGATAAAAATACCTTCCATTTCGCAGGCCTTAAGACCAAAGGCTTCCAATCCTTGTTCCACGCGCTTGCCACTAATACCTACATCCAAAAGGATATGGGTATTGTCTGAGCCTACGCAGATACAATTACCGCTACTACCACTGGCAATACTACATAGCTCTATCATAAGTATCCTAGTTCTCTTTCCAATAAATCTCGATGCGATCTCCATCGTGAATTGACTGCGCAAACTGAGCATCCAGTCCATTCACCTTTGTTGCGATAGCTCGCCCTTGTCCGGAACGAATATCAAAGTCAATCTTGTCAAACACATCTACAAAAATATAATCGACCTTGCCGGATAATGCAATAGGCTGTTGGTTCACTATTACATGAATTTCGTTTGTTTCTTTTTTCTCTTCCTGTACAACAGGTTCTTCTTTGTAGTTATCAATTCCGGACACACGTCTTCTGTAGGCATCTCCATAGGAGAAATCCTCTGAAGCAGAATCTGTGTAATGATTCGTATGTTCCGCCTGTGAGTACGGGCTGTCTGAAGCTTCCCCATCCTGCTGATGTGTTGCAAAACCAAGAACCGTCCAGTCAATTGAGAAATTTTCATACACCAGGGTATCCATATCCGCAACCTTGTTGTTCACATAAATATCTCTGTCGTCGTCGATTTCTACGTCCATAAATTCAGCAACCTGGGATACGGTATAGAAATTGCGTATTTCGATGCGATCCCCCTCCTGAATCTCATAGGTTCCCGGCTCTAAGCTTCCATTGACCTCTACAAATTTTGGACAGGTAATGTTCTTACCGTTTACTACAAAATTCACCTTAGAAGAGGTAAACTCCGGAAGCTGATTAATACAGTACACTGCCGCCGCTCCTGTGGTGGATGGCGTGATTGTAATATCACAGTTAGGCTCCAATGGAGTGTTAATATTTGCAGGCTTATCATTCAAGGTGACAACTGCCGGTTCACCAGCCTCACCTCTTGCAATTCTGCTGCTTCCGTTAACTGTAAAGTTAATTGGCACTCCACGTCTTGGAAACAACTGATCATTTGGGAATCCCGCCTGAAGTGCTGCATCTACAATGGTAAGCCTGTTGTTATCATAAAGCTTCATGCGTTCACCGTTAAAGCGAATCATGATGAAGTTGTTTCTCTGTTCATAGTAATTCAGACAGATACCAATTGGTGTAACCAGAAGTGGATCCTTCTTGATACCTGGCTGCTCAAAGGTAACCTCCTTTAAGACTTCCTCCCCTCGCAAAGCCACTCTCTCATATGGAAGCTCAAGCTTCTCAGCCAAAAGCTCAGTAAATCCGTGAACCTTCCCACCGCCTCCTACAACGAAGGTGGCACTGACCGATTTTTCTCCGTTCAGCTCCTTGATTTTTGCGGCTACCTCTGTGGTAATCTTCTCTACCACAGGCTGGGTAACCTCCCAAACCTCTGAGGAAGGAATGGTATGAGAGATGGACATAATGTCCTCATATGTAACCTGTTCATTGACGGTAGAAGAAAGCTTAATCTGTTCTGCTGTTTTAAAATCCACCAGGAAGTGCTGCACAATCACCTCTGTCAGCTCGTCTCCTGCATATGGAATCATTCCGTATGCAATAATACTTCCATCCTTGGTAATACAGATATCGGAGGTTCCTGCTCCCACATCTACAAGGCCAATGTTCAACATGCGATAATTCTCAGGAATTGCTACATTGATTGCAGCGATAGGCTCCAATGTCATATTGGCCACCGTAAGGCCTGCTCTTTGCACTGCAGTATAAAGTCCGTCTACTACGTCCTCCGGCAGGAATGTTACAATAACATCCTCCCCAATCTTATTGGCCTTATGTCCTTCCAGACTGATAAATACCTCTTCATTCAGGTAGTATCTGATAACGGAATAACCTACACAGTAAAAGCGATAATCCGTATCGTTTTTCTCCTTGAGTATCCTCTGGGCTTTCTCTACTCCAAGGAGGCTTAAGGTATGAATATCCTCTCCCTCCACCACGGTCTCTTCCGGATATTCGTACTCCACGGTGCATTCCACGGTCTTAAGCACACGACCAGCGGCAGCGATACATACCTCTGTTAAGGTCTGTCCAATCTGACTCTCCAAGGCTTCCTTTACAATTGCGATGGTTCTCCCCACACGACCGATGTCATGAATCTGACCATCCAACATTGCTCTGGTCTCATGCTCTTTTACGTACTGAGCTACAACAATAAATTCATCATCAGGTGTCTTATAGCCCACAGTACCCACCACATTTCGAGTACCGATATCTAAGCCAAACACCAAATTGTTTGTTTCTCTTTCTTCGTAGTTCATAACCTTATTCTCCCTAATGCATGATCTATTTGCTTATGGGTATCCTCCAAGGATCCTCCATTATCAATGACTTCTTTACAATACTTTCTGTAAACCTCCGGATCCAACTGACTTTCCATGATTTCATCAATCTTCTTGTCAGAATATCCCCGAGAAGCTTTTAGTCTTGCCCTTCGAATATCTGGCTCCGTATGAATATACCACAGTTCCTGGCATATTTCATCGTAATGCTCTTCGATTAGTAACGCCGCTTCCAAAACTAAAAGACGCAACCGATCTTTTTCCTTCTCCAGTGCAAACTGTTCCTTTACATATTCCTTTACTGCTGGATGTACGATTGCGTTAAGCCTTTGTCGAAAGGAATCATTGGAAAACAGCAGTTTTGCCAGTTTTTCCTTATGGAAATGCCCATTTTCTTCGAAAATATCATACTCTGCAAAAGCTTCCTTTATGTTTTCATAGCAGGTTGTTCCCGGTTCCATCAGTTCATGCGCAATTTCATCTGCGAGCATCACCCGGACTCCTTCTTTTTGCTTTAGGTAGTCAAGAACCTGCGTCTTTCCTGCTCCAACTCCACCTGTAATCCCAATAAAATACATATCAGTGTGCCTCGTACCAATTATTTCCAAGCTGTGTATCAATCTCCAAGGTTACAGCAAAGTCAGCGGCCTTTGTCATTTCCTCTCCAAGAATTTCCATAACCTTATCTTTTTCCTCCTCTTTTGCCTCTATCAGAAGTTCATCGTGAACCTGCAAAAGAATACGGGATTCCATTTTCTCCTCCAGCAATCTGTCGTGAACGCGAATCATTGCAATCTTGATAATATCTGCTGCGGTTCCTTGAATCGGAGCATTCATCGCAACACGTTCTCCAAACTGGCGCTGCATAAAATTACTTGCGCTAAGCTCCGGAATAGGGCGACGTCTACCAAAGGCTGTAATGGTGTAGCCATTTTCCTTTGCATCGGCTACGCACTGCTCCAAAAATTCTTTGATTTTTGGATAGACCTCAAAATATCTGTCAATATATTCTCCCGCCTCTTTTTTGGAGATGCCAAGATCCTGACTCAATCCAAATGCACTTATTCCGTATACAATACCAAAATTTACTGCCTTTGCATTTCTGCGCAGCTCCGGTGTAACCTCGTCAAACGGAACATGGAATACCTGGGAAGCTGTGGTGGCATGGATATCCTGATTGTTCTGATATGCCTGAATCAAGGTCTCATCCCCAGACATGGAAGCTAGAATTCTAAGCTCTATCTGGGAGTAATCGGAATCCACAAATATGCTTCCGGTCTTTGGATAAAACACCTTTCGAATCATTTTCCCCAGCTCAATTCGGATTGGAATATTCTGCAGGTTCGGATCTGCGCTGCTCAGTCTTCCTGTAGCCGTAATCGTCTGATGGAAGGTCGTATGAATTTTTTGATTCTTATCCACAAAATGAACCAGTCCGTCTGCGTATGTGGATTTGAGTTTGCTAAGCTGCCTATATTCCAATACATCTGCCACGATGGGATAATCCTTTGCAAGACTTTCCAGTACCTCAGCAGAGGTAGAGTAACCGGTCTTAGTCTTCTTTCCGTTGGGAAGTCCAAGCTTTTCAAATAGAATTACTCCAAGCTGTTTTGGAGAATTGATATTGAATGGCTCTCCCGCTGCCTTATATATTTTTTGTTCCAGCACAGCAATGGACTCACCTAAGCTCTCTCCATATTCCTTCAGAGCCTCTGTATCCATATAAATGCCTTCTTTTTCCATGTGATCCAACACAAACACCAAAGGCATCTCCATAGTTTTATAGAGGGCAAGCATCTGAGTCTCTTCCAACGCTTCTACCAGTTTTGCCTTTGCAAGATATGCAATTACGGCTTCATAGCAGCCAAGCAAAAACAACGCCTTTGGATTTTCCGTGGCAAGCTCTGCCTTTGTCTTTTTCCCCAGCAAATCCGCCTGGGAAGGAACATACAAGCCACAGTAATCCTTTGCCATATCGTCAAACGGATACTCATTTTTCAATGGATTCAAAAGGTATGCCGCAATTGTGATATCAAAAAAGGAATCACATACACAGGATTTTGCCTGATCCCATGCGGTGGTATATTTGAGCTGCTCCTTGAGTCCTGAGGTAATCAGGCAGGTATGTTCTGATTTTTGTAATTCTTCCAGCTGTTCAACAAGCCATCCCCCGGATATCTCATCTGTAGCAGAAAGATAATACACTTCCTCTCCCGAGAAAGCGAAAGCCACTCCAAAGACCTGATTTGGTTTGCTCTTGGAATCCCCCACAATGGAAAAACCAACCTCTTTTCCCTTTGCCCTTTGCAGAATTTCCTCTGCTTTCTCTTTGCAGGTGACCATTTCAAAATGATCCTCCAGCTTATTGGTCACAGGACTTACCTGAAAGCGGGAAAGAAGATTCTTAAACTCCAAGCGTTTGCACATGAGATATGCTTCATCGGTATATAAATCTCCGGTGCTTGTAAGTCTCGCATCCGATAACGAATACTCAATTTCTGCGTGGGTATCGATGGTAGCCAGGGTCTTACTTATCACAGCCTGGTCCCAGAATTCCACAATATTTTTAGCAGCCCTAGGAGGCTTTACTTCTTTGGCATGCTCATGCACGGCCTCAATGGAGCCATAGGTAGCAATGAGAGTGGTGGCTGTTTTCTCCCCAATTCCGGGTACTCCCGGGATGTTGTCAGCGGTATCTCCCATCAATGCCTTCACATCAATAAATTCCTTTGGGGTAACCGAATATTTTTCTTTAACGTCTGCGGCAAAATAGTTTTCAATTTCCGTACCGGTCTTTTTGGTTTTTGGGATACGAATCATGGTACGGTCCGTGGCAAGCTGCAGCAAGTCTCTGTCTCCGGAAACCACTACAACCAAGAGGCCTTCCTCCTCACCAATTCTTGCCATAGTACCAATGAGATCATCTGCCTCATAGCCCTCTTTTTCCATAATGATTACACCCATGGCCCGAAGCATTTCTTTCATGACAGGTACCTGCTGTCTGAGCTCCTCTGCCATCGGTTTTCTGGTCCCCTTATAGGCATCAAACATTTTATGGCGGAAAGTAGGAGCATGAACATCGAAAGCCACGGTAAGGTAATCCGGAGCTTCCTCCTCCAGAATCTTGAACATAATGTTTAAGAACCCATAAATTGCATTGGTATGCAGGCCCTCGGAATTGGTAAGGTCAGGAATACCAAAAAAAGCTCTGTTCAAAATACTATGTCCATCAATCAATACTATCTTTCCACTCATAAAACTATGCCTCACATTTTAGATTTCACGGGTTGCATGCTTAAGCCATGCAAGCTCTTCTCCCTGAAGATAAGGAGAAACAGTCTCATAAACATTCTTATGATATGTATTCAACAGCTCTCGTTCTGTCTCTGTCATCTCTTCCGGAAGTAATGCATCCAAGTCTACCGGTACATAAGTAATGTTTTCAAAATACATAAACTGACCATAAGATGTCTTTGGTCCCTTACGGCAGATCAACTCGTTCTCAATACGGATTCCATACTGTCCTTCGATATAGATACCCGGCTCATCTGTAGTAACCATGCCCTCTTCCAAAATTGTGGCAGGACGCGCTTTGTTAATTCTCCAATGGAAGTTGTTAGGTCCTTCATGTACGTTAAGAAGATATCCAACCCCATGTCCGGTACCGTGGTTAAAATCCTTTCCCTCTGCCCACATTGGAAAACGTGCAAGATAGTCCAGATTCTGTCCACAACATCCATACATGAATTTTGCGGCCGCAAGGTTCAAGTTACAGCGACATACCAGGGTAAAGTCGTGCTTCATCTCGTAGGTAACCGGTCCAAGAGCAAAGGTTCTTGTAATATCCGTAGTACCCTCCAAATAATGTCCGCCGGAGTCCACAAGAAGAAGTCCCTCCGGTTTCAACTCCACATCCGTCTCTTTGGTAGCAGCGTAATGCACAATAGCACCATGCTCTGCATAGCCGGCAATGGTGTCAAAGCTTAAATCCACGCATCCCTCCTGCTCTCTTCTTAGAGCTTCCAAATAATCAGATGCGGAAATCTCTGTCATAGGTATTTTGCCCACATTGGTTTTGAGCCAATACATAAATTTGCACATTGCAACAGCATCTTTTACATGGGCTTTTCTGATATTCTCAAGCTCTACCTCATTCTTTTTTGCCTTCATTACTGTGGTAGGCTCCAAGGCATTGATAATCTTGCAGTCCTTATTGATTGATTGAGACACCCGGTAGTTTACGGTAGCGGTATTCATAAGAATTGAGGTACCTGCAGGTATTGATTCCACATAGTCATAA
This sequence comes from Agathobacter sp., assembly GCA_022767075.1. Classification (GTDB taxonomy): domain Bacteria; phylum Bacillota; class Clostridia; order Lachnospirales; family Lachnospiraceae; genus Roseburia. The sequence goes on along the minus strand of JALEPP010000029.1, from coordinate 21,863 downwards.
AAGCTCTCATAAGGTCTGGTCTCAATTCCATTCTGAATCAGGTATGCGCGTACTGTATCGTTGATTGCCTCCTCCTGTACAAACCAGATACACTGTTCCTTGGTCATAGCAAGGAAAGAAAGGACAACCGGCACATAACTGATGTCATTGCCACGGACATTTAACAGCCAGGCAATATCATAAAGAGACGATAACAGATGCAAATCTGCTTTCTGTTTTTCCATCTCCTCACGCACCGCTTTGATTTTGTCTGAAACGCTGCGCCCTGTATATTTCTCCTCTAAAATATATGCTTCCTCATGTGGCATTGCAGGTCTGTCTTCCCAGACGCAATCAATGAGGTCCTCTTTTACATACATGGTTGCCTTTTTCTTCTGAGCAATTTTAGCCAGCTCATTTCCCCACGCATCATTGACTACTCGACCGTCAAAACCAATGCAATCTCCCTCTTTGAGTGTCTTTTCCATATATTCTTCGATGGTAGGAACTCCTTCCTCTCCTGACTTGTAAAGAGTCACAGTCGTTCCCTGAAGCTGTTTTGCTGCCTGAACAAAATAACGTCCGTCTGTCCAAAGTCCCGCCTCGTCCATCGTGATAACAGCAGTTCCTGCTGAACCTGTAAATCCGGTAATAAATTTGCGAGCCTTAAAGTGCTCCCCTACATACTCAGATTCATGAAAATCTGAAGTTGGAACCACATAGAGAGTGATTCCTCTTTTTTTCATCTGTTCTCTTAATTTTGCTAATCTCTCTGGAATCATTTTATTCACTTCTTTCTTCCTGTAATAAAACTCATAAAAAATGAGATGTGTGGAAAAAAACCTACACATCTCATATTATGGCACATCACATTGGAAATTACCACGAAAAATTATCTTAGTTTTACTCAAACATTTCTCTGTAATCACTCTCATCTGCAAACAAAACGTACTCTCCATCCACATAACCCATATAGCCTGCTGCTACAAAATATCCTTTCATAAGAATTCTCCTTTCACAAAAACCTTCTGTTTTCTGTTTCCTTGTTTTTATGATTGGATTATATAAAACTCTTTGTACGTTTTATTGGACTTTCATCCGATTTTTTCTATTTTGTCATCGCTGGTTTCCCTTGCAATATAATGTGGTCTGCGTTTGCTCTCCAGGTAAGTACGTCCAACGTACTGTCCCATAATTCCAAGGCCAAAAAGCTGCACTCCACCGATAAAAATAACTACACAGATGGTGGATGCCCAGCCTTGCACAGGATCTCCCATAATAAGCTTGCGAACCACAATAAAAATAATGGCAATCACAGAAAGACCGGTACAGATAATTCCAAGCCAGGACGACAAATACAGTGGCACCTGTGAGAAATTCACAATTCCCTCAATGGAGTATTTGAACAGCTTCCAAAAGCTCCATTTGGTCTCTCCGGCTGCCCTCTCCTTATTCTCATACTGATACCAGTATGTACGAAATCCGATCCATCCAAAGATTCCCTTAGAAAACCGATTTCGTTCTCCCATCTCCACAATTACATCTACCATCTCCCTTTTCATGAGACGGTAATCTCTTGCTCCGTCTACGATGTCCGCGTCTGATATTTTGTTGATCAATTTATAGAATACCCTGGCAAAAAAGGAACGAATCGGCGGCTCACCCTTGCGATTCACCCGCCTTGTAGCCACACTGTCAAAATCCTGCTCTTCTAAAATAGCAACCATATCCGGCAAAATAGAGGGCGGATCCTGAAGATCTGCATCCATCACTGCCACGTAATCTCCCGTGGAATTTTTAAAGCCTGCATACATGGCAGCCTCTTTTCCGAAGTTTCTGGAAAAAGACAGATATCGCACATATACTCTTTTTTGCTCCAGCCTCTTAATCTCCTCCAGTGTGGAATCCCTTGAACCGTCATCCACATAGATTAGTTCAAAATCGTACTGCGTCATCTGTTCTACCACTTTATGAAACTCCTCATCGAAAAATGGCAGACTCTCCTGCTCATTATAGCAAGGCACGATTACGGATATTTTCTTTTTCCTCTCGAAAAGCTTGTCAAACATATTATTTCCCCAATTCTTTACCGGTTTCATGATCATCTCTTTTACTATCATATCTTTTTTCGTCCCAAGAATAAACTATTACTTTCACAAAATTATATTCTTTTACGCATTAAAGTGTTATACTATCCAAAAACTATCAGGAGGATGCAAAAATGAATATCCATATCAGAAATGCCAAAGAAAAGGATCTGGACGAAATACTGCTTCTCTTATCTCAGGTTCTTGAGATTCACGCAGCAATCCGTCCGGATATCTTTATCTCCGGCACAACCAAATACTCGAAGGAAAAACTTCGCACCATTATTTCTGACCAAAACCGCCCGGTATATGTAGCCGTAACTGATGAAGATCACGTGGCCGGATACGCCTTTTGTCAGTTTAAAGAGCAGCCGGTCTCAGAAAACATGGTACCCTTCTCCTCTCTTTACATTGATGACCTTTGTGTAGACGGGAATATCCGTGGCAAGCATATAGGCAGACAGTTATTTGAACATGTCAAGCAAGAGGCAAAGGCCCACGGCTGTTACGAAGTAACCCTAAATGTCTGGGAGGGCAATGTTAATGCTCAGACCTTTTACGAGAAAATGGGATTAAAGGTGCAAGCTTCCCATATGGAATACATCCTGTAAGCACAAACAAAAGGATGCAAATCCCAGAAACCAGTGCTCCTGACTTTAGTCCGGGAGTTTCATAGAAGAGGGTAATCTCGTGATATCCCTCTGACAATGGGATTCCGATAAAGGTGTCCTGGAAGTCCTCATATTCCGTCTCTTTTCCATCTACCATAAGCTTCCAGCCCGGTTCACTGGTAACCGACAACAGAAGATACCCCGGAGTGGAAACCTCTATATTTCCCTCTATGCAATCTTGTGTTTTTCCGGTTAGTGTCATGGTTTCCCTTGTAAGGGTCTCGTATGAACGTACAAAAGCATTTAGGTTTAATCGATAAATAGAGAACTCCATCATCTCGTTTTTATTATTGGTTACCTCAAATTCTTCCCCCATGTCACAATATCCCAAATCCAGAATATAGCGGTGGGACGCCTTTGCATAGGTTCTCTTTTGCTCCCCCTTTGTGAGGGTTAAGGTGTCCGAACTGCAGCTCTTATATACCCCATAATAATATCCGGGCTCCATGGTAATCAAATTCGTTTTCCCCGGAACTACACTCTGACTAATCTTTTTCTCTTCAAGAAGCTCCTCAGTGGAACCAAGAAGATATCCAAGCTCATTGATATTTTGGATATCTTCATAGCTTGAGGCATTCCACTGATGCATCACCTCATCCGAAATCATATAGCCAAGTGGCAACGGATACTGATACTCATAGAGCTTGGCATTTCCTTCCATATCTACAAGCTTCCATAAGTCACCTTCACAGATGGTGTCATCACTCAACAGATATTTCATGGAAAGCATCGATGTCATGAGAGGGGTTGCACCGTTGTAGCAATAAAAATTCTTTCCCCCTTCCATTCCTACCTTCTGATAAAAATGGCTAACGTTGATATTCATAAGGGAAGAAAACTGCGTAGCGGATGGATATCCGTAAAAGCTGTCATCGTTCTTAGTCTTTCGCTCCAAATCCTCCATTCGATAAAAGGCTACACCGGTCTGTGAGGCTTCCCTCTCCTTTTCCTCCACCCGCTTAATAAGGGCCGTGTAATCCTGGTATTTGCTTCGGTATTCGGTGCGATTGGTAACCCCGAATCCCACAGCCGCCATATTTGCAATCACCTCTGCCGTAGCGAGGAAAAATGCCACATTTCGATAGAGTCTCACAGATTTTTTCGGGCAGATAAAAAGAAGCAAAAAGAGGATTGCATAGCATACCACCAAAAGGCCTGTAATGACAAAGCTGTACCAGCTTGTGATCTCCTCGTCCATCAGAATACTTCCCGCAATCAGCTCTGCCAGAATCAGGGCACTTACCGGAATCAGATGCCATATTTTATTTCCCTTTCTCTTTCGCATGACCTCCATAGCCATACACAGTAGAACAAAGGAAAACAAGAAGCTCTGTCGTCCCGGCAGCGAATCCGGAAAATGGAATCCATGCCATATAAAATCCAGAATATTATTGGAAAAGCTAAGGAAGAAAAAGGCAATCAAAAGAAGCCTTGGAGCTTTCTCCCTCCAGGAAATCCTTCTGTTTAGCACATAGAGTCCTACCAGTAAAATGGTAAAAGCACCACTGTATAAGTTTGGCCAATAGTTCCGTCCTGTATACACATCCGCAAATGCATTGACTCTGGACAGTTCCTCAATAAAACCGAAATACCATTCCATGTTTTTCGGAAAGGTAATTCCCTGGGAACCGGAATACGAAAGCACATAATACTCCGGTAAAAGAAGCACACAGGAGGTTCCTCCTGCCAGAAGTGAATACCATGCAAAACGAATCACTGCACCTAGCCTTCCACCCTTCGTAGAGAAAAACAGATAGGCAAAGTATATCACCAGAAACATGCAAATCATCATAGAAATATAGTAATTTGCCCAGATGGAAAGAGCCAGGGTCACATAATAGAGCACCGGCTTCTTCTGTTTGACCAGTCGGTCTAATCCAAGCATGATAAACGGGAACAATGCGATGCAATCCATCCACATAATATCCCAGCTGTATGCAGCCACAAAGCCACACATACTGTAGGTAATGGAACAAAGCAAAAGTGGCATTGCCGTATTGGCATGAAGCCTTCCGTCTTTTCCGGTTAATGAAAAATGCTCCCTTCCATACAGAAAAAATCCAAGGCTGCTAAGCCCAATTTTTACGAGAATCGTCAGTTCCATAAACTCAATAATCAGAGTCTTGGGCCAAAAAATTAACAGCCAGTTCAGAGGGCTTGCAAGATAGTACACATACAAGGACACATAGTCCGAGCCAAGCCCCAGATTCCATGTATAAAACAAGCTCTCGCCGTTTTGCAGCTTCTGTAAAAACTCAGAAAAGAAAGCACAATACTGATGGTACATATCCACATGGAGCATACTATATTCCCCAAATGGATATACCCCGTTGCCGATCAGAATTCCCACACAGGCAAAAAACGGAATAAAAAAAGCAAGTATCGGATAAAAATATTTTTTGTTGTGCAGCTTATTGAACCAGGTTCTCAATTTCCTTACTCCTTGTCAAATATCTGGTAATACTGAATCTGCTGATAAGTAAGCAATGCCTCACGATCCTCCCCCTCCGCTCTCACAGAGGAAAGCACCGGATATTTTTCTTTGAAATCAAGCAGATAATTCATATAGGGTGAGGTCTTGACCCCCACAGCCTTAAGGACCTCAGCGCCAAGATAATTGGCACTGGTCTCAACCTCTGTTGCCTCTTCAATATCGTAGTTGGCCCAGATCATATAAGGCACCTGAAACCGAAGGTACTGATTGTCCTGCCCAAGGTCACTACAACTCAAGCCCTTTGTTTCAAGCATCTGGTTGACCAGGTAGTCATTTGGCTGGTGATCGCCAAAGAATACCACCACCGTCTTTTCCTTTTGCTTCTTGAAATACTCTAATAAATCCTGCAAATCAGAATCTGTCTGTTTTACCAAAGACAAATACTGCTGCAGTGGAAACTTTTCGGAACCTACAACCTTAATATCCGGAGTGAAATTGTCATAGGCATCGTTGTAGCTTCCATGGTTTTGCATGGTTACGTTAAATAGGAACATCGGCTTTGACGGATCCTTGGTCTCATACAATTTCTTCACATAATTGAAATCACTTTCGTCACTGACGTAGCCCCTTAGCACCTGCTTTGAAGTCATATTCTCCAAGAAGTAGCATTGCTCGAAGCCAAGCTTTGGATACACTTCATCTCTGTTCCATCCCGACGCATAGTAGGGATGATAGCTGTAGGTGGCATACCCAAGGCTTCCCAAATAAGATGCCAGGCTCTCCGTATCCTGTTTGATATACTGCTGATAGGGGATACTACCGTTTGGCAAAAATGCCATGGTATTTCCTGTCAAAAACTCAAATTCTGTATTTGCAGTATTTCCGCCGCATACAGAAACATTCAACGTTCCGGTAATTGTATTCTCGGCGCCCTTTTCCATACTATGGAAAAATGGCATATAGTCTTCGTTTGTCATAAAATCTCCAAGCACTGACAAATCCGAAAATGCCTCATCCATTATCACAATAATGTTCGGATAATCTTCCGGCTTAACATCCACCTCTGATGCCCCGTCCCTATTTTCATCTGACACATAGGCATTTAGGATCTCCTCCACCATCTCCCTGTGATATCCTTTTGGTTTGTCAATGGCAATATACGCAAGATTCATGGTAAAGGTAACTAACATTCCATTGACCTTTGTCATATAAGCAGGAGTAAACAAGAACGGGTAAAGGTAGTGCTTTGTCTGAAAATTCTCATCCTGTAAGCTTGAGGAAAAAGAAACCAGACAAGCCACAAAAAGTGCCGTCCCCACGATTCTAACGGCAAGGGGCTTTTTCAAGTGCAAGGGCAAAAAAGCCGCCATGATCATAATAAGAACAAATCCTAATGTAACCAACCAGACTCCGCCTGGAATCGTAAACGTATAATCTCCCACCACACTTGCAGCGGTTCCAATGGAAAAGAAGTCCCACGGAACAAATGGTGTGGAACGAAATTCCATCACGTAATGATTCACAAGCCCAAAAATCATAATCAAAGGGCTTACGATCCAAAGAGCTATTTTCAACCTTCCAAATAGGAAAAAGAGCAAATATCCTATGAGCTCTACCAAAAGAATATTAAAGAAAAAAGCTTCTGAACGAACTTCCACAAATGGATTATGCTCATAACACTCCACAAAAACAAATTCTGCCGCCAGCATAACAGTGAATATCACTATTTGCAAAGCATTTAACCAATTCCTTTTCTGTAACATTATGCCACCTTTATTATGTATACAAAAAGATGCCGGTGTCCACAGCCATTGGCTGTAGAAATCGGCATCCACCTTTCGCACCTCAACTATTCTAGCACATCCAACTCCCAAATGAAATGGTTTATCGTATCTTAGTAGTTAGAAACAACAAGACGGCTTCTCATGGTCATATCCATCTCTCGAATCAGATTTCTTGCCTGAGAATATCTCCTAGGGTTGGTTCGAATGACATAGAAGCTTTTCGCTCCGTGATATTTCGCTCTCTCCATAAATGGAATCCTCTCTGTCACTGCAGAAAATGGAATACTGGCATCCAAAAGTCTGCGCACGGTCTCATCCCCCACTCTGGTATGAGTGGTTCTGCAAAGCTCCACGTCATTTCCACGATAATTTCCAAGTGATTTATTGGTAATCAGTGTCATAAGCTTCTCTCCTCGTCTAATCAAAGTCCTATGGGTTATAGTGCTTGTTCTATCGGATGCGCACCTCTAATTCTTTTCCAAGGCCTTGGGCAATCCTGCCCAAAAACTCAAAGCTCGGATTGTATCTGCCGCTTTCCAATCTGGAGATATTTGACTTCTTGGTCCCTACAATATCCGCCAAGGTCTCCTGGGTCATACCAGCCTGCTTTCTGGCCATCTTCACTTGTTCTGCAACGGAGCTTTTCACGGAACCGGTCATGCCCTATCCTCCCTTTCTATCTGCTTTTATGTTATCATATATGATAACTTTTGTCAAGAAAGAAAACGGCAAAAAGCCTGATTTTTCGCCGTTTCTGTCATCTTCACAGATAAAGTATCTATTTATCCTATATAAAGAATTTGTGTATCCTATGCAAAGAGTTTAAAGCCCATCACAACAATTCCAAGAATCACCAATACCACACCGGTGGCACGGTTTAAGGTTTCTGGCTTAGCCTTATTGGCAAATACCGCAGCAATTCTTGCCCAGATTAACGTAAACACCACACAAAGGCCAAACACAAACCAATCCGGTGCTCCACCAATCATAAAATGAGAAACGGAACCCGTCAACGCTGTAAATGCCATAATAAACACGCTGGTACCTACCGCTGTCTTAAGTTCATAGCCAAGGACAGAGGTCAGTATCAAAAGCATCATCATGCCACCGCCGGCACCTACAAATCCGCAGATCATTCCGATCATGGAGCCACAGACCACAGACTGAATCGCTCTTTTCTTAGCCGACACGCCTTCCATAGCTTCCTTAGTGGTCATAACCGGTCTTACGATAAATTTCACACCCAAAAGGAAGGTCATGAGAACAGAGAAATTTCCCATGGTAGTAGAAGGTACAAGGCTGGCAAAATAGCTGCCTACAACCGTAAAAACCAGTACGCTTGCCATCATAATAAGGCCATTTCTTACATCCAGATTCTTGTGCTTATGATAGGTATAGGCCGAAACCGCACTGGCAAGCACATCTGACGCAAGAGCGATTCCCACCGCCATATAAGGCTCCATATCCAAAAAAGTAATTAACACCGGACTAATCACCGCTGCCGCACTCAAGCCTGCAAAACCTGTGCCAAGCCCGGCTCCCATACCAGCAAAAAAGGTAACCACAATCGTCAAAAATGTATTCATAATACGCCTTCCTTTCCGCCTCATGTAACATTTTATTCCAAAAAATGATACGAAAAAAGAAGCAGACTTCCCTGCTTCTCTCTCCTCGTTTCATGCCGGCAGCGGGACTTGAACCCGCACGTGGTTGCCCACAACAGATTTTGAGTCTGCCTCGTCTGCCATTCCGACACGCCGGCATCTGCCAACGACTTACGCCGTCGAACAAAAGTTATACTAACATATGGAATATCCATTTGCAAGCACTAATTTCAATTTTTTCGTACCATTTTTTCGTACCAAACAGATTCTATTCTGTAATAGAAATATCATCAAAGCAATCAAAGGTAGCAAAGTAATCCTGAGGTGTCTCTGCTCTACGGATCAACTGTACACTGCCGTCTTCCTTCAACAAAAGCTCTGCTGATTTCAGTTTTCCGTTGTAGTTGTAGCCCATAGAAAAGCCATGTGCTCCGGTATCATGAATCACAAGGTAATCTCCCTTGTCAATCTTTGGCAGCTTCCGATCAATTGCAAATTTATCGCAGTTTTCACAGAGTGATCCTACAATATCGTATACCTGATCCTTGTGTGCTTCTTCTTTTCCAAGAACGGTCACATGATGGTATGCACCATATACTGCCGGACGCATAAGATTCACTGCACAAGCATCCACCCCGATGTACTCCTTGTAGATATGCTTTTCATGAATTGCCTTTGTTACCAGGCAGCCATAAGGTCCCATCATAAAACGGCCCATCTCGCAGTAGATTGCCACATCACCCATTCCTGCCGGAACCATAACCTCTTCAAAGGCTTTGCGGACTCCCTCTCCAATTGCATAGATATCATTTGGTTCCTGATCCTCTGTATACGGGATTCCTACGCCACCGGATAAGTTCACAAAGGTAAAGTTACAGCCTGTCTCTTCCTGAATCTCTACGATTAATTCAAACAACTGTTTTGCCAGCATTGGATAGTATTCATTTGTTACGGTGTTACTTGCAAGAAATGCGTGGATACCAAAGTTTTTAGCACCCTTTGCTTTTAAGATTTTGTATGCCTCGGTAATCTGCTCCTTGGTCATTCCGTATTTGGAATCTCCGGGGTTGTCCATGATTCCATTGCTCATCTTAAACACTCCGCCTGGATTAAAACGGCAGCTGATGGTCTTAGGAATATATCCAATGGTCTTCTCCAGAAAATCAATATGCGTAAAATCATCTAAATTGATGATTGCTCCAAGCTTTGCAGCATATGCGTACTCCTCCGCCGGAGTCTCATTGGAAGAAAACATAATATGCTCCCCATCGAAGCCCATAGACTTGGAAACCATAAGCTCTGTGTATGATGAGCAGTCACATCCAAAATCATATTCTTTTAATATTTTGAGTAAGTATGGATTCGGATTTGCCTTTACCGCAAAATACTCGCGGAATCCCTTATTCCAAGAGAAAGCCTCCTTCACCGCCTTTGCATTGGCACGAATTCCTTTTTCATCATATATATGAAATGGGGTAGGATATGTTTTTACGATTTCTTCTACCTGTTCCTTTGTCACAAACGGTGTTTTTTTCATAATTCTTTCGTCCTCACTGTTTACAAATATTTTCGCGCTTTAGCGTAACACATTGTTTCTGAAAAAACAAGTATTTTCCAATTCAATATTATCCAATTCCATGGTATTTCCTTTTCTATGGTATTTCTTTTGTAAAAAAACTGTTATAATGATACAAACGATCCGATATAAGATAGGTAACCATACAACCCTATCAAATGTACACTTGATGAAAGGACATCTATTCCATGGAAATACGTGTTCATAATTACATTGATGAAGACTTACAAATAAAGCAAAAACAGGCAATCGCAGAGGCCAGGGAAAAAGAGCAGCTCCAACAGGAGTTTCAAGCCACCTTAGAGGAAGCAATGAACAATTACTCTACTCCAAACGCCACTTCTGGTGCCGGCTCCGTTGGGACACAAGCTTCAGGGTATAACAACAATTCAAGCATTTATACAGGTACCGATTCTCTGGGCTGTCCTGCCGAATTAGAGCCGTATTTTCAGACAGCAGCAGACACCTATGGCGTAGATGTCAATCTATTAAAAGCCATTGCCAAGCAGGAATCTGCATTTACCTCCAACGCTGTGAGTAAATCCGGTGCTGTAGGTATCATGCAGCTGATGCCTCAGACTGCCACCGCCCTTGGGGTTACCGATTCCTATAACAGCTATCAAAACATTATGGGGGGAGCCAAATTTATCTCCTCTCTTCTTCAGCAATACAACGGAAATGTCTCACTTGCACTTGCGGCCTACAACGCCGGTCCCAATGCAGTAGAAAAATACAACGGCATTCCGCCATATGAGGAGACGCAAAACTACGTAACAAAGGTTACCGAGTATTACCGCCAGGCTTCTACCACAAATGCCGGCAGCAGAACGGATCTTCTTTCTCTTAAAGCCTCTATTGCCCAGATTCTTGACATGATTGAAAGCTATACAAAAGAAGACCCCACACAAACATAAGCTTTCATAGGAATCTGTTTTTCTTAAAGAACCAGAATATCAACAGAATCAGTAATACACACACGGCTGCCACATAAGGGTAGCCGTGTTCTAATTCCGGCATATTATGAAAATTCATTCCAAACCATCCTGTAATCACATTTAAAGGTAAAAAGAACATAGAAGCAACGGTCAGGGTGTTCATATTCTTATTTTGCCTCTCTACAACAATGGCACGATAGGTTTCACGAATCAACTCCATCTGATTTAACAGATTATCGGTTCTTCGTTCCAGTTTTTCACATTTTATACGATATCCCTCCAAAGAATCCCTGCTCTCCGTTATGGATTGCATCTCACCAATCACATCTGCCAATTCCTGATAATACTCTCTTAGATCAAGAATTTCTCTTCGCACCTCCATATCCCATTTCCAGAACTCATAGGTTCTGCCCTCCAGTAAAAGCAGCTCCCGTTCCGATAAACTGCTCTCCTTCCTTTCCAGCAGCTCCCGTTCCTTAGACAGCAATTCCTGAAACAGCAACCCTAAAATATCCATCATGTTTTTTTCTTCTTCCAATGGACTCATAATCTTTTCCAAAAGAAGCTTCCCATTCTCATCGTCCGTCAGGAACAAAGCCATATCCTCCTTTAGATATCCCACAATACGGATACACTTTGAAACAGCTCCTTCATGAGGGGGAATCCACAGCCTAAGCTCCACGCATTCCGGATGACTTATGAGTTTACAGCATGAAATCTCTTTGGAATCAACAAAAAAAGGACCCGTGATACCCCATTCCTTTCGTATCATTGGTCCATCCTTAAAACGCGCAATTTTTACTCTCATCATAGAGATAGTATGCGACTTATTCTATCTGATATTCACAGTTATGTATTTCGGTTATATATTTCAAATAGGTATTCCATGGAAATAAAAAAAAGCTGATGACGGGAATTGAACCCGTGACCCCTTCCTTACCAAGGAAGTGCTCTACCTCTGAGCCACATCAGCGTTTTGCCTGTCGCGTTCTCGCGTCAGCTCCATTAATATACTATACGGGTATATAAAAGTCAACAATTAATTTCAAATTTTTTTGAAACTTTTTTGATTGCTAAATCTCAATAATATACTTCTCAAATGCATTGATAACCTTGGTATCGCCAAGACTGTCTTCTCTTGCAAACTGTCTGCTGTAGGTCAAATGCACATGTCCATGAATAAAGTATTTTGGGTGATATTTATCAATTAATCTGGTAAATATCTCAAACCCTCTATGACAGGCATCCGTTCCGTCGTTTAGGCCCAGTGCCGGAGCGTGTGTCACAAGTACATCGAAGCCCTTGTGATATAAAAGCTTTAACGCCATGCGATTCACACGGGCCCTCATCTCACGTTCTGTATATTGGTTAATTCCTGGCTTGTATCTCTGTGAACCCCCAAGCCCCAGAAAACGCACGCCCTGATACACATAAATCTGATCCTCAATGCAAAAGCAACCCTCCGGTGGCTCTGTGGCATATCGGTCATCATGATTCCCGTGGACGTATAAAATTGGTATTGATGAAATGGTCTCAATGTAGGATAGATAAGATGCCTTCAAATCACCACAGGATATGATCAAATCAATATCCTTGAAATCATCTTTTGTATAGGTATCCCAGATTACGTTAGACTCTTCATCTGCCAGACACAAAATTCTCATTTAGTTATTTTCCTCTACACCCTTCAATGCTACTACCGCATGGGCATCATCCACCAGCTCTTCAATGGACGGAATGGTTCCAATTACATTTTCCAAAAGCCAATCCATTTCCATAATATCCTCCGGTTTCATACTTTCGTTATCCTTATTGCGCAGTTTCCCTTCCTGATCTCTGATTTCTCCCCAGAAAGGCTCCACGCTTCCATTAGACACCTGCTGCCTCATGTAGTCTACAATTCGACGCACCCCATAAGGCACATTCTTGTTGGAGGTAATGATGTCAATCACTCCCGCAGACATTCCCCACCAGTAGTTCATGGCTTTTGCCGTCACCTCTTCACTCTGATATCTGCCAGCCAGAATACTCTGGATTAATTTCTCATAGAAAATACCCCAGTTCCAAAGTGGCATTGCCAGATTCAAGGCTTCGCCATTCTCTCTTTTGTAGAGACCAAACTCTCTGGAAGCACTGCCTGGCGTAATGTAATCCTGATTTGATACATAATGAATATCGTTTTTATTAAGAAATTCATCCAAATCATACCCTTTTCTTGTAGACCACTCCAGGTAAATCTTTGATCTAGGATTTACGCAAAGAGCCCCAAGAGCAAAGGCATTGATATTTGCAGTCATTCCATAAATCGGATAATCTGCGATATATCCAATTTTATCGTTTTCCGCCATTGCACCTGCGATAATACCTGAAATAAATTTTGCTTCATACATTCTTGCATAGTAGGTTCGAATGTATTTATGCGGAGTGTTTACAGAACAGTTCAAAATCTTCACTTCCGGGTGGGCAATTGCCGCCTTTAGGCTTGGCTTCATCATCTGCGGTGAGGTTCCAAAGATAATATCCACTCCCTGTGCAATGAGCTTTTCCAATGTCTCATCCAGATTCTGTTCATTCACATTGCTAATCGCCATCGTTGTAACCTGCTCCGGGAAGGTCTCCTCCAGATAACTGCGGCCAAGCTCGTGTCCATAAATCCAGTCGGACGCTTCCGGGTCTTTGCTGTACAGGAAGGCAACCTTCAGCTTCTTTGCTGTGGATGGCATCAGATAGCTCCAGAGACTCTTCTTTTCTACCGGTGCAGCCTCTTTTGGATCTAAAACCAATCCAACCTTTTGCTTCTGGGTCATCATTACCATTTCACTCCAGATTTTCACCAGGTTCTGGCTATATTGAGAATCCGTCATATCCAAAGCTTCACAATAGCCATAAATATTCAGGAAGCAGGCCAAAGCGTCTCCGATTTTGATAGGCAGGTTCTCACCTCCCTGGAATTTGTAAGCTCTGTTAAAGTGGAACAGAACCTTATTAAACAGCTCTCTATCTACCTCATTCCATTTTTCCGTCTTCCCGGTAAGCTCCAGCAATAAATCACAGCTTCCCTCACGGGCAAACTCCACCGTAAAGAGCCCTGTAATATCGCTGAACTTCATAAAATCGTAGTATCTTAAAATTGCCTCATCATCGGTTTTCCTTGGAACCTTTCTGGTTACAACAGCCGGAATCGAAAAGGCATCGTAATATTTCAGTACACTGACTCTCTTATTCCCTTCTACCACATAATATCGATTCATATACTCATATGCGATAATCGGGTCTCGAATCCCCTCTGACACCTGGGCCTCACTGAGATTAATCCACTTCAGTCCAAATTCCGTTTTCTCATCCAATAAAGGCATGAAATTGCGTGCAAAAGCCTGGGTTCGTCCCATGGTACTTGTCCCTACCACTTTGTCAAGTGGCACCTGTACCAACCCCAGATACTGCTCGGTTACAATATCAGCGTTCTCCAGAATCTGGTCGAGAACAGGCAAATAAGGAAAGCTTCCTGTTGCAAGTGCTGTCTTATACTCTTTTTTTCCCATCTTCTGGGCTTCTTGAAATTCGTTAAGTCCCATATTCTATGCTCCTTTTTACAAGCAATTACTTATGGAATCATTATAGTCTCCCTAAAGTCCTATGTCAAAACCGAATATAACCGAATATAGCAAAAAAAGACTTTATTTCTACAACTTAGTGTGCTATGATAGATAGGAATTAGGTACTATGGAGGTAAGGAATGGAATCAATCACAAAAGAACAAGCTGATGTGATTGGCGAGGTTGCCAATATTTGTATCGGCAGCGCAGCCACTGCACTCAGTCTGATTTTGAACCAACCAACCAATATCACCACCCCTATGGTAGAAGTCCTTCAGGACGAAAGCTCTCTCACGGGCGATGACCGCATCCTGGTTAAGGTGCCGTATACCAAAGGGCTAGAGGGAACCAATCTCTTGGTTCTGCGGGAGCACGATGCTCTGGTTATTGCCAGCCTGATGATGGGTGGCGATGGCAAAAATCTAGGTGGTTTAGACTTTGATGAAATTGTTCTTTCTGCTATTTCAGAAGCAATGAACCAGATGTGCGGCACGATTGCCACCTCAATGTCCGCTTTAATCAATGCTCCAACGGATATCGGAACCCCATTGATTAACAGCAAGTACCAAAAAACCTTTGAAATTCCGGAAGAACTCTGCAACGGAACAGATATTGTTAAAGTCACTTTCCGCATTTCCATCGGAGATTTAGTAGACAGTAATATCCTGCAGCTCTTCCCACTTAGTATTGTAAAACAGATAGTAAAATAGGAGGAAACAAATATGGCAACAGTTTTAGTCGTTGATGACGCAGCATTCATGCGCATGATGCTTAAGGACATTCTTACCAAAGGGGGATATGACGTAGTCGGTGAGGCAGCTGATGGAAATGAAGCCGTAGCAAAGTATAACG
This sequence comes from Agathobacter sp., assembly GCA_022767075.1. GTDB lineage: Bacteria > Bacillota > Clostridia > Lachnospirales > Lachnospiraceae > Roseburia. The sequence goes on along the minus strand of JALEPP010000029.1, from coordinate 6,345 downwards.
AGTTAAAACCAGACCTTGTAACTTTAGATATCACAATGCCTAACAAGGATGGTCTTCAGGCATTAAAGGAGATCCGTGCCAACGATCCAAACGCTACTTGCATTATGTGTTCTGCAATGGGTCAGCAGGCAATGGTTATTGATGCTATTCAGGCAGGAGCTAAGGACTTCGTAGTAAAACCGTTCCAGCCGGACCGTGTATTAGAGTCTATCCATAAAGTATTAGGTTAATCATAGGAACTAAGTCGTATGAAGAAAAATGGAATTTCCCGTACTCTTCTTCGAATGACAGTAATGCCACTAATAATGCTAGGGGTCGTTATTACGATCTTTAGCATTTTTGCTATTCGAGCATCTCTGGAAGAGTCCATTCAAAGAGAATTACAAAACTATGCCCACATGATTGCTGACAATATGGACACGCTTTATCCGGGTGATTACGCTATGATTCAAAAGGATGACACCCTGATTCTTTCCAAGGGAGATGTCCTGATTACGGACAATGATCTCCTTATCTCCTGGAAGAGGAACACCAATGTTGACTTTACTATTTTTTACCAGGATACCAGAGTCCTCACAACTGTAGTAGACCACACCGGAACCCTGATTGTAGGAACCAAAGCCAGCTATCAGCTAAAGGAGGATGTGCTTAATCACGAACAGGATCTCTTTTATGACAATCTTAAGGTAGGAGATACCATGTTCTATGGGTACTATCTCCCCCTTTACAACAACGATAACAAATGTATTGGAATGATTGCAGCTCTGATGCCAAAGGAACTGGTTTATCGCCTGGTTATTCGTGCCATCCTTCCAATCCTATTGTTGACCATCATCGTAATGATGTTTGTAGGAATCTGGACGAAGCGTCACGCAGACATCTTCCTGTCCATCTTAGATAAGCTTCGACTCTCTCTCTGTCGCGCCGCAAAAGGGGAATTGTCCAATACGGTTTCCCCTGATGTCCTTTCAAGAAAAGACGAGTTTTCTGATATGGGATACTCGATTATCGAGATGCAGAAATCACTTCGGGAACTGATAGAGCAAGATCCTTTGACAAAGCTATTTAACAGACGCAGTGGACAAGCTCATCTGCAAAAGGCCTTTGAGCGTTATCAGGAAGAAAACAGAGTCTTCTATGTAGCCCTTGGGGACATTGATCACTTTAAGATCTTTAACGACTTGCATGGTCATGCCTGTGGCGATGTTGTCCTCCAAAGCATGGCACAGCTGATGCAGGAAACCGCAAAATTCGGCTGTCATGTCATTCGCTGGGGTGGTGAAGAATTCCTCATATATATGCCTGTTACCCAGTTAGAGGAAGCTGCTGAGATTATGAATCACCTGATTGACCAGATTCGAAATAAGATTGTAGTCTACGAGGGAGAAGGTCTTTCCGTAACGATGACCTTTGGACTCTGCAGCTGTGAAAACGCTGCAACATTGGATGATTTGATTATTGAAGTAGACGACCTTCTGTATGAAGGGAAGAAAAATGGGCGAAACCAATTAGTAGTACATGAGCCATAAAAAAGGCATAGTCTGGATATCCTCTAGACTACGCCTTTTTCTTATAAAAAGCATCCCGCAGGATGAAAATTAAATTTCCTGCAATTCTTCTATTACATTTTCCTCAATGATAATCTCGCCGTGCTCTTCATAGTAAGCAAGTCTCTCAATTCCAACCTCTACTCCACCGGCATACTCGTCAATAATTGCCGATAGACTATAGACCTCCTTTTCCTTGTAGAGACTCAAATCCATGGCAAGCACATAATAATCCTTGAATTTTAAAAGCTCACTGTCCGGAATTGCAATTCCCTTAATCTGTTTTGCAAAGGAAATAACCCTGTCCAGAGAATCAAAATGTGCCATGGCGATAATAGACACAAGAGAGACGCTCTCCTTATTCGTATCCAGGCGATTGCCTCTGCCCTGCATTTTCTCATTCTTTTGAGCTTCCATCTTCAGCTTCTCCTGATACTGCTCAGGAATAGAGCTTAGCATATTGTTCACAATATCCTTCAGATGGTCCAGCATAGCGCTACTTCCCTGATGCTCGGAAAAGGTAAGTGAAATATTGTGATCTGGGAGAAAATCTGCTCTCACGGTACGAATACCCAGATCAAAATTCATCTGAAATTCCTGCTCTGCCATATCAAAAATCTGATTCATAAAAGTCTGGGATTTCTCACTGTTGGTCATTAAGTCTTCCAGCGAATAACCCATCTCTTCAATTTCCTGTTCCGAAATTACACAGCGAATGGTATGTTCTCCTACTCGTGAAAACTCCATTTCCTCACCACCTTTCATTTATTCTTATATCCAAAAATCTTCTTATCACAAATCTTCTTATCACAAATCTTTTTCTAAGTATAACGTCTTTTTACTGATATTTCATCTAAACTTTTTATAAACTTCTCTTGCCTTTTTATGGATGCGCTGCAACGCGTTATCAATAGATTTTGGCATTTTTCCCAGCTCTTCCGCAATCTGAATATAGTTTCGTCCATCCAGATAACGTTCTAAAACCTGCCGCTCCAGTTCACTTAGCTCACCCTCCAACGCATGAAAGAAGTCCTCCCTGGTCTCTCTTTGAATGAGAAGCTGTTCCGGAGAGGTCTCCAGCTCTTCCGTAATCAAATCCTGAAGCTCAGAGCCATCCTCCTGATTCTTCGTCTGAAGAGATACATAGTTATTCAAAGGTATATGCTTTTTGCGGTTGCTGGCATCAATAGCAGAATACAGCTGTCTATTGATACAAAGCTTTGCAAAATGATAAAAGCTCGCCCCCTGGCTGACATCATAGTCTCTTACAGCCTTAAACAACCCAATCATCCCTTCCTGAATAAGGTCATCCTGATCTCCACCCATGAGATACATCGCATTGGTCTGCTTTCTCACAAGAGGCTTATACTTTTTCATGAGAAAATCCATAATACTCGTATCGCCCTCTCGAAGCCTTACTATCAATTCCGCATCCGAGACCTCTTCATTGTGAAGCGGCTGTTCTGCGTTTTCCTGTTTTTCGTTATTTGGAAGTAAGTCTCTGTCTAATGATTTCATATGCTAATACTCCTGTTGCTACGGAAGCATTTAAGGAGTCAATATCTCCTTTCATCGGAATCGAAGCGATGAAGTCACAATTCTTTTTCACCAGTGCACTTACCCCTTCTCCCTCATTGCCAATTACAAGTCCAATGGGTCCCTTAAGGTCCAAATCATACATGGTTGTTCCGCCCATATCGGCGCATACAAACCACATTCCCTGTTCCTTTAGTTCTTTGATGGTGTTGCTGATATTGGTAACCTTTGCCACCTTCGTGTAGTTAATGGCACCGGCTGAAGTCCTTGCCACTACCGGGGTAAGACCTACTGCTCTGTGCTTTGGAATAATGATACCATGGGCACCTGCCTGATTTGCCGTACGAATGATAGCACCCAGATTGTGTGGATCCTCAATTCCATCCAAGATGATGATAAATGGTGCCTCACCTTTTTCTTTTGCCGTATCTAAGATGTCTTCAACCGTTGCATAATCATAAGCTGCAGAGATTGCGATTACCCCCTGATGCTTCCCTGTCTCCGAAAGCTGATCCAGACGCTCCTTCTTTACAAAGTTCACGATCGTGTCATGCTTTTTTGCTTCTCTGGTAATGGATTTGATTGGTCCGTCCTGGCAACCATCCAACACAAACAATTTATCTATGGTTTTTCCTGAACGAAATGCTTCTAATACCGCATTGCGTCCTTCTATTTTACTTTCTTCGTATCCCATGTTTTCCTCTTTCTTTTTGATGATTTATGGTTGCTTCATTTCTAGATCGTGATTTCCAAATAAGTAAATCCCAGCTTGATTAGCTTCATCATTCGATCCATTTGATCCGTAAGATATAAATATCCCATCAAAGCTTCAAAACCGGTGGCTTTTCGGTAATCTCCAACGGATGCATTTTTTGCTGTGGTTGGAGATTTAGCATTTCGTCCTCTGCGATATACGTCCGCCTCCAAATCCGTAAGATCTTTTTCCAACAGTTCGATCATTCTGGCCTGAGTCTGGGCTTTTACGATTCCACTGGTCTTTTTATGAAGTTCATTGGCTCTTGTGTTTCCCTTTCCTACCACAAGGCTTCGAATGATAAGATCGTATATCCCATCTCCGATATATGCCAGAGTCAGTGGAGAGTAGGTTCTAAGGTCTACCTCTTCTAGGTCAAACTGCGCTCTGATATAAGAATCTAATCCTTTTTCCATTATACTAGCTCCCATACAACCCCTTCTCTGGTGTCTTTGATGGCTACGCCCTTATCCAAAAGCTCCTGGCGAATTGCATCAGCCTTTGCAAAGTCTTTTGCCTTTTTCGCCTCTTTACGCTCCTCAATCTTTGCTAAGATGAAGCTCTCTAATTCGGAGTCTACAGAAGTACTCTGCTCAGCAAGCTTGGCTCCTGCTGTCAGCAAATCCAGAGAAAGCACTTCATCAAAATCCTTTGCAAGAGCAAGCTTTGTCTTGTCATTGATATCTGCCTTTAACATATCATAAACTACGGTAATCGCCATAGAAGTATTGATATCATTGCACAAAGCATCTGTGAATTTCTCCTTATACTCTGCAAATGCCGCTTCATCAACAGTTCCCTCATCCTTAAGGGAAGCAATTTTTTTAACAAGCTTCTCATAAGCACCCTTTACATTGTCCAGGTTCTCATAGGAAAATACAAGGGGCTTGCGGTAGTGAGATTGTAAGCAGAACATACGGTATGCAAGTGGGTCATAGCCCTTGCTTTCCAGCAGGGATACGGTGAGAAAATCGCCCTTTGATTTGCTCATTTTACCGGACTGATCATTTAAATGGTTTACATGGAACCAGTAATTGCACCATTTATGTCCAAGATAGCTCTCTGACTGTGCAATCTCATTGGTGTGATGCGGAAAAATATTATCTACTCCGCCACAATGGATATCCATATATTCACCCAAATGCTTCATACTGATACATGAGCACTCAATGTGCCAGCCCGGATATCCAACCCCCCATGGACTATCCCATTTCAATGCCTGATCTTCGAATTTTGACTTTGTAAACCAAAGAACAAAATCATTTTTGTTCTTCTTATTGGCATCCTCTTCTACGTCGTCGCGAACACCTACCTGAAGCTGTTCTTTTTCCACGCCCTGAGAAAACACAAAATAGTCATCCAATTTTGTAGTATCAAAATATACGTTTCCACCAGCCTGGTATGCGTATCCCTTCTCTAAAAGGACCTCCACCATGTGGATAAACTCTGAGATACAGTTTGTGGCCGGTTCCACTACGTCCGGTGTCTTGATGTTCAATTTCTTGCAGTCTGAGAAAAATGCATCGGTATAGAACTGAGCGATTTCCATTACGGTTTTGTGCTCACGCTTAGCCCCCTTAAGCATCTTATCTTCTCCTGTGTCTGCATCAGAGGAAAGATGACCTACATCTGTAATGTTCATAACACGTTTTACATCATATCCCACATAACGGAGAGTCTTCTCCAAGATATCCTCCATAATGTAGCTTCGCAGGTTGCCAATATGAGCATAGTGATATACGGTAGGTCCACAGGTATACATTGCCACCTTTCCGTCCTCATTTGGCACCATCACCTCAATTTCTCTGGTAAGAGTATTATAGAACTTTACTTTATTTTCCATGACTGTTCCTTTCTTTCGGTCTCCCGTTTTCGCGCTTTATTTCTTTTATCCTTTTTTTCAAACTGTTCTGCAGCTTTTTCCCCATTGATTTCTGGCTTTCTATGGCTTAAGAAAGCTTCCTGATGGCTTCCTCCAGATGGGCAATCCTTGCTTTTAGCTCTTCTCGTTCCCTACGGCTTGCCTCCAGCTCTTCTCGTACAGGGTCAGGCAGGTGTGTCTGATCCAAATCCTCCTGGGGACATCGCTCATCCATGCATTTTACCACACGGCCCGGCACACCAACCACTGTGGAATGAGGCGGGACCTCCTGAAGCACCACGGAGCCTGCTCCGATTTTGGAATTGTCTCCCACCGTGAAGGAACCAAGAATCTTGGCACCTGCGGATATCATGACATTGTTTCCGATGGTAGGATGACGTTTTCCGTGTTCTTTTCCCGTACCTCCCAGGGTCACTCCCTGATACATGGTACAATTGTCTCCAATAATGGTAGTCTCACCAATAATCACTCCCGTTCCGTGATCAATAAACAGACCTTTTCCAATGGTTGCTCCCGGATGGATTTCGATTCCGGTTTTTCTGGCTGCTCTCTGGGAAATGTATCTTGCTCTAAAATAATGCCCCTTCAGATATTGTTTATGTGCCCTTCTATAGCTTAGCATTACC
>JALEPP010000001.1 GCA_022767075.1 Agathobacter sp. | reverse complement strand
ACTCGTGTAGCTTGTCCGACATAACGCTCTCCTTTTACATCAAATAGATTTATCCCAAACTAGCAGAAAAAAGCCCTGGCTATTAAGTCAAGGGCTTTTGCTTATTAGGACCTAAAAACTTTTACTGGTTTACTGCTTTTTTGATCTGCTCTACGGCATCTCCAACAGTTACGATTTTCTCAGCTTCCTCATTAGGAATCTCGATATCGAACTCCTCTTCCAATCCCATGATAATCTGGAATACATCCAACGAGTCAGCTCCAAGATCATCCACGAAAGTGGTATCCATTGTGATTTCATCCTCTTCTACGTTCAATACCTCTGCAATAATGCTTTTTAACTTTTCAAATTCCATAATCATTATCCTTTCATTACGATCATCTGTATTATAATCATTTGTATTATAACCATCTGTATTTGATGGGCATTCACGCCGTAACTCTTCTTAGGCTTCATCCTCTGAAGAAGGAGTCACTTCTGTGATATGCTCTTTGATTTTTCCGTTAATGTCTTTATTCTTAAAAGAAACACACTGGTAAATGGCGTTGGTAAGCTCCTTTGCTGTGGAATTACCATGGGCTTTTACCACGAGACCGTTGAGTCCCAATAATGGAGCTCCACCGTATTCACTGGCATCAAATGCTTTTAAAGTACCCTTTAATGCAGGCAGGGCCATGGCAGCGCCAATCTTACTAATCAGTGTACTCATAAGTCCTTTTTTTATGACCCCAATTAAGGTAGAAGCAAGCCCTTCATATAATTTTAAAATGACATTTCCTGTAAATGCCTCGCAGACAATGACATCTGCTTCTCCCTTTGGGATATCTCTTGCCTCTATGCTTCCTACGAAGTTAATATCCTTGCAAGCCTTTAGAAGAGGGTACGTCTCTTTGACTAAGGCATTTCCTTTTTCCTCTTCTGCACCGATGTTCACAATGGCAACCTTTGGTTTCTCAACGCCCAGCACGTTCTCCATATAAATAGAACCCATTTTTGCAAACTGGACCAGATGTGAAGCTCTGGCGTCAACGTTTGCGCCACAGTCAATCAACAGAGAAACGCCTCTCTCCGTAGGGAGAAGCGGTGCAAGCGGTGGTCTCTCCACTCCCTTGATTCTACCTACAATCAACTGTCCTCCTACCAGAATTGCCCCTGAGCTTCCTGCGGAAACAAAAGCATCTGCTTCCTTCTTTTTCACCAGGTTCATTCCTACAACAATGGATGAATTCTTCTTTTTACGAATAGCCATCACCGGTGGCTCTGCCATCTCAATCACTTCCGGCGCGTCCACCACCTGAATGCGAGATTTATCCTCCGTGTATTTTGCAAGTTCCTCATTGACAACATCTTCCTGCCCTACCAGATATATAAAAATATCGTCACGATTCTGAGTCGCTTTTACTGCGGCTTTTACCACTTCGCAAGGCGCATTGTCTCCCCCCATAGCGTCTAAAGCAATCTTTGTAATCTCTTGCATACATGCCTCCTTTATTGCCTATTAAGAAATATACGATAACGTCCTATATAAGTCAATATTTTTTGGCTGTGAAACCACCGCAAAACAATAAAAAATAGGCAAAAAAAGACCCTCCGAAATCTCGGAAGGTCTTGCTTTTCCTTCATTAATCCTGTGGGATAATTTCTTTTTTGTTGTAAGAACCACAAGCTTTGCAAACTCTATGAGGCATCATTAATGCACCACACTTGCTGCATTTTACTAATGCAGGAGCGGTCATTTTCCAGTTTGCTCTTCTCTTATCTCTTCTTCCCTTTGAAGATTTATTCTTTGGACAAATTGACATTTGTTTACACCTCCTTAAACTGCTGAAATATATCTTGGATTGCTGCCATTCTTGGATCGAGTTCTGTTCTCTGGCAATTGCAGGCTCCCTTATTCAAGTTCATCCCGCAAACTTTGCAAATTCCTTCGCAATCGTCCTTGCATAGAACTCTCATTGGCCAGTTCACCAAAATTTCTCCGTAGACCAGTCGATCTACATCAAGTTCCAACCCAATTAGGTAGTCAGTTTCCTCCATGTCGTCATCCACAGGCACACCATCTACAATTGACAATGACTTCTGAATGTCGATATGCATCGATGTCGGAGCAGGCTCCAGGCATCTGGCACAGGTGGTTCCCACTACGAGATCCACACTACCATCAATTTCGATCTTAGCATTCTCGATATTGGCGATGTGTAGCTTCACCGGTGCTTTCTGTGTAATTGGAAAATCTCCTAACCTCGAGGAAAAGGTATCAAGGGTAAGCTCTACTTCCTTTGTACTCTCTTTGTTAATGGATTCTAAAATGTCTGAAATATCAATGTTCATGGCATTCTCCTACTCACACTTCACCAATTATACATAGGCAATCTATGTTTGTCAACAAATTTTTCACTAAATTAAGGCTACTGTTTCACGGCAAATAGCCAACTCTTCGTTGGTAGGTATAACCGCTACCGGAACCTTTGAATCGGCTGTAGAGATGATTCCCTCAATTCCTCTGGTAGCTACGTTTGCTTCATCATCAACCTCAATTCCAAGGTATCCAAGGTATTTCATGATGATTCTACGTACAAAGTAAACATTCTCTCCGATACCTGCGGTAAATGCGATTGCATCCACACCATTCATTGCTGCCACGTAAGATCCAATGTATTTTGCTACGCGGTATGCGAATACTTCCACAGCTGCGATAGCTCTCTCATTTCCTTCCTCATAAGCAGCCTGAAGGTCACGGAAGTCAGAGGATACACCGGACATTCCTTCCACACCGGACTTTTTGTTGAGAACATTCATAACACCTTCTATATCAAGGTTCTCCTTCTTTGCAATAAACTCCATGATAGCCGGATCAATATCTCCGCATCTGGTACCCATTACAAGTCCCTCAAGTGGGGTAAGTCCCATGGAGGTATCAACGCATTTTCCATCCTTAACAGCTGAGATGCTTGCACCGTTGCCAAGGTGAGCTACGATAATCTTGGAATTGTTCAAATCCAGGTTTAAGTATTCAGCGGCTCTCTTTGATACAAAGCTATGGCTGGTACCATGGAATCCATAACGGCGAACCTTGTATTTCTCGTAGTATTCATATGGAAGTCCGTAGAGATATGCAGTGCTTGGCATGGTCTGATGGAAAGCGGTATCAAATACGCCAACCATAGGTACATTTGGCATAAGCTCTTTGCAAGCGCGGATTCCGATTAAGTTTGCCGGATTGTGAAGTGGTGCTAAGTCATTGCACTCTTCAATCTGAGCAAGAACATCCTCCGTAAGAACTACAGAGCTTGCAAATTTCTCACCACCGTGTACCACGCGGTGTCCCACTGCATCGATTTCCTTTAAATCCTTTACTGCACCGGTTTTCTCATTTACAAGTGCATCTAATACAAGCTGAATTGCCTCCTTATGAGTAGGCATTGGAGTCTCTGTAATCTCCTTGTCGTTTCCTGCAAGCTGGTAAACAAGTCTACCATCAATACCAATTCTCTCGCAAAGACCTTTTGCAAGAACCTGCTCTGATTCTGAATTAATCAGCTGATATTTCAGAGATGAGCTTCCACAGTTAATCACTAATACGTTCATGTTATGATCTCCTTTTTATATATTTTTCCACTATATCAAGATTCGTTTTCCAAACGAGAATCTTCTATTATTATAAAACAGCATTTCATCAGTGGCAACATCCACCACAGCCACTTCCACAGCTTTCTCCGCAGGAACCTCCATGGTCGTGTCCACTACAATTGCAGGATGCTGTTGTGGCAACAGGAAGCTGTCCATTTAAAAAAGCCTCCAATGCATCATCCGCCTGTCCTTCCACATTAGGGCATACGGAAATACCAAGCGCATTCAATCCCTGGATTGCTCCATCACCGATTCCTCTGCAGATCACAACAGTCACCATGTAATCCTCCATGGTCTGTACAACCGCTTCATGTCCCTGGCCAAACGGTTCAATTACAGCAGACTCCACAACCTTATTATCCCAAATTTCATAGAGCTTAAAGTTCTCTGCATGTCCGAAATGTTCTCCCACTTCACCGGTTTCTTTGTTATAAGTAATCGCTACTACCATTTCTGTTGTCCTCCTTATTAATCACAGTTATTCACTATATCCCCATTTACCATTTTTATCAAGTATTTCCACTCGACTTTTCCCAATTGTATCCTTTATAATACATTGATATACTTTATTCGATATTTTTTATCATTTTACAGAATCTTTCCCATAGGAAAGGAAAGGAATATTATGAAAGTTGCAGGGATTATTGCAGAGTACAACCCATTCCATAATGGACACCTCCACCAGATTCACCAACTAAAAAGGATCTACCAGCCGGACTATATCGTTGTAGCTATGAGCGGGGATTTCGTACAACGAGGCGAACCGGCCATCCTGGACAAATACGCCAGAACACGGATGGCACTTGCCTGTGGTGCCGACCTGGTGTTGGAGCTTCCTGCAAAATACGCCACTGCCAGCGCCGAATACTTTGCATTGGGTGGCACCTCGCTCTTAGAAAGCACCGGTGTGGTAGACGCCATCTGCTTCGGTGCCGAATGCGAAGATCTTGCTTTGTTGTGTCAGATAGCAGACGCCCTAAAGAATCCATCCGATGACTTCACGGCTTTACAAAAGGAATATCAAAAGCAGGGCTTCTCTTTTCCAAAAGCCAGAGCCCTCACTTTCAAGGAAGTCTACCATTTACCGGATGAGACCTTGTCCTCACCGAATAATATTCTGGCTATTGAGTACCTAAAGGCTACAAAGCTAAAGCCTATACTTGTTCCCCGAGTGGGGGCCGGCTATCATCAGGGAGACTTATCCCCTCTTGCCTCTGCCACAGGAATTCGAAATGCCATTATGCAAGGACACGACTATCAGACCTCCATGCCAAAGGAAAGCCATGAAATCCTCACACAATACCTCAAACAGCTTCCACCTGTTACAGCAGATGATTTTTCAAGCATCCTTGGTCATCTTCTCCTTCGCTATCAAGCCGAAGGGTATGAACAATTTGCAGATTGCGATACGGATTTGTCCCGAAAAATTCAAAACCATTTGGAGGACTATACTTCCTTTCAGCAGTTTGCCATGCTGTTAAAAACAAAGGATCTCACCTACAGCAGAATCACAAGAGTCTTAACCCACATACTCTTGGACATCAAAAAGGAAGACTACCGCCATATAAAAGCCGGAGTTCCTTACTGCAGAATCCTTGGCTTCAAAAAGGAAGCCGGACCTCTGCTCTCAGCCATAAAAAAAGAAGCAACTGTTCCCCTGATTACCAAGGTCGCCGATGCTTCTCAATTATACCAGTCAGACACGAGCAATGCGAACTTAAAACAAACCCTTCAAGGGGATCTTTTTGCAGCTCACTGCTATTCTCAAGTCGTCGCTCAAAAAGGAAACTATCCGGTTCCAAACGAATATCGCCGTGGCATCATCATAGAGCCATAATAATCTCTCTTGCTACAGATTCTTCAACGGGCATCGCGTACACCTGTGGAGCAAATTCCACAATGTCACCGATGCCTTTTTCTAATACAAAACGGAGCTTTCCATCCCGCACCTTCTTATCGGTATACAGTTTCTTTACCAAAGCCTCTCGATCAATATATTCCGGAATAGCGGTAGATAAACCAGCCTTATGGTATAAGGCAACGACTCTTGCCGCCTCCTCTTCTGACATATACCCAAACTGTGCTGACATCTGTACCATTGCCGCCATTCCAATGGCAAGAGCTTCCCCGTGCAGCAGCTTGTAATCACTGACGGTCTCAATGGCTCTTCCCACCGTGTGTCCAAGGTTCAGCACCTCACGAAGACCGCTTTCTCTCTCATCTTTCTCTACGATACCGTACTTAATCTTGCAGTTGTTCTCAGCAATATACTCACAGGCAAACTTCTCATTGTTGTAGATGTCCTCCATGTTTTCTTCCAGAAACTCAAACATATCCTTGCTTCCAAGGCAGGCATGCTTAATGGTCTCAGCCATTCCCGAACGAAGCTGTCTTTCCGGCAGCGTTCTCCAGCAGGCAATATCGATATATACCTTCTTTGGCTGATAAAACAGCCCTATCAGGTTCGTTGCAAGGGGCGTATCCACAGCAGTCTTTCCTCCTACCGAGGCATCCGCCGCCGCAAGAAGGGAGGTGGCATAATGAATAACCGGAACGCCCCTTCCATAGGTTCCTGCCACAAAGCCTGCCAGATCTGTCACGACTCCACCACCCACAGCAATCACGCAACAATCTCTGCGGTACCCCTTTTCCAGCATTGCATCCTCAATTCTCGCCTTGGTCTCTCTTGTCTTACTCTTTTCTCCTGCCGAAAATACAAAAAGGTCCACTCCATAGCCTGCGTCCAGCAATTTCTGGCTAATCGGCTTTGCGTACAAATCACTTACGTTGGAGTCGGATATCACAGCGAAGCGGCGAATATTTCCGACCAGCCCCTTTCCGATATCCTGTAGCAGCTGATCTGACAATTCATATCCAATTGCAATCTCATAACTATCATCTACGACCTTTTTCAGTTCCACATTAAAAACACTCATAATTCCCTCTACTTCTAAATACCTATCGGCAGACTATCTGGTAATATAATCATCGATATCTGCACACTTTTTGTCCTTCATAAATTCTTCAAATTCCTCAATTGGAAGTGGTCTGCTGTAGTAATATCCCTGAATCACATGACAGCCGATACTCTTTAAGAAATCAAGCTGTTCCTTTGTCTCAACCCCCTCCGCAATCACCGGCATATCCAGTGAATGAGCAAGGTCTATCATACTCTTTACGATGTGATTGCTTCGCTCAACATTTTCGCATTCTCCCATGAACTTCATATCCAGCTTTAATATATCTACTGAGATATTCTTAAGACTGTTCAAAGAGGAATATCCGCTTCCAAAGTCATCCATTTCTACACGGAAACCAAAATTTTGGAATTTCCTTACCAGCGCCATCTGTTCTTCCACATCAAGAACGATGGCTGTCTCTGTGATTTCAAGCTTCAACATCTTAGGATCAACCCCATATTTTCTGACCAATCCAGTAATGCTTTCATAGAGATCCGTCATGTAGAAATCCTTGGAGGAAATGTTAATAGAAATGGATCTGTCTCCCTTTCCCTCCATCTGCCACTGCTTTAGCTTTCTGCATGCCTGTTCCCAGATAAAGTAATCCAAATGGGTAATCAGCCCGTTCTCTTCCAGAACGGAAATGAACATATCCGGTGAAATCATCTCACCATCGTTATTTCTCCATCTGGCTAAGGCTTCTGCACCAACAACCGCTCCTGTAAAGCAGTCAATCTGAGGCTGTAGATACATCATAAACTGTTTTTTCTTGATTGCATCCATAATCTCATCAGATGTCAATGCTGCATTGACCTGAAACAGACGCATGCCCTCATCAAAATATGCAAAGTTTTCTTTGATATTTCCTTTGATGGTGGTCAATGCCAGATACGCCCAGTCATAAATCAGCTCCGGGTCCGTCTCTACTCCCTGAACCTCGCAGATTCCCGTATGATTCTTAATATTCAAGGAGAAGCCTTCTCCCGCAAACACTTCTTTTTGAAGATTCAGATATCTGTCCTCGTTGAATTCGTCTTTTGGAATCAACACTGCAAACCGATCTGCATTGACGCGTCCAAACACCCTGTCTTTGCCATCTCTTGTTCCGCACATTTTTGCAATGGAAACCAGAAGGTCATCTCCCACTTTTCGACCAAGAATGGCATTAAACATCTTGAAATTCTCAATATCTGTTGCAAGCATTAAAAACCTTCTATCGGGATTGGCCTTCAATACCTGACGACACATTTCAAAGAAAAACTCTCTGTTCCAAAGTCCTGTCAATTTGTCATGAGTGGCATTGTAATTGGCTTCCTCTTTCAGCCGTTCCTCAATGGTAATATCATGAAACAGGAAAAGGGTTCCAACAAACCGCTCCCTTTTATCTGAAAGAGCCTTCCCCTGCATAAGAAAGATTCTGTCCTTCTCCTTTACCACCTTGCTAAAGCTCAAATCCGCCTTTTGCTGATTTTCATCCGTTATCACATCTCCAAATCCATGGATGCGGATAAATTCTCTCACATCCATATCTCGGGTGGCTCTAAAAAAGCTCTCTGCCTGTTCATTATATACCTGCAACCGATTATTCAAATCAAAGAACAAAAGAGGCATGTCCATATTATCAACCACATAATTCTTTATCTCTCTTCGCACTACGTGATTAATATACTGATACATGTACTGATTAAGCACTAACGCCATCAGTGCATAAAGCGCAATAGAAAGGTCCACCAGCCAGTCGTAAAAAAGAAAAAGTGCATTTAATACCACCAACGTGATAAGCCCCAAGGCGATTCCCACATAGGAAAGCACGTAAGGTCCTGACACCCGCATAGCTTTTCGCATCAGAATAAAGCAGGTATATCCCACTATGCCATAGCACAAAATCAGATGCATCACAAATCCCACTCCGGGAATCAGCTTCACATACAGGGAATCTCCTACCCAGACCGGTTCAAAGCTTAGTGAAAAGCCGGAATGAACACCACCTAGAATCAACACCGTATCCAAAATCAAAAGTGCGTAAATAAGAAATGGTTTATGTAACGGCTTTTCTTTATCGTCCGACACGTACGCTTTGGACACCTGATAAAAGAATGTCAAAAGCCACGCCTCACAGACAAACACCCCTGCGTTTACATGACTCACAACCGCAACACTGTTGGAATACAAAGATACGCTATATCCCAGCACAGTAACCAATGCTGCCACAAATAATACCTTCATCATTCCAGCAACCTTATCGACACGATCTCGTATCTGAAATATTGCAAAAGCCAATAACAATGCAATAAAGATATAAATCACGGCATATTCGTTCTTCTCAAGCCAATACATAGGCCATCCCCCTTAGTGCTTTATTCCTATTAATTATATCCTTTTTCCTGTTATATGAAAAGAAGATATTTTAGAAACTCTTGGAATTCTTCTAGGAAATCCCTACCGCCTCCTTGGCCAGTCGATCCGCCTCTTCGTTCCCTTCCACACCCGAATGTCCCTTTACCTTTACAAAAGATAATTTTATATGTTCCTTAATACTCCGGACATATTCATAGTACGCTATGGTTCCCGCCTTGTTTCGTTTCCACTGCCCCAGTGCCCACTGTTCAATGCCCATATAGTCATAGAATATCGTAAGCTCTGAAAGGCCAAGCTCTATGGCTTTCTTCATCGCAGCCATACTGCCAAGAACCTCGCCGGCCACATTTCGCATGGATGCCATCTCTTCCTCTGTGCCGCTTCCCTGGAGAAGCTCCTTTTTTCCACCATGTACTAAAAAGCCTCCGTAGCCATAGGTGTTGGTAGCACTGTTAAACGATCCATCCACAAAGGCGTAGTTTTCCGGAAGTTCTTCCTTTTTCTCCGATTCACAGACCTTGTTCTCTTCCCCCAGAAAGGCAAGTGCTTCTTCCCTGGTCGAAAAGCTCTTATATACGGCACCGGGATATCCATGGACCATGGTCTTGCACTGATCCCATGTTTCATAAATTCCT
>JALEPP010000043.1 GCA_022767075.1 Agathobacter sp. | reverse complement strand
ATTGCAAATAACAACGCCATGGCAATCAGTAACGTAATCGGTTCTAACATCTTCAATATGATGATGGTAATCGGAATTTGTGCGATGCTTACTGTGGTACCGGTAGAAAAAGAAACCCTAAAGAGAGATTTTCCATTTTCTGTTATTTGTGCCGTTCTTTTGATGGCACTTGGAATCCTGGGCGGAATGTCAGTGGGACGTCTGGATGGAGCGATTTTCTTAGTACTTTTTGCAGGATTCATTATTTTCCTGGTGAGAGAAGCCCTGAAAGCAGCAAAAGCAGGAAAGGAAGTACACAGTGAAGCAGACGAAATCAAGATGGTGTCTATGCCACTGGCTGTCGTGTACATCATTGGCGGTGCCATTGCCATTGCAGTTGGTGGCGATTTAACGGTAGATACAGCAAGCCGCATCGCTGAGACTCTGGGAATGAGCCAGACCTTAATCGGACTTACCATCGTATCCATCGGAACATCGTTGCCAGAGCTTGTAACCTCAGTAGTTGCAGCCAGAAAAAATGAAATCGGAATGGCCCTTGGAAACGCAATCGGCTCCAATGTGTTCAACATTCTTATGGTAGTTGGTATCGCATCTGCAATCAGCCCTATTGAAATGATCACCAACAACATTATTGATATCGTTGTACTGATTGTATTCAGCTTAATCGTGTGGGTAATGGCATGGACAAAGAGCAAGCTGGACAAAAAGGAAGGCTTCCTCATGGTCCTCATGTATGTAATCTACGCAGTATGTATTGTTTTGAGGGATATGTAAAAGGTTTGACAATTAGGAAAACTCGTGCTAAATTTATAGCTAGTTATAAGAATAACTAGCAACAAATCAATAAAGCTTCAAACACTTTGAAAAAGAGAGTATATTTCAAGGAATTCTACAGAGAAATCTCAGGAAGCCAAGGTGGAACACATCTTGGTGGCGCTGGAAGGAGATGAAGGAGAGGAAATAGAACATGGCTTTGGAGTGGCAATCATGAACCGTATATGTGAAAGCATGGAGACGGATAAGGGTTGACGGGTTCGCCTGTTATAGCGATACATGTTGATAGACATGAATGAGGCTGTATGCAGGAAGCATCAGTGAATTGAAGTGGTACCACGGGGATAACTCGTCTTCTGTATCTTGTGGATTGTGATGAAATAGATTGTAATCCAAAGAGAGAAGGCGAGATTTTTTATTATCACCGGTTTTCGATAGGAAAGGAGAAAAAATGAGCAACAAAGAAAAATTCTACATGACCACTGCCATTGCGTACACATCAGGAAAACCACATATTGGCAATACCTATGAGATTATTTTGGCAGACGCAATCGCAAGATATAAAAGAGCAGAAGGATACGACGTGTATTTCCAGACCGGAACAGATGAGCATGGTCAGAAAATCCAGGAAAAAGCAGAGGCATTGGGAATCACTCCAAAGGAGTACGTGGATAAGGTGGCCGGAGATGTTAAGGACATCTGGGATATGGTCAACAGCTCTTACGATAACTTCGTAAGAACCACGGATCAGGACCATGAGAAATGCGTTAAGAAGATTTTCAAAAAACTTTATGATCAGGGAGACATCTAAAAGAGCTCTTACGAGGGCCTTTACTGTACTCCATGTGAGTCCTTCTGGACCGAGTCACAGCTTGTGGATGGAAAATGTCCGGACTGTGGAAGAGAAGTAAAACCAGCCAAGGAAGAAGCCTACTTCTTCAAAATGAGCAAATATGCAGACCGTTTGATTGAGCATATCAATACACACCCGGAGTTTATCCAGCCGGTTTCTCGTAAAAACGAGATGATGAATAACTTCCTTCTTCCGGGACTTCAGGATCTATGTGTATCCAGAACCTCATTCAATTGGGGAATTCAGGTAGATTTTGATCCAAAGCATGTGGTATACGTATGGCTTGACGCTCTTACCAACTACATCACCAAGATAGGCTACGACCCAGACGGTTCAAGCGACCTATTCAACAAAAACTGGCCAGCGGACTTACACTTAATTGGAAAAGATATTGTTCGTTTCCACACCATTTACTGGCCAATCTTCTTAATGGCGCTGGACCTTCCGCTTCCAAAGCAGGTATTTGGACACCCATGGCTGCTTCAGGGTGGAGATAAGATGAGTAAATCAAAGGGAAATGTCATCTACGCAGACGATATGGTCCGTCTTTTCGGAGTAGATGCCACCCGTTATTTTGTGCTTCACGAGATGCCATTTGAAAATGATGGCATTATCACCTGGGAGCTGATTATCGAGCGTTTCAACTCAGACCTTGCCAACGTCCTTGGCAATCTGGTAAACAGAACCGTTTCTATGAGCAACAAATACTTCGACGGTGTCGTAAGAAGTACAGGCGTAGCTGAGGATGTAGACGCAGACCTTAAGAGCTTTGTAACAGGAGCAAAAGCAAGAGTACAGGATAAAATGGATAAGCTTCGTGTGGCAGATGCCATCACAGAGGTTATGGCAGTATTCCGCCGTTGTAATAAGTACATCGACGAGACCACTCCTTGGGTACTTGCAAAGGATGAGGCGTCAAAAGACCGCCTTGCAGAAGTAATGTACAACCTGGTAGAGTCCATTACCATCGGAGCAAGCCTGCTTCACAGCTTCCTTCCGGAGACGGCAGAGAAGATTGCGGCTCAGCTTTCAACAGGTCTTCGTGACCTTGAGCAGTTAGAAGAATTTGGTCTCTATGAAAACGGAACCAAGGTAACTGAGACTCCGGAGATTCTCTTTGCCCGTCTGGATGCAGCTCAGGTTATGCCACAGGTAGAGGAAATCCAGAAAAAGCAGAAGGAAGAGTACGAGGCAGAGCAGGCAAAGCTTGCAGGTGAGGATTCGACTGCAAAATCGGACAACAGTGTAATTGATACTGAGAGAAAGGAAGAAATCACCTTTGACGATTTCGAGAAATTACAGTTCCAGGTTGGTGAGATCATCGCTTGTGAAGCTGTGGAGAAATCAAAGAAGCTTCTTTGCTCACAGGTAAAAATTGGAAGCGAAGTAAAACAGATTGTATCCGGAATCCGCAAGTACTATACACCGGAAGAGATGGTAGGCAAGAAGGTTATGGTTCTTGTGAATTTGAAACCGGCAAAGCTTGCAGGAGTGTTATCAGAAGGTATGCTTCTTTGCGCAGAGGATACAGAGGGCAATCTTGCCCTTATGAAGCCGGAAAAGGATATGCCGGCAGGAGCAGAAATCTGTTAGTGGCAAATTATGTCAGAGAAAGAATCTACAGAGGAAAACGCTATGGAATATTTTGATATTGTGGATGAATTTGGAAATCCAACGGGAAAAACCATAGAACGGACAGAAGCCCACAGGGTTGGTGCGAGACATCGCACCGCCCATGTGTGGATTTTTCGCAAAAAAGAGGGAAACCTACAGATTTTATTGCAGAAGCGTTGTCAGCAAAAGGATTCCTTCCCGGGCTGTTATGATATCTCGTCCGCAGGACACATTCCAGCAGGAAAGGACTATGTGGAGTCTGCGATAAGAGAGCTAAAAGAGGAGCTGGGACTTACTGTTTTACCAGAAGAGCTTCATTATGTGGGAATGCAGTCTTTTTTCCAAAAAGGGGACTTCCATGGGGAGGATTTTTTGGATAATCAGGTCTTTGCGGTATATATGTTGTGGAAAGACCTTGAGGAAAATGAGTTTGCTCTGCAGACAGAGGAAATCGAGAGTGTGAAATGGATGGACTTTGAGGACTGTATGGATGGAGTGAAAAACCATAGATTCCCACATTGTATATTTGTTGAAGAATTGGAATTATTAAAGGAACATCTTGTATGATATTTGAAACTCACGCGCATTATGATGATGAGAAATTCAATGAGGACCGTCAGGAGCTGATAGCCGGATTGCCGGAAAAAGGCATTACCACAGTAATTAACGTTGGGGCATCTATGAGAGGCTGCGAGGCTTCTGTAGAGCTGGCAAAGCAGTTCTCCCACGTATATTCCGCAGTAGGCGTGCACCCAAGTGATATTGAGGATTTAAGTGAAGCTTCCATGACACGCCTAAGGGAGCTTGCTTCCTATGAGAAAACAGTAGCCATCGGAGAAATCGGATTAGACTACTATTGGGACAAGGAAGAGCAGGTACAGGAAAGGCAAAGATATTGGTTCCGTCGACAGCTGGAGTTGGCAAAGGAAATGGCATTGCCCGTAATTATCCATTCCAGAGATGCGGCAAAGGATACCTTTGATATCCTTTCGGCACCGGAATATAGGGGGATTCGAGGCGTGATTCACTGCTATTCCTACAGCCCGGAAATGGCAAAGGAATATGTAAAGCTGGGTTATTACATCGGAATTGGTGGTGTGGTAACCTTTAAAAATGCCAAAAAGCTGACAGAAACGGTGGAAGTCTTGCCGCTGGACCGGATCCTTTTAGAGACGGACAGTCCATACATGGCACCGGAACCAAATCGGGGAACCAGAAACGATTCTACCAATCTCATCTATGTAGCAGATAAGATTGCATTCATAAAAGGTACCAATACCGATGAAGTAATCAAAGCTACAAGAGAAAATGCCAGGACACTGTTTTCCAAAGGAGGGACATATGGCAACACTTGGTAATCCAAAGAATACCATAGAAGTGATCCAGAAATATGGATTTCAATTTCAAAAGAAATTTGGACAGAACTTCTTGATAGATCCCCATATTTTGGAGGAGATTATCTACGAAGCCGGTGTTACAAAGGACGATTTCGTGTTGGAAATCGGACCCGGAATTGGCACCATGACCCAGTATCTCTGTGAATCCGCAAGAGAGGTAGTTGCGGTAGAAATCGACAGCAACCTGATTCCAATTTTGCAGGACACCTTAAGTGCTTACGACAATGTAGAGGTGATGAATGAGGATATCCTGAAGGTAGATATTGCAAAGCTTGCCAGGGAGAGAAATGGTGGAAAGCCGATTAAAGTTGTAGCAAATCTTCCATACTATATTACGACTCCAATTATTATGGGACTGTTTGAAAGCCATGTGCCAATTGACAGCATCACCATTATGGTGCAAAAGGAAGTGGCTGACCGTATGCAGGAGGGACCGGGCTCCAAGGAATATGGAGCATTGTCACTTGCAGTACAGTATTATGCAAAACCGGAAATTGTTGTAACGGTACCACCTAGCTGTTTTATGCCACAGCCTAAGGTAGGAAGTGCGGTCATTCGGCTAACCAGACATCGGGAAGCGCCTGTTACCGTAAAAAATGAAAAATTAATGTTTCAAATTATACGAGCATCCTTTAACCAGAGGAGAAAAACTCTGGCCAACGGGTTGAGCAATGCAGGGATTCAGGGACTTACCAAGGAGGAGATACAAAAATGTATTGAGGAGCTTGGGGAACCGCTTACCATTCGTGGAGAGGCATTGTCCCTGGAAAAGTTTGCAAGGCTTTCCGATATCGTCTATGACCATGTGACAAAAAACGTATAGACTTAGGAAAAGGTGGGGATACTGTTATTAAAAATAATAGCAGGAGGAGCCCCATGAAGAAAAAAGCATATTACACAGCAGTGGCCTGCGTGGCCATCGCCACCTTTGGGTTTGCAGGGATTTTTGCAGTCGATAAGGTGGGACAGAAAAAACCAAATCAAAACCTGGCAAGTGAAATGACAACGGAGACAGAGCATTCCACTTACCAGGTGTCTTCATTACTGGAACCAAAGAAGAATTCCGATACGAATCAGAAAGACACGTCAGAAAACAAAGTATCCGAAAAAGAAGAGAAAAAGGATTCCGTGGATCAGGCATCTGATGAAACGAACCAGAACCATACAGATGTAAGTCAGGCAGAGGGAGAAAATTCGGGGGAAGAGGATCAAGGTGTTGCCCCGGTGGATGCAGCTGCCAATGTGAGACATTTTAATCAGGACAAGGGTATTATCTGGCCGGTAAAGGGCAATGTACTTTTGCCATACAGCATGGAAAATACCATCTATTTTCCAACCATGGAGGAATATCGTTATCACGATGCCATGGTCATTGATGCCGACGTAAATGATGAAGTAAAAATTGCGGCTCCGGGTGTCATTAAGGAGATTTACGAGAATGAAGAAACCGGTCTTACGGTTGTGGAAGACCTTGGAGATGGATACACTGCAGTGTATGGACAGCTGAAGGATTTGAATTTCGCAGTGGGAGATGAAGTGTTAGATGGCCATGTAATCGGTTATATCACAGAGCCTAGCAAATACTACTCTACCGAAGGCCCAAATCTCTATTTTGCCATGAAAAATGGAGAAGAGGCTGTAAATCCACTGAATTATATCCGATAAATATACAGAAGAGCTTAAAGAATAGAAAGATAAGAGAGAAGTTTGTGTGAAACACGTGAAGCATAAAAAACCAAAGGAAAGAGGGGTCAGAAACGTATGAATTTCAGGGCATATGACAGCAATACCAGAGCCTGGCTTGAAGCTGTAGAACAGAATATTGGAATTGATGCGGAGCTGACTCTTCGATATTGTAACGAAATTATTGAGCTGGCTATGAATAAGAAGGATTCCGCCCTTCTGGGATTTGCCTATTTTTACCTGGGACAGACTTATTATTGTCTCAATGACAGCAGCAATTTCTTGAGCTGTACCAGCAAGGCAATCAGTTATCTTGCTCAGGTACAGGAATGGGAGCTTCTGTCACGCAGCTATAACTGTATGGGAATCCTTGCCGCCAACAGAGGGAATTATCCTCTGGCCATTGAGTATTATCGAAAAGCCATGGAATGCTGCAATTACTATGAGAATTCCTTGGGACAGCGGTGTGCCATTGATATCAATGTTGGTTCCATGGATATCAAAGCCGGTCGCTATGAAGAAGCAGAAGAGTACTTTAAGAGAGCCAAGGAACAGATAAAACAAAATCCTTTGCTTCCGGAGTATCATTCGTTTTCCATTAGCATTCTGGTAAATTTGTCAAAATGCTATCTTTTTCAGGGAAAGTATGATAAAATGCAAAAGCTTTTTGACTTTTTACAGGCCGACCATTGGAAATACGCAGAGGATGTGGATCGAATATCCATGTGGTGCGTAGAGGCAATGTACTATCACAAACAAAATCAGGTAAAGGAAAGAGATCTTCGCATCCGCCTGGTGGGGGAGCATACCACCGGGAATATTCCGATTATGGATTTGTTTGATGATTACTATGACTATTTGAGAATGCTGTTACAGACAGACTATGATGATGAGTTCTGGAAAATCATTGATATGATAGAGCCAATTGTCAAGATTTCCCAGACGGTATATCTTCAGCAAAAAATCATTTCCCTAAAGGTAAAATACTACCGCAGCAGAGGAAAGAATGCAGAGTATCTGAAGGAAGCCGGATTGTATTTTGAGCTTTCGGAGTACATTGAGAACGAAGCAAGAGAAATGATTAATGTGATGTTGGATCTTCAGAGGGATCTTGCTTTTGCAGAGCAAAAACAGCAGGACATGGAGCTGGAAAACACCAGACTTCAGCGGAAGTCTATGGAGGACCCATTGACTCACCTGTGGAATCGCTATAAGCTGGATGAGACTTCAAGCCAGCTTTTTGATGAGGCAATCCAAAAACAGGAGCCTCTGGCAGTAGAGATTATGGATATTGACTACTTCAAGGAGCTGAATGACCACTACGGACATCAGTATGGAGACGAAGCATTGATTGCTCTTGGAAAGGTGCTTAACAGAATTGCCACCGAGAGACAGGGCTTTTGCGCCAGATATGGAGGGGATGAGTTTGTCCTTTTATATCACGGAATCACCAAGGAACGGGCGATATCTGCCATGAGCGCCATCAAGGAAGCAGTGGAGCAATTAAATATCGAGCACAAGTATTCCAAAGCCCTCCCGGTGATGACGGTATCTCAGGGAATGTGTTATGGAACACCAAAGCCCGGAAGCTGCTTTGCTGATTTTATGGAAGCTGCGGATCAGAATCTGTACAACATCAAGGGAAAAACCAGAAATCACTATGCCATAGGGGAAATCTCCGGGAACGAAAACCATAGTGATACATAATCTATAGTAGAAAGAAAAAAAGAGACTACTTGCAATCGCGTATTTTTTACAGTTTTAACACATGTTTTCCGTTTTCGTTTGAGTTTATAAGTAGTAAAGATACAAGTACTTCGCGGTTGCTTTATCATACCTGCAGGATATTCCTGCAGTACATAGCCTAGAAAGGAATTACATATGGAAACTGTATTTTTTGAAGAGCTTGGACTTAGTCCTCAGATTTTGCGCGCCATTAAGGAGATTGGATTTGAGGAGGCAACCCCCATTCAGGCCCAGGCAATCCCTGCGGTTCTGTCCGGTGCAGATGTTCTGGGACAAGCCCAGACGGGAACCGGGAAAACCGCGTCCTTTGGTATTCCGCTTCTTATGAAGGTGGATCCTTCCAACAAAAAGACTCAGGCACTTGTACTCTCTCCTACCAGAGAGCTTGCGATTCAGGTGGCTGATGAGATTCGTAAATTTGCAAAATACATGCATGGAGTAAAGGTCCTGTGCGTGTATGGCGGACAAGACATTAATAGACAGATAAAGGCCTTAAAGGGTGGCGCACAGATTATTATCGGAACACCGGGCCGTGTGATGGACCATCTTCGCCGCAAGACCATCCGTTGTGATTATGTGGATACCATTGTATTGGACGAGGCCGACGAGATGCTGAACATGGGCTTTCGAGATGACATCGAGACAATTCTGGACTACATACCCAATGAGGATAGACAGACGGTGCTGTTCTCTGCAACCATGCCAAAGCCAATTCTGGAGATTACCAGAAAATATCAGAAGAACGCAACTCAGATTAAAATCAAAAAGAAGGAGCTTACCGCTCCTAGCATTGAGCAGTATTACTATGATGTACGTCGCCATGACAAGATGGATGTGCTCTGTCGCCTGTTGGATTACTATGGACCAAAGCTGTCTTTGGTTTTCTGTAATACCAAGCGTATGGTAGACGAGCTTGCCCAGGAGCTAAACTCCAGAGGATACCTGGCAGAAGGTCTTCACGGAGACATGAAGCAGCAGTCCAGAGACCGTGTGATGAAGAATTTCCGAACAGGAAAGACGGAAATACTCATTGCAACAGACGTGGCAGCAAGGGGCATCGATGTGGATGACGTGGAGGCCGTGTTCAACTACGATATTCCACAGGATGACGAGTACTATGTACATCGAATCGGAAGAACCGGTCGTGCAGGAAGAACCGGACGCGCCTTTACTTTCGTAAAAGGAAAAGAAATCTACAAGCTGAAGGAGATTCAAAGATACTGTAAGACCAAGGTTTTGGCACAGCCAATTCCTTCTACCGACGATGTAGCTCAGATCAAAGCAGAGAAAATCTTAGAGGATATCGGAAATATTATCGACAACGAGAACCTAAGAGATATGATCGATCTCATCGATCAGATGGTAAATACCTCGGATTATACGGCCATGGATATTGCAGCGGCATTTTTGAAGCAGGCAATCGGCGGAGTAGAGCTTTCCAAGGAGGAGAGAACCATAGAGGATGCGCTGGAGGGAGACACAGGAGCAGAGGAAGGAATGGTGCGTTTCTTCATTAATATTGGACGGAACCAGAAGATTAAGCCGGGAGATATCCTTGGGGCAGTAGCCGGTGAAGCGAAAATACCGGGACGTGTGGTTGGAGCCATCGATATTCATGATGGATATACCTTTGTGGAGGTTCCAAAGGAATGCGCAAGGGATGTATGGCAGGCCATGAAGAACGTGAAAATCAAGGGAAAATCAGTATGCGTAGAGCCAGCAAACAGCAGATAATCGGATTCTTGGAAAGAAAAAGTAGTTTCTTAAGCGAATCTTAATGAGTTAACTAATTGGAAATTCATAATAAAACCGCTACAATGAGAGTATCAAATCAAGACCTCTCCTGTAGCGGTTTTTGATTACTCCGGAGGATAATATGTATAACATTTTAGTATGTGATGATGAAAAGGATATTGTGTCTGCTCTTAAAATCTATCTGACCAGCGATGGTTATCGGGTATATGAGGCATATGATGGACAAGAAGCGGTGGATATTATCCGGAACGAAGATATTCAGCTGGTGCTTATGGATGTGATGATGCCAAAGATGGATGGAATCCAGGCCATGGTAAAAATCCGTGAAATCAGCAACGTGCCGGTGATTCTCCTCACGGCAAAAAGTGAGGATACCGATAAGGTCCTTGGGCTTATGGTAGGAGCTGATGATTATGTGACAAAGCCGTTTAATCCGGTGGAGGTTCAGGCAAGAGTAAAATCACAGCTTCGCAGATACCTTCAGCTTGGTGGCGGGCTCCAGAAACAGGAGTGCATTACCATTGGACCGATTTCTATGGATGACAGAAGCAAGGAGGTATATCTGGATGGAGAATTAGTCTCTCTTACCAGAACAGAGTACGACATTTTGAAGCTTCTCATGGAAAACCCGGGACAGGTGTTTTCTCCAAACCAGATTTATGAAAAGGTATGGAAGGACGAAGCCTTTGGTACAGAGAATACCGTAGCAGTACATATCCGTCATTTGCGGGAAAAGATAGAGATCAATCCTGCTGAGCCACGTTACCTGAAGGTAGTATGGGGACGGGGCTACAAGATGGAAGGAGATTCAGATGAAACGAAATAGAGGCTCCCTTTTGGTAAAGGGAATAGCAATCGTCCTGGTGATGATATCCTTTGCAGGATCGATTGTGGGAACATTGGGATTGTGCCTGTTTGGGGCAATGAGATATGAGAATGTCAGTGTGCAGGATATGGTGTATAGTCGATTGCTGGACAGCTATGCATACGAATATCTGTGGGATGATGTAATCAATACGGATGAGCAAAAATTGGATGCGCTGGAGGGCGGCCCGATTCTCTATGCCCTTACCGGGCAGCTGGTTCAGGGAGACCGGGAGAACAATGTCATTCCGGTGGAGGAGGAGAAGCTCCTCTATGGAGACAAAAAGCAGCTGGAAGAGGCCGGTAAAGACTATGTGGTAGATGAGAAATCCGATATATATGTGCAGAAAGGAAACCTTCCCGGCAGGGTACTGGGGGAGTCATATGCCATGGAGCACGATATGGGCTGGACCAATTATTCCTTCATCAACTATGCCTACGAGATTAGTACGGGACTGTTCTATGGACAGACGGATTATGGCTACGTGCCACTGCTTCAAGTGGAGGCAGAGGGATACGACGGTGAGTCACAATCCTATTACACGGAAACATTTTATTATGATGTAAGAACTGAGACGGATTCACATCCGGAGGATGATACCCAGGCAGAGGATGACATCCCGGGATTTTATTCAAGCAGTTCCCAGAGAAAGTTCTCTCTTCAGGAACTGTTGGAGAAAAAAGAGCACTTAGCAGACGGAAAGCTTTTTCTTACTCCGCACTATTACATCGATTTATATGAATTTGATAGCATGTTTGAAGATCTTGAGGTGAATGACGGAGAACGTGTATTAGATTTAACGTGTATCAGCCATATTGATGAGAATCTGATATGTGCGCTGGATACAGAGGACATCCACATAGGAGAAGACGGGATTGGTGTATATACGGGAGATAAAGAGCCATATATGCAGTATCACCTCTATGTTACTTTGGACCAGAGCAAGATTGCAGGCTGGGATCACACCTTTTCGGATGGAACCATCGATTACTTTGGTCAGGCAGAGAGCTTTATTACCTGGTTAGATCTTTTGGAGCTCGTGGCAGCACCGATGGTTGCAGTATGTATCATCGTGCTCCTTGTTTCAATTATTTTACTCATGTGCCAGGTGGGATATCACAGAGGGGATGCTCAGTTACGACTTACCTGGTTTGATCGACTTCCATACATTTTCATCTGGGTAGCCGGTAGCACTATCGTAAGCCTGGGTGCATGTGGAAATGTGGGTCTTGCCTATATTTACACAACGGGAGCATTATCCTTTGTAGAATTTCTGATCTTAACAATCCTTTGCTATGTCCTTTGGATGCTTGCAGGAATTCTATGGCTGATGACCACCGGAGCCCGCATCAAGGCCAGAAAGTTCTGGAGATATACCTTAATTGGATACTTGATTGCTCCGTTTGGCAAATTGC
>JALEPP010000169.1 GCA_022767075.1 Agathobacter sp. | reverse complement strand
ATGAGTGACAAGGTCAAGGCTGAGAAGAAACCGGTAAGTGTATTGGGACGAAGGATGCGCAAAGGAATTGCGAAAAAACTGTACGTGCTTGCGGATATGTTGTATGATGAAAAAAAGGAAGAAAAACCGATACAAGCTCTGGTGAGAGTATAAGAACCGGTTGGGACAATTCAAGGTCAAAGTACTTCGTCCCAGGCGGTTTGGACGGGAGTGAGAGAATGACCTACAAGGAATGGATGGATCTGGCGGTAGTGGAGTACGAAGCTGTCAGCAAGAATTACAATTACAAGGTGTATGAGACGATGCTGAAGGACCCGGACACGGGTGAAATGAAGCTGATTCAGATGACCCTTAGAGAAGTGCTTCTCAGGTGTCAGGATACCAATTATGAGGATCGAATCAAAAATGCGGTTATGAGATGTGTGTATACCGGAGCCAAATTCAACGTGGAGATTCGCAAGGTAATGGATCAGTTTTTTGGGGTATAATTCCACTTGACAGTTTGGCTTTTATGAATTAAATTAAAGGCAACGCGTAGAAGAGAAAAGTACAGAAAGGGAAATGCCAAGAGAGAGATGCATGTTGGTGAGAGCATCTTGCAGGGAAGCTTCTGGAAAACCACCTCTGAGCGGCCCCAATCCGGCCCGGTGATTCCGTTATCGTCAAATGAGAACCAAATAGGGTGGAACCGCGGAAATCGAAATGAATTCGCCCCTTATGCAGAAAATGTTTCTGTGTAAGGGGTTTTTCTTATGCTTACACAGAGTGATAGATTAGGAGGATATAATCATGGTAGACTTTAAAGAAGACAAGGAGCTTAGCACACTCAACCATTCCTGTGCTCATGTATTGGCTCAGGCAGTAAAACGTTTGTACCCAAATGCAAAATTCTGGGTAGGACCTGTTGTAAAAGAAGGCTTTTACTACGATATTGATCTTGGAGATACAGCAGTAAATGATGAAGTGCTTGCTGCTATTGAAAAGGAAATGAAAAAGGTCTGCAAAGAAGGAAAGAAGATTTTCAGACGTGAGATGTCAAAAGCAGAGGCATTAGATTTTTTTGCAGGAGATGAGTACAAATTAGATTTGATTAATGGCTTAGAGGATGGCAACATCACAGTTTACGATCAGGGAGAGTTTACGGATCTGTGCCGTGGCCCACACGTAGACAATACAAAGCTTTGCAAGAACTTTAAATTAATCAAGTATTCCGGAGTTTACTGGAAGGGTGATGCGAACAATCATGTAATGCAGCGTATCTACGGGGTATGCTTCCCAACTCAGGAAGAGCTGGATGAGCACCTTAGACTTTTAGAGGAAGCAAAGGACCGCGACCACAGAAAAATCGGAAAAGAGATGCAGCTTTTCATGTCAGATGACTTGATTGGACGTGGACTTCCAATGTTCCTTCCAAAGGGATACACCGTATGGCAGGAGCTTGAAAATTACATCAAGGAGAAGGAGCGTAAGCTGGGTTACCTTCACGTAATGACTCCATGTGTGGGTACGGTAAACCTTTACAAGACTTCCGGTCACTGGGATCACTATAAGGACAACATGTTCCCGGCAATGGAGGTAGAAGGGGAGTCGTTCGTGCTTCGTCCAATGAACTGCCCTCACCACATGATGATCTACGCAAATCAGATGCATTCTTACAAGGATCTTCCAATCCGTATCGGTGAGATCGCCCATGATTTCCGCTTTGAAGCAAGTGGAACCTTAAAGGGAATCGAGAGAGGCCGTCACTTCTGCCAGAACGATGCTCACCTTTTCGTGACACCGGAGCAGATTGAGGACGAGTTCAAGAAGGTAGTGGATCTCATTTTCGAGACCTATAAGGATTTCAATATTACAGATTACCGTTGTGTGCTCTCGCTGAGAGATCCGGAGGATAAAGTAAAATATCACGATGATGATGAAATGTGGAACACAGCAGAAGATGCTCTTCGCAAGGTATTAAACAATCTTGGCATCGAATATACCGAGGAAATCGGTGAAGCTGCATTCTACGGACCAAAGCTTGATGTCAACGTAAAACCGGCTGTAGGTAACGAGTATACCCTTTCTACCTGTCAGTTGGATTTCTGTCTTCCGGCAAAATTCAACCTGACCTATGTAGACAAGGATGGAGAGAAGAAGACACCAGTAGTCCTTCACAGAGCGATTCTTGGATCTCTGGATCGTTTTATGGCTTATATCCTGGAGGAGACCAAGGGAAATCTTCCACTTTGGCTTGCTCCTGTACAGGTTAAGATTCTTCCTGTTAAGAATGAGGATGAAGAGTTAAATGCATACGCACATGACCTTTACAGCTACTTACAGGACAACAATATCCGTGTAGAGATTGACGAGCGCAATGAGAAGCTTGGATATCGTATCCGTGAAGCTCAGCTTGAGAAGGTTCCATACCTTGTAGTTCTTGGTAAGAACGAGGTGGAGGAGAAGTCCGTAAGCTATCGTCTCCACGGAGAGCAGAAGTCTACTACTGTTCCAAGAGAAGACTTCCTTGCAATGCTTAAGGATGATATTGCGACAAAGAAAATCAACCCAGCATCACTTAAATAAGAGAATTTATGAGAAAAGAACAGATAAGGGAAAAGGGCAGCGTGAGTACATCAGGCTGCCCTTATCATAAGAAATGTGGTGGCTGCAATTATCAGGGAGTCCCTTATGAAAAGCAGCTGGAAGAAAAACAAAAAGAAATGGAAAAGCTCCTTGGGGCATATGGAAAGGTGAGTCCCATTGTTGGGATGGAGAATCCGACCCATTACCGTCATAAGGTCAATGCTACCTTCCAGTGTATCAAGGGCGGAAAGATTATATCCGGTGTCTATCGGGAGGGCACTCATCAGGTTGTGGATATTATATCCTGCGCCATCGAGGATGAAAAGGCGGATGAAGTCATTCAGGAGATAAAGTCTCTTTTGCGCTCCTTCAGGATTCGAGTCTACGATGAAGATACCGGATATGGACTCCTGCGTCATGTACTGATACGAAAGAGCTTTGCCACCGGAGAGATGATGGTGGTTTTGGTTTTGGCATCTCCTATTTTGCCATCTAAGAACAACTTCGTAAAAGCGCTGAGAAAGAAATTCCCGGAGATTTCCACGGTAGTAATCAACGTTAACGACAGAAAAACCAGTATGGTCCTTGGAACCAGAAATATTACCGTATATGGAAAAGGCTATCTCACAGATGAGCTATGTGGATACCGGTTTCGAATATCCCCAACCGCATTTTATCAGATTAATCCGAAGCAGACAGAGAAGCTATATAAGAAAGCAATTGATTGTGCGGCCTTAACCGGAAAAGAGACAGTCATTGACGCATATTGTGGTACCGGAACCATTGGAATCATTGCCAGCGGCAAAGCCGGAAATGTCATCGGTGTGGAGCTGAACAAGGAGGCTGTGCAGGATGCTGTGGGCAATGCCAAAGGGAATGGCGTAAAAAATATACGCTTTTTCCAGGAGGATGCCGGTGATTTTATGGTTCGGATGGCGTCTAAGGGAGAAAAAGCAGATGTGGTGATTATGGATCCACCTAGAACCGGTAGTACGGAGACCTTTCTTAAGTCTGTAGTAACCCTAGGGCCAAGGAAGGTGGTGTATGTTTCCTGTGGACCGGACACCCTGGCCAGAGACCTGAAGTATCTAACCAGGCGTGGGTATCATGTGGAAGAAATTACACCTTTTGACCTTTTCCCTTTTACCAAGCATGTTGAGAGTGTTGTTCTTTTGTCCCAACAAAAAGCGGATGATTATCTGGAAGTAGAGATCGACTTGGATGAGCTTGATGCTACTAGCGCAGAGACTAAGGCTACATATGAAGAAATTAAGA
>JALEPP010000167.1 GCA_022767075.1 Agathobacter sp. | reverse complement strand
ATGCTTCTTCCACAGGCTCCGTTGCTGGAACCTCCTCTTGTACAGGTTCAGCCGGTACAACGGTT
Organism: Agathobacter sp.; assembly: GCA_022767075.1. Taxonomy (GTDB): domain Bacteria; phylum Bacillota; class Clostridia; order Lachnospirales; family Lachnospiraceae; genus Roseburia. The sequence continues at coordinate 5,281 of JALEPP010000167.1, read as the reverse complement.
GGTGCCGGGATATAGGATACAGCAGTCTTACTCATTCCATTTACGATATCCTGCTGTAAGGTAATTGCCATATCCTTGATTCCCGTAAGAATCTCCTGCTGTTTCAAAAGCATCTCTTTTGTCTGCTCTGATACTAAGGATTTCTGCATTCCCTTCATATCACTATTAGCATTTTCCAAGTAACTGCGTAACTTAATCAACTCCTCCATAAGATTGTCATTGGAGTTAAGAATCGCATCCGAATTCTCTCTGCTTCTGTTGATGGTTACCTTTGCTACCGCCTTCTGGGCATTGATGATATCCTCTGTAGGAACCTTTAAGGTTTTTTCTAATACATTGATTCTGTCTTCTAAATCCCCAAAATTCTTCTTGAGCATCAAGTAGGTCGCTTTTTCCGTTTTGGCAAGATTCTCATAATACTCTTCGAATTCTTTTTTCTTTTGTGAATCTAACTTGAAGAGATTATCTAGCAGCAGGTACAACGTTACAACTGCAAGAATTCCAAACACCGCAAGTAGAACATAATTCTTAGAATCATTCATCATAACGTAGACTTCCAAAAATACGGCTATCGCCAAGATCAATGATGAGAATATTGCTCTAAGCTTCACGTGATTTCTTTTTTCCATGGATATCTCATACCCCTCTTTCCTGACAGGCAAAATCCTTTGCAGCCTGTCCATATAGTTATCTCTATTATAACTTGAATCTCACAGAATGTCGATGTCCCCATTACTGTTATTTAATAAAAACTTAATCCATTTTACCCATAAAAACAGTTATAATACATTATATGAGTACAAAAGAGATTACCAAGGTAACAGAAAAGAATATTGTAGTGATTGAAGACGAGTCCGGCCCTTTGGAGGAAACCAACTTTTCTCTTCCACAGACGGTGGATTATCTGGATATGGAGCGCCAGTATCGCCAGCTCATGTATTTACATGAGGCAGCCATCCAACAGATAACAGCTAAGCTGAACATTTTGAAAGGAGAATTCCAGTTCAGCAACGACAGAAATCCCATATCCAGCATCTCCAGTCGTATCAAGTCCAAGGAAAGCATCATCTACAAGATGCAAAAAAAGGGCTTGCCTATGACAGCAAGTGCCCTTTTAGCCAACGTCCACGATATTGCAGGAGTACGTGTGGTTTGTCCTTTTATTGAGGATGTTTACTATGTGGCCCGAATGCTGGTCAAGCAGCATGACATCGAGGTAATTGAGGTAAAGGATTATATCCGTCAACCAAAGGAAAATGGCTACCGCAGTCTTCACCTTATCGTAACGGTACAGGTTTATTTTTCAGAAACCACGAAAAATATCCCTGTGGAAATCCAGATACGCACCATTGCGATGGATTTCTGGGCAAGCACAGAACATCAGCTTCGCTATAAAAAGGATCGGGAATTTACAGAAGAAGCTCAACGAAAACTCAAGCACTGCGCAGACCTCATGGCTCTGGCTGATGAGGAAATGCAGGAAATAGCAGGTACTGTCCCTCAGGACTGGTAATGACAAAGCGCCTTTTGATTGCTGCTTACAATCAAAAGGCGCTTTGTGGCATTATGAAATATTCTTCGCTCTGCCTACTGATACATAGTTATCAAGAATGGCTCTCAAATCTGTCCCTTCTTCTGCTTCAAAGTGTCGCTTTCCCTCAACCTTATACGTCACTTTCCCACCTGATGTTTTCGTTTCATGATAGCTGTCCTTATAAAAGTCATCCGTAGATACTGCCCGGTCCTTTAATACACCGCCACATTGCTCTAAGGTACATTCAGGGAAATTCACGTTCCAAATCTCATTCCTGCCTAAAGGTTTTTCCAGTAGCTCCTGTGCGATTTCTTTCAGATACCGATCGGTTACCTCATGAACCTCACTTGACCCTTCCGAAAAGGCAATGGTATGAATCTTTTGAAATGCCGCCTCAAAAGCTGCACCTACCGTTGCGGAGTACTGGAGATCCGATGCCATATTATATCCATAGTTAATTCCGGAAAATACGTGATCCGGTTTCCCCGGAACAATATTCAGGACACCAATTCTTACACAATCCGCAGGAGTTCCACTGCACGCGTAGGCATGTACTCCGGCAACAGGGAACTCCACCTCCCAAGCATCAAAGCTATCTCTCAACGTGATACTATGGGACATGGCACTTCTCTGTCCGTCCGGGGCTACCACCCACACCTCTCCAAGCTCCGTTGCCATGGTTGCCAAACGAATCAAACCATCTGACTGAATTCCATCATCGTTGGTTATAAGTATCTTCTTCATCTATGATCTCCCTTTTCCTGCAAGTCAAATTTTTCTACGTTTATGGTAGCAGCTCCATGGCAAACCTCTCCCCTTTGGGTTTATACCTCGTAATCTAAGCAGGTTCTGCTGGCTGTATAGGGACGCACCTTTCCATCTGCCACAGCCACATGAGCCGGATGCTTTGCATATGTCTTTAACGCATCCTCATTTTCAAAGGTAGAGTCCAGCATCAAATCAGCATTGGAGCTGGAAAGACCGTTGACATTTACCTTAATATCCAACAATCCCGGAATCTGACCCTTTAAGCCTTCCAATCCCTCCTTAATTCCTGCTTTGATTGACTCCTTTTCTTCCCTGCTGTACTCCTCCTTGAGGGTCCATAAAATCACATGCTTTACCATAAGCGGCTCCTTTCCTATTTGTCTTGGTGGTCTTGCTTCTGGGGACAGCAGCTCTTTGACTGGCAGCTGCCGGCGGAAGGACAACCAACACATTTATTACCTTTCTTTTTTTCTTTTCTTATATATGATATTGCCAGCCCAACCAAGAATAGTATAATACCAACAATAATAATATCATTCATGGCTACCCCTTTCTACTGTGAATCCATGTCATTTGTTCTATTAGCAGAACTGTCTGCCATTATGTTATTCTCCTTTTGATATGAAAATTAATGCCCCAGAAAATATCCGTCTTCTCTATTTCCGGACAAAATGACACGATACTGATTTCCCCAATATAAATCCACGTCTACCTCACCTTGAACTTCATAATCCTTTCCATCTTTATCTACCACAGATAACGTTACTTTCCCACTGTCCCCGTCCCTGATTACGGTACTAAAATCCTGTGGAATCAACTGGAAATTCACATTTTCCCCATCTGACAGGGCTTCACCGCTGGCGTTTCTCATGGACTGACTTCCCGAACACTTCTTGCTATCTACCTTCACTGACATCCCATAGATATCATCATCTGCATAGTTAATTACGGTAAATTCCATGACTTTATCCTCTTGAACCTCGTTTTCAAATTCAATCTGAGCATTGGATTCAACCATCACACCGCCCAACACCACATTGGAAAGTCCCGTTTTTCTCACGAGCTTTTCCAACAAATTGACATCTGTTCCAGCTTCCTTTATATCTATCCCTAAGAAAGAGCTTGCATCCTCACTGGTTATGGACATAGTATAACTCTCCCCATCCACCTTATAATCATAAACTATCTCATCTAAATTTCCAATCTGAGCCAGAAGAATATATGCATAATTCTGAAGTCTCTCCTCAAATGCGTCCTGTCTATCGGATGAATACTCATTTTTGAATATCATCCTCCAAGAATATGGTTCCTCCGAAGTCTGAAGTTCATTGGTAAAGCCCCCAGTATATGCAGCCATGTTCAATACTTTTACAATTTCTTCGTTGGAAGGCATATTTCCAATGTACGGATTGTATACATCAAAAAGCTTGGATGTGAGGGGCGATATTTCCTCCCCATTTGCCCATACGATTCGATCTCCTATCCAAACCTGGCGAATCTGCTCCGTTGCCTCAAAGCTAGCGTCATAGGATTCCCTGTAAAAAACACTTTTCGGAACACAACGTGTAGTCAGCTCCACAATCCCTTCCTCCTCGTGAAATTCCACATTCTGGATTCCCTGATTGGATGTAGAGTTAACTGCAATTGTCATATGTTCTCCTGTCACCTCTAAATTATAAGATAGGTAGTCCGCATTGACATATTGCCCCCAGAAATAGTATCTCCCAATCAAAAACAAGCAAGCAAGCACACATACCAAAGCTGTTCCGGAAATCAGTTTTTTATGGAGGCTCTTCTTTGTCTTCTTTAAAAAATCAATTTCTTTTACTTCCTTTTCGTCCGTCTCAAAATCCGTATTTCTCATTTGCCCCAGAATATTTTTACAGGAATCACACTCCAAAATATGTGCTTCGACCGCCTGATTGGTAACCTCACTGGTAAGTTCATCGATGTATGACGGAAACAAATCCCGAATTATTTCACATGGAATTCTACTCATTCTCCTCAACCTCCTTTTTCAAGCTTTCTTTTGCCCTATAGTAATTCACTCGTGCCCAGTTTTCCGTCTTTCCCATGATTTCACCAATTTCTCGAAAAGATAAACCGCCAAAAATTCTAAGATATAAAATCTCACGGGAAGGTTCCGAACACAAATGCAGCTTTTTCATAATTTCTATTCGACGTTCTTCCTTCAGTATCTTTGTCTCAATACCAGAATCGAAACACTCAAGATTTTCATCAATTGACTCTTCTATAGGATGTTTTCTTTGATAAGCAAACAACTGATTTTTTGCAATTGCACATAACCATGTGGACAGTTTACATCTGCCATCAAACCGATCAATGCTTTTGATGGCCTGATAAAAAGTCTCCTGAGTCAGTTCCTCTGCCAAATGTTCATCTCTTACTTTACTCAGCAAATACTTATACACGGTCTTGGCATAAGTCTGATAGATTTCATCCATTGACTGCATTCCTTCCCCTCCTTTCATCTATTAGTGTTTTATCTCCTTCATTCGTTACATGAATAATAAAAAAATTATCCTTATGCTTCACATTTTAAACGATGTTACCCCAAATGTCTCGAACTTCCTTTTCTCGCTAACCCCACTGGTTTCTTTTCAAAGGAACACAAAATAAATGGAACAGCTTTGACTTTTCCCATCAAGGCTGTTCCATAAGCAATCACCTCCGGTGCTCCCTGCATAACCTGGGAGGCGTTAAACATGGTGGTCATTCCACGCTAGGAACGGATATATTCTTGGTCTTTCTGCGGTATTGTATCCTCTGACGTAAAGCGCTCCACCCTCATATGTAGATCATATTTCTCCCGCAGCTTGATAATCTGTTGCATCATAGGCGTCCCATGATGGATGTCTATCGCTTCCTGACTACTCCAGCTATCAATTAATAGCACTGTCTCCGGGTCATTCATCGGGAAGAAATACTCATATTGGAGATTCCCACTTTCCCTGCGAA